>JBFMBT010000335.1:0-7068 GCA_040754875.1 Verrucomicrobiota bacterium | reverse complement strand
CCGCCAGCTTCAAGCTGCCGCCCGGATTCAAAATCACCGTCTCCGCCGCCGAACCGGAGGTGCAAAATCCCATCGCCTGCGCGTGGGATGCCAAAGGCCGCCTGTGGGTCGCCGAGAATTACACCTACGCCGAGCGCCCGGTGAAGTTCGACCTCAAGCTGCGCGACCGCATCCTTATCTTCGAGGACAAGGACGGCGACGGCCGTTTCGATTCGCGCAAGGTCTTCACCGACGACGTCCAGATGCTCACCAGCATCGAGGTTGGGTTGGGCGGTGTGTGGGCCATGTGCCCGCCCCAGGTGATTTTCATCCCCGACCGCAACGGCGACGACGTCCCGGACGCCGCGCCGGACATTGTGTTGGAAGGCTTCGTGCCGCCACCGGAGAACTATCATAATTACGCCAATGGCCTGCGCTTCGGTCCCGATGGCTGGCTCTACGGTCGTTGCGGCGCGTCGAGTCCCGGCGAAATCGCCATAGCCGGCGCGCCCGCGGACCAGCGCATTCCCCTGCGCGGCACGATGTGGCGGTATCATCCGCAGCGCAAGATTGTCGAAGCCCTTTCCGGCGGCACCACCAATCCGTGGGGGCACGATTGGGATGCGCACGGCGAATTGTTTTTCATCAACACCGTCAACGGCCATCTCTGGCACGGCATCGCCGGCGCGCATTACGTGCGCCCGCACACCATCGACCCCAACCCGCGCGTGTACGGGCTCATTGACCAGCACGCCGACCACTGGCATTTCGACACCGGCAAAGGCTGGCAGAATTCGCGCGACGGCAAGGCCGATGCCCTGGGCGGCGGCCACGCGCACATTGGCATGATGATTTATCAGGGTGACAACTGGCCGGCGCAGTATCGCGGCAAGCTGCTTACGTTGAACATGCACGGGCGGCGCGCCAATGTGGAACGCCTCGAACGCAGCGGCAGCGGTTACGTGGCGCGCCATGAGCCGGACATCCTGCTCGCGGGCGACCCATGGTTCCGCGGCATGGAACTGACCTGCGGCCCCGATGGCGGCGTGTTCCTGCTTGATTGGAGCGACACCGGCGAATGCCACGAAGCCACCGGAGTCCACCGCACTTCAGGCCGCATTTACAAGGTCATCCATGGCGACCCGAAGCGGCCGGAGGTGGGCGACATAGCGAAGCTCAGTTCGCGCGAACTGGTGAAACTCCACACGCACGCCAACGAATGGTTCGTGCGCCAGGCGCGCCTTGAACTGGCCGCGCGCGCCACGGCCGGACGCGACTTGAAAGCGGCGCGCGAGCAATTGAATGAAATGTTCGAGCGCGACGCCAAGGTCGTTCACAAGTTGCGCGCCCTGTGGTCGCTGTATGTCATCGGCGCGGCGGATGCGGCGTTTTTGCAAACTCAGTTGCGCCACTCCAACGAACACGTCCGTGCGTGGGCGGTGCGTTTGCTGACGGACCTCTGGCCGCTCGACACCACGTTGAGCCAGCGCCCGCCGGGCCGGCAGGAAAAAGGCAACCTGCGCGCCTCGGCGCCTTTGCTTCGCGAATTGACCGCCCTGGCGCGCGACGACCAATCGCCGCTGGTGCGCCTCGCGCTGGCTTCGACGTTGCAACGCCTGCCGGTGGACCTGCGCGCCGACCTTGCGCGCGCTTTGGTCGCGCACAGCGAAGACGCCACTGATCACAATCTGCCGTTGATGGTCTGGTATGGCTTGATTCCCGTGGGCGACACCGACCCCGGCGCGCTGGCGAAACTCAGCGCCAGTTGTGAATTGCCTTTGACGCGCCAATACATCGCCCGCCGCTTGGGCGAGGACATCGAGAAAAACCCGGCGCCCATCAACGAAGTGTTGCGGGTTGCCGTCGCGAAACCCGAAGCATTCCAAGCCGATGTGCTTGCGGGAATTTCCGAAGCCCTCACCGGCTGGCGCAAGGCGAAGAAACCCGCCGCGTGGGATGCGCTCGCGCAGAAGCTCGCGGGCACCGCGAATGCCGCCCTGCGCGATCGCGTGCGCGACCTCAGCGTCGTCTTCGGCGATGGCCGCGCGCTCGATGAAGTCAAAAAGCTCGCGCTCGACAAGGATGCCGACATCCCGGCCCGCAAGGTCGCCTTGCAGACCCTCATCGACAGCCGCCCGCCGGACCTGCGCGAGATTTGCGAGCAACTGCTCAACGTGCGTTTCCTCAATCCCATTGCCGCGCGCGGCCTCGCCGCCACGGATGATCCCGGCATTGGCGACAAGCTGGTGCGCGCTTATCGCAACTTCCATCCTTCCGAACGTCCGCAATTGCTCGCCGTGCTCGTCTCGCGTGTGCCTTTCGCCCGGGCGCTGCTCACGGCGGTGGGCGAAGGCAAGATTCCGCGCAGCGACCTCTCGGCCTTTCACGCGCGCCAGATTCGCAGCTTGAACGACAATGCGCTCAATCAATTGCTCGCCAAAGCCTGGGGCGAATTGCGCGACAGCGACGCCGACAAACGCGCGTTGATGGCCAAGCTCAAGCAACAACTCACGCCCGCCGTCCTCGCCAAGGCGGACAAGAGCAATGGCCGCGTCCTCTACAACACCGCCTGCGCCGCGTGCCACACGCTTTACGGCCAGGGCGGCGCCGTCGGGCCTGATCTCACCGGCGCCGGCCGCGACAATCTCGATTACGTCCTCGACAACGTCGTCGATCCCAGCGCCGTCGTCAGCGCCGATTTCCGCATGACCATCGTCACGCTCAAGGATGACCGCGTGTACAACGGCCTGGTCACGGCAAAGACCGACCGTACGATCACCCTCAAGACCATGACCGAAACGCTCACCCTCGAGCGCAAGGACATCCAAAGCTCGCAGGAATCCACGCTCTCCCTCATGCCCGAGGGCCTGCTGGACACGCTCACCTTCGAGCAGCGCCGCGACCTCATCGCCTACCTCATGCACCGCAGCCAGGTCCCGCTGCCCGGCAACCATGTCCAAAACCCGTAGCAGCTGGTTCAACGCCGAAGTTCCAGACGCGCTGCGGGGTCGAAGGAGCCGGGGCGCGGCATTTATGCCGCTCCAACTCGCGGGCTCGCCTGGGCGGTCGATTGGTTCCGGGCGGGTTGTCGTCGCGACGCCGAAGCGGCGTGAACGCCGCGCCCCCGACGCCGCGCAGACATTTCGCGCCGGCCGGACCCACAGCAAAGTTTCCGACCGCGCGCTGCGGCTGGGGACAGCCGCGGTCCGAAGATCCGTCCGTATGGGTGATGCTGATTTTTGAACATGCTTTCCCATTTCAAATTCTGCCCCAAGTGCGGCCAGCCCTTGCCTGCGCCCGCCGCGCCCATCCGCCTGGAATGCGCCGCGTGCGGCTTCGTCTATTATTTCAATCCGGCCGTCTCCGCCGCGGCCATCATCCTGAATGCGCGCGGCGAGGCCCTGTTCATCCGCCGCGCCAAGGAACCCGCCAAGGATAAACTCGCGCTGCCCGGCGGCTTCATCGACTTCAATGAAATCGCCGAGGACGCCCTGCGCCGCGAAATCCGCGAGGAAGTGAACCTCGCCCTCGGCGACGTCCAATACCTCTGCTCGTATCCGAATCACTACGACTACCGCGGTGTCACCTACACCGTGCTCGACCTGTTCTTTGTGGCGCGCGTGGATGACCCCGCGCCCGCCGCCGCGCTCGACGACGTCCAAAGCCTCTCCTGGTTGCGCCCGGAGAAAGTGCCGCTGGCCGGACTCGCGTTTGATTCCATGCGCCACGCGTTGCAAACCTTCCTGCTTCCCAACCTGGCCGCGCCGGTGCCCGCGAAAGGCCCGCCCGCCCCTTGAGGATTTATGCCTGGTGCTTCCCTGGAGTCTGGCCGTTTGGATTTTGAAGCGTCTTCACCCTTCAACGCTTCAACTCATTTGGCCTTCCCGCCCGGCCGCACTTCCCGCTTTCACGCCTTTCCTGGCTGCCGTATCTTCAACCCGCATGTTCCAGGATTTGCGTCTGTGCCGGCGCATCGTGTTTGGGGCCGTGGCGGGCTGGGCGATGCTCTTCGCCCTGTTCACCAACCACACGTGGGAGGATTATTTCATCACTTACCGCGCCAGCAAAAACCTGGCGACCGGCCACGGGCTCGTCTTCACGCCCGGCGAAAAGCTGCACACGTTCACCTCGCCGATCGGCGTGCTGCTGCCCGCGCTCCTCAATGTCGCCACCGGCGATTCCTCCGATGCGCTGGTGCTCTGGCTGTTTCGCCTGGCCGGGGCCGCGGCGTTGGGCGGCGCGGCGGCGTTGCTGCTCACGGTCGCGCGGCGCGCGGGCTTGAACGGCTGGGCGCAGTGGCTGCTCGTCGGGATGTTCGGCCTCGATCCGAAGATCGTCGGCTTCAGCATCAATGGCATGGAAACGCCGTTTGTGCTGTTATTCCTGGCGCTGACAATCGAGGCGTGGACCGGCCCGCGCGAGCGTTGCGTCGTGAAGCTCGGGCTCGCCTGGGCCGGGCTGATGTGGACGCGTCCGGACAGTTTCCTTTACATCGGCGCGCTCGCGGCGGGCTGGTGGCTGTTCGGCGTGACGGGCCCGGCGGCGGGCAACCGGCGCGACATGCTTCCGCTGTTCCTCAAGGCCGGCCTGGTCACCACCGGCGTGTATCTGCCGTGGATGTTGTGGGCCCATTGGTATTACGGCTCGGCGATTCCCCACACGGTCGTCGCCAAGGCGCTGGGCAAACCGCCGCTGGCGCTGCTGGAATTCCTGCAAGGCGTGGCGCTGTTCCCGCTGCGCGCGTTGACCATCGGCAACACGACGGTGGACAACACGTTTCAGCCCGCCTACGTCTGGTACGAGGGCTGGCATTACTCGGTGATGACCTGGGCCCGCTGGCTGGCGATGCCCTGCGCGCTCTACTGGCTGCTGCCGTTTGCGCGTCCGCACGGGCGCGCGGCATCGTTCACGTTTTTCACGGGCCACCTCTTCCTCACGGACATCGCGCGCCTCAGTTATCCGTGGTATCTGCCCGTGCTCGAATTGCTCGGCCTGTGGGTGCTGGCCGATCTGTGCCAGCAGGGCTTCAGCCTGGCGCGCGGATTCCTCGCCGCGAATGCCGCGCGGCAACGCCAGGTGTTGGCGGTGCTGCGCGTGGCCATTGTCGCGGCGCTGGCGGCGCAGGTGCTGCTGGCGTTGAGCGTGGCGTGGCAGTTGCGCCACCAGCAACGGCTCGTCGAGGAAGGCGTGCGCAAGGAGCTTGGCCTCTGGCTCGCCCAACACGCCGCTTCGCCGCGCGACACCGTGTTCCTCGAGTCGCTCGGCTACATCGGCTTCTATTCGCAATTGAAGATGTACGATTTCCCGGGCCTGGCCTCGCGCGAAGTCGTCGCCGCCCGCGCCCGCCTGCGCAGCGACAACTGGACGCGCTTGATCCGCGAGCTGAAGCCCGACTGGGTGGTGTTGCGCGGCTACGAAGTGGCGAACCTGGCCGGGGCGGACCCCGGCTTGCTCACGCGCGAATACCGCGAGGTGAAACGCTTCGATGCCACCCCGCAAATCGAAGCCATCCGCTGGCTGCCCGGCCGCGGGTATCTGTTGATCGACGCGACGTTCGTGGTCTTCCGCCGCCTTTAGGTTTTGGGGGTGAAAGGCACCCGCCGGTCGGTTTTCGGTGTATTAGGAGAATTGAATCGGAAGCCGTTTTGCATTCAGAGTTGAACCTTAACCCGTTGATTGGGAGTTGTTAAAGCGGCTACCGACAGGGAGAACACGAGGAAGATCGAATTCTTATATCAGTACCATTACTAATGAATAGCACAAAATGCGTACTTTACATTAGGCAATAAAGATGAAATCATGTTAATGATTCTTACTTGCAGATACATTTATGAAAACGTGTATTCTGTGCATTGCGTTAGGTACACTGCTTTTTATTGGCTGCACCCCTGAGCCGACTAAACCCGCCGCTCCCTCAGCCGAAGCCAAGTCGGCACCCGTCCCTCTCGGCGTCGCCCCCGAGGCTTCCGCCCCGCCTCCGGTTCCCGGTGCGCCCGCGGCGCAACCGGCTCAAGCCGCATCGGAAACTCCCACCGAGGAACCCGATCCCGGCGATGGCTCGGTCACCAGTTACAATCCCGACCCCGGGTTGATGGAATTGCAGCCGGTGGTGGATCAATACATGAGCGACACCCTGCGCAACCCCAAGAGCTTTGACGAAATCATCAAAGCGGGCTTCCTCCGTCAGGTGCCGCCCGCGCCGAAAGGCAAGAAATACGTCATCGACCAGGAAACTTTCACCGTGAAACTCGTCAACCTCTAACCTCGTCCGCTTATGAACTTCCGCGACCATCCCCGTTTACGGCGCGCCTTCACACTCATCGAATTGCTCGTGGTCATCGCCATCATCGCCATTCTTGCGGCCATGCTTTTGCCCGCGTTGGCCAAGGCGAAGATGAAAGCCACCAGCGTCAAGTGCCTCAATAATCTGAAACAAATCGGCGTCGCCAACGCCTTGTACCTGACCGATGGCAAAGAGGAACTGCCCTACGGCATGCTGCGATGGCGCGCCAACGCGGTTTATGCTTGGGACGACCTGCTGCACAGTTATCTGGGCGGCCCGGAAGCCATGACCACGCTTCGCTCGTGGGAGCCGCGTTACGCGCAGGGCGGCCGGCACGACATTGCCGAAGTCAATTTCCCCCGCAATCCGCCGGCGATGCGCACGATGAAGTGCCCCTCCGACCGGCTGTTCTGTGGCGACACGCGCTTCCCGGACGCCCGCCGTTCTTATGCGCTCGCGCGGCACTCCACCGATATCGCCAACAATGCGTGGTTTGGTCTCCAGATCTGGCCACCCGCCGGTGACAATCGCTGCGGCCCGGGCCTCGAATGGCCTAATGGTGCCAGCGCTCCCCGCCCCACTCGCTCATGGTATCCGGGACAACCTTGGGGTGGAACCTCCGGCCCTGATCCCACGACCATTCCCGCCGTCGGGGTCAACATGATCCTCTCCTCCGACCAGGTCATCTTCGTGACCGAGCAGCCGCGCGGCACGCGCGCCGCCAATATTCGCGGAACGCAATCCCAGCAAGGTTCCCAAAGCATGCAGACGATTCTCGCCGCCAACGCCCATTTCGTCGCCAATCA
>JBFMBT010000334.1:0-7128 GCA_040754875.1 Verrucomicrobiota bacterium | reverse complement strand
AAAATCATTTCGGAGCAAAATCATGAAACGGCAAACTGCTGATTCCCGCTCAAAATTCCTGCTGGACGACACGCGGCTTTTGTGGTAATAATATTACCACAAATGAGGACAAACCTATGTTCGGCGAATTCATAAAGCAAATCCGGGAGCGCCGGCGGCTGGGCCTGCGCGAATTCTGCCTGGAACACGGCCACGACCCGAGCAACTGGAGCAAGATCGAGCGGGAGGTGCTCGCGCCACCGAAGGATGAGAATACTCTCCGCACCTGGGCCGGGCAGCTCGGCCTCAAGCAAGGCTCGGAGGACTGGCTTAAATTCTTCGACTACGCCGCCGTGGATTCCGGGCGGATCCCCGATTACGTGCTCAAGGATGAAAAGCTTGTGGCCCAACTGCCCGTTTTCTTCCGCACCATTTCCGGCCAGAAACCCTCGCGTGAGGATTTGGAGAAGCTGGTGGAGTTGATCCGAAGCGCCAACCGACCTTGAACGACCCGCGCAAATTCAAAGCGCCCTACCATCCCAAGGAGCGTATCTGGCAGGAAGCCGACCGGTTGCGTGCTGCGCATCCGGCGGGCCGCGAACTGCCCGTCAAAGTCCTCGACCTCGCCGAATTCGATCTCCATCTCGACCTCGTGCCCGTGAACGGCCTGCGCGAGCAACTGGACATTGACGCCCTGCTCATGGGCGATTTGAAATCCATCCTCGTGGACAAACGCGCCTTCATGAGTCCGCGCCTCGAATACCGCCTGCGCTTCTCCGTCGGCCACGAAATCGGCCATCTTGTTCTCCACCGCGACATCTACGCCGGCCTGCAACACGCCACCGCCAAGGAATGGTTTGATTACATCTGCGCCATACCCGAAGTCGAATACGGCTGGGTGGAATGGCAGGCCTATGAATTCGCCGGACGCCTGCTGGTGCCGCCCGAACCGTTGCGCGAAGCCTTTCAAGCCGCCATCCAATCCGCCCAAGCCGCCGGCTACTCCGACTGGCTGGCCGCCGACGAAGCCGCACTCGACTACATCGCCACGCGTATCGCGCCAAAGTTCGGGGTTTCGGCCGAAGTGATTGCGAAGCGATTACGCGCGGAAAAACTTTGGCCGCCAAGTTGAAGCACACATGCCGACGACTAGACAAAGGCCAATGATTCCTTGGAAGCGATTTTGGTGTCGCTTTGGTGGACCGATTCATGTTGGGGATCAAATGCAGGGATTTCTGACCGACCCGGAAGGCGAATTCACCAAGCTCTACAATCCCAAACTTTTCACGTTGGACCAGTTGGCAACCGAACCCTGTCTGATTCTATGCGGCGACCCGGGCATCGGCAAAAGTACCGTTATCCAGCAGCACACGGACTCGCTGAAATCTTCGCTGGGCGAACGCGGGCATTTCATCTCTATTGATTTTCGGGATGTTCCCAGCGAGTCGGCTTTCACTCGCTGGACATTTGATTCGCCCACTTGGCGAACATGGCGGGGTTCAACCGAAAAACTCCTTCTCGTCGTTGATGGCGTGGACGAAGGGTTGGTGAAAATTCCTGGCTTCGTCAGTTACTTGGCGGCGTCGCTTCGTAACGAACCGCTTGACCGGCTGAAACTCATCCTTGCGTGCCGCTCCGCTGAATGGCCGGTGAACGAAGGGCCACAACTCATCTCGCTGTTTGGCAATTTCGAGAAGCCGCCGATTTACGAACTGTGTCCGCTGCGGCAGCGCGATGCGCGACTGGCTGCGGAAATGAATGGACTCAATCCTCACGACTTCATTCAAAGTGTGTATCAGCAAAAGGTCGTCGGGATGGCTGCGCTGCCGACGACGCTATTTTTTCTGCTCGAAGAGTTTCGCGAGGGCGGCGGATTCAGCGGCACGCACCGCCAGCTTTACGAACGCGGTTGCCAGCGATTGTCGCGAGAAATTGATCCGCGCCGCGCCGAGGCCTTGCGACAGCTTCGGAAAACGGAGCGTGTTTCGTCGCCGCAGGAAGTTTATAAGGCCGCGAGTCGTCTGGCCGCACTGCTTCTTGTTTGCGGCAAGTCGGCCATTCACACCGGGCAACTTGAGGACGCTGACGCGAGTGATTTGCATGTCAGTCAGGCCGCCGATTCGACGCTTACGGAGGACGTGATGCGTGATGCCATTGCGTCCGCCCTTTTCACGTCACGAGGGCCGAGCCGGTTTGGTTTTACGCACCAGACTTTTGCAGAATGTCTGGCCTCACAATTCCTGTCGTGCCGGCCGCTCGCCCAAATCCGCAGCGTGCTGTGTGCGCGTGACGGCCAGCAAGAACACGTCATTCCGCAATTGGCTGAAAGCGCCGCGTGGGTCGCAGGCGCGCGGGAAGATTTCTTTGATCACCTTTGCCAAATTGAGCCGGAGGTGCTTTTGCGGAGCGACGTCTCCAAAGTCCAAAACACGCGCAAGGCCGCATTAGTAACAGCGGTCTTGGAGAAGGTGAAACGCGCCGAACTGTTTGACGACCATAACATCAGCCGGTTTTTCGAAGCCCTCAAGCATCCGGGACTTGCCGCCCAGCTTCAGCCGTTCATCACGGATAAATCGTTGCACACGGTAGTGCGGCGGATGGCGATGAGTATGGCTGGCGATTGCAAGGAAGCCGCTCTTACGGACGTTTTGTTCGGCGTCATTCGTGACCCTGCCGAAGACCAGCACATCCGCGAGCGGGCCGCACGTGCACTGGAAGATTTGATTCCATCATCACGGCTGAACGAATTGATTCCACTTGCCCTCGGCCAAGTCGGCGATGATCCCGATGATACGATTCGCGGTTGTGCACTCCGAAAACTCATTCCAGCGGTTTGGAGCGTGTCACAGGCGTTGCCTGCTGTCCACGCACCAAAGAACACCGACTTCGTGGGACCGTATTGGTCACTCCTGCACAACCACCTGCCACAACATTTAACGGAGCCCGACTTGCCCTTGGTGCTGGGGCGAATGATTCGCTGGACACATTGCTTCGATACATTGAGTTGGTTTGGAGGGATAGCGGAAGCAGCGTTTGAATTGGCGCTCAAGAATCTCAGCAAGCATCGAATTCGGAGACTCGCGGTTCGCGTTTGGACTGTGAAGCAACAACGCCATCATCCGCTCCCGAACTCTGAGAAATCCGCGATCATCAAGTTGTTTGAATCTGACGCAAATTTGCGACGTGAATTTGTCGCCGCCATTGTAAACGACTCAGCAACTCCATCTGATGATTTTTACACCGTCAATGGCTTTCGAGTTAGCATTTTTCTTCTCAGCGATTTGGAGTGGGCTTTGAATCAAATTGCGCAGTGTCCACCCGATCGGCGTGCGGCATGGGCCACTCTTATTGACCGTGTCCGCCGTTCTGACGCCCCCGCGCAGTGTTGGAACTTGTTCCTCCAACGCATCGAGGAGATTCCCGAGTTGAAGGCGAAGTTCGAGTGGCTGCGGGCTTGGGATTTGGCCGAACCGATGGCGCGAAATGCCAAGGCTCGATGGCTGAGAGAGAGGCGAACGACGGAGCGGCTTGATCGGCCAAGAGAAAAACTGGATGTCGAGGCGCTGACGAAGGCTGCGCTTGCGGACGTCGCTGCGGGGAAAACATTCCGATGGGTGCACCTTTGCGACCTGCTGTCTCTGGAGAAGAATCAAACATACGTTTACCGTCCGCTGAAACATGATCTGGCTGAATTTCCAGGTTGGAAATCGGCTGATGAGTCGCGGCGAAACGAAATCCGGGCAGCAGCGCGAGCATTTCTGCTCAACCACAGTGACGGCTTTGCGGAAATCGGCGCACAAACCGATTACTTCGATCCCGGCTATATCGCTATTTGGTTGCTTCGGGATGAAGTGCAGACAGACAGCGCGCTCAAAGCTGCCGTATCGACGAAATGGATTGAAGCATTGCTCGGCCAGTTCAACGACGGGAGCGACCATTACCAGGAAACCGCAGCGCTGGCTTACGAGTTGAATCCCGACACGACGCTCCAGGCATTCGTTCGCGAGGCGAAAGACGATGACCAAAAGCACGGGCGGATTCATTGCCATTGGGGATTCAAGAAGGCGTGGGACTCGCGCTTCACCGCTGCCGCGCTTGGTTTGGTTCGTGAAGGAACACTCAAGGCTGAAAGCATTGAGGCGCTGCTTACCTTTCTTGGTCCGATTGCGCCAGCGGAAGCCGCCGCCTGCGCACGCGAACTCCTTTCGCCCGAAGCAGTCGCGGACCAATCTCTGCACGACCGGACGGTTGCTGTGCTGATTTCCTGCATCGGCGCAATGTCAGCGGCTGCGTGGGATTTCGCGTGGCCGATTATCGAAGCTGATGCGGCACTGGCGGAAAAAGTTCTGCTCCGAGCGTCAGACCGATTGGATCATGACCGAAAGATATTCCTTCCGACGCTCACCGAACGCCAGTTGGCCGATTTATATTTGAAGTTGAATAGCTTGTTTTCGCCAGAAACAGATCCGCCGCGCAGGAAAGGAGTTTCGGGAGTCACGCTCCGACAATCGGTTGCTTGGTTTCGCAACGACGTGATCAGCGCTTTGGAGAGCAGAGGCACGGAAGCGTCCTGTGACGAATTGCTGCGCCTCGCAAAGATACTCCCGAAAGAAAGTGTGTGGTTGCGTTGGCGGCTCTACAACGCCCGCATGAGCAAGCGGCGCTTCGGTTGGAGTCCGCCGACGCCTGAAATCTTTTTGCTGCTCGCCCAGCGCGCAGAGGGGCGCTTGGTCAAGGATACCGACGATTTGCTGGATGTGGTCGTGGAGTCATTGGCGCGTTTTCAAGTGCAACTGACCCAAAGCACGCTGCCGCGCAGCGAAAGGTTCTGGCACTGGGACGGCGCGGACAACAACCGAAAGAATTTCAGACATCGCGACGAGGCATTTCTATCCGATGAGGTCGCCAGTTGGCTGCGCGACGACTTGAGCCGGCGCGGAATCGTCATCGGTCGGGAAGTCCAGACCCGGCGAGGTCAACGCACCGATGTCTATGTTGATGCCATTGCTCGCGATGAATCGAGTTCGTCATTGAAGACCGTCACGGTAGTGATTGAAGTAAAAGGATGCTGGAATGCTGAAGTGAGGACGGCTGTGGATTCCCAGCTTGTTGGTGATTACCTGCGCCCGAACGGACTGACGCATGGAATTTATCTCGTCGGCTGGTTCGTGTGTGCTCTATGGGAGAAGCCGCAAAACAAGCTTACAAGTGGAACATTTGAGTTGGCTCAACAAGAAGTTGCCAAACTGGTTTCCGCGTACGATGGCGAAGCCGATCGTGAACGAGTGAGCGGGGTGGTTTTAGACTGCCGATATCCGAGTTAAGCACGAGCGCGTGTTCAATGTCAGAGATTTACACCGACGGCGGACGCGAGCCGAATCAGTTTTTCCGCGGTTGAAATTTCAATTCCACACCTTCGCGCGCCGCGAAGAGCACGAATTTTCCTCCATGCTTGGCGGCCCGCAGCGCGCACGACTTGACCTTCGCTTCCACGTCGCGGTCCGTGCTTTCCGGGTCATGATGAAACAGCGCCAGGTTCTTGACGCCCGAGCGCACCGCCCAGTCCGTGACCGAAAAACAGGACGAATGCCCCCAGCCGCGCTTGGTCGCATATTGGTCGTCGTCGTATTGCGAGTCGGTGATGAGCAGGTCCGCGTCACGCGCGATCTCCACCAGCGCGCTGGGAATCTGCCGCAGATCGCCCACGTGCGCCGCGTCGGGAAACGTGTCCCCCGGCTGGATGGTCAATTCATTGTCCGTGGCGTAAACAATCTTCACCCCTTCCTTTTCAAACACGAAGCCGTTGCAGCCGCCCGGATGGTTCAACGGGAAACTGCGCACGCGCACGCCGTTGATCTCGCGTTCGCCGCCGTTCAAATGGTCAAACAGGATCTGCGCCCCCAGGTCCGCAAACGACACCGGGAAATAATCCGACGCCATCTGCCCGGAAAGCAGCCGGTAGCGGCTGTTGTCCTCGGCGGAATTGCCGTACACCCGGATGCGGCTGGTCGGTATGTAAACCGGCACGAAAAACGGAAATCCCTGGATGTGGTCCCAGTGGGTGTGCGTGAGCAACAGGTGAAATTCCGCCGGCGCCGGCCGGCGCGCCAGCAGGTCCTTGCCCAGTTCGCGGATGCCGGAGCCGGCGTCGCAAATGAAAACCGTATCGTCGAAGCGGATTTCCACGCATGACGTGTTGCCGCCATACACGCGCGTCCAGCTTGAAGGCGTGGGTATCGAACCGCGCGTGCCCCAGAATTTGACGAATGCCGCCATGCTCAACCCTCGTGATAAATGAACACACTGTCCGCCACCTGCAAAATGTCGCCGTCGCGCAAAATCGCGGAATACACCTGCACGCCATTCAGGAACACGCCGTTGCGGCTGTCGTTGTCGCGCAGGACATAATCCACTCCGCGGCGCGAAAGAATGGCATGCTGGCGCGACGCCCGCTGTGATTGCACGCGCACATCCGCATCCTCCGCGCGGCCGATGATCAATTGCGGACGGTCCAGGGTGAACTTTTGCGGCGCTCCTTCCCCTTCGGCTTGTTCCAGAAAATGAGGACGCACATCCCGGTCGCGGCGGGCGGCGACGATATTCGTCGGAATGGTTGCGTCACATTTGCGCGTGCTCATGCGAGCGAGGGCGTTCCCAACTACAGTTTCAATTAATGCCGTGTTGGCAACGACTTGGAAAGCACTTTTTGGAGCTGGACTTCTCCCGCCGGGAGAACCGGCCATGTCCACATAGCCGGGATGAACTGATGCGGCTCGACTTTTCACGGGCGCATCCCTACACGGTGCGGGTGCTGGATACGGGCGCAACGTTGCTGGCGGCCACGGCGGTCCTGTTCATCGGGCTGTCCAAGGCGGGCTTTGGCGGCGGGCTGGGCATGCTCACCACGCCATTGTGCGTGCTGGCGTTTTCGTCGGCCGGACAGCCGCCGGCGTTTGCCATCGGCGTGCTGCTGCCGCTGTTGTCGGCGGGCGACCTGTTCTCGCTGTACCATTATTGGGGTCAGTGGGAGCGAAAAAACCTCAAGTATCTGCTGCCAGGCGTCATCGTGGGGGTGATCATCGGCGTGCGGCTCATCGGCGCGTTTTCGCCGCGGCAGTTGAATCTTGTGATCGGCGTGCTGGCGGTGGC
>JBFMBT010000333.1:0-7135 GCA_040754875.1 Verrucomicrobiota bacterium | reverse complement strand
AGTGGTGGCGCTGGAAGAAGCTCCAAATCCAAAATTTCAAGCCTCAGGGAAGCACCAAGGGGAGTGATGGGGCGAAATCAAGGGCGAGGAGGAGGACGAGGAGTGCCGAGTCGCGGGTTGTTGAATAGCCGATAAGCCAATCGCCAATCGCCAAAAGGTTCAGGGCGCAGGGCGCTTGTTGAAAAAACAGTTTGCACGGGGGGCGCTTGGCGGTAATTTCCTTGCGGCTTGTCCGGTGGTGTAACGGTAGCACAAGGCCCTTTGGAGGCTTTTGTCCTGGTTCGAATCCAGGCCGGACAGCCAGTTTTCCCGCCGGTGGGATTCATCGAGGTTCACCATGATTTCGGTCCGTTGTGGATGTTTTTGAGTTGAAAAGGTTTATGGAAACGCGCTACAGAAGGGTGCCATCCGCGAAATCTTGCATGACGGGCGCGGCGTGGCTTGAGCGCTTGGTGAAACAACCCGGTTAACAATGAAAGAACCAATGAAAGACAAGATTGTGTTGGTTACAGGAGGCAGTTCCGGCATCGGCAAGGCGGCGGCGCTGGCGTTCCATCGCGAAGGGGCCAAGGTGATCGTGGTGGCGGATGTCAACGAAGCGGGACTCAACGAAACCGTGCAGGAAATCAAAAAGGGCGGCGGCACCGCGGAATTCATTCGCGCCGATGTATCCAAGGCGGACGAAGTGGAGAAGCTGATGGCCAAGATCGTCAAGACCTACGGCCGGCTGGATTACGCGTTCAACAACGCCGGCATCGAAGGCGTGGCCGCGCCGACGGCGGGATTGAGCGAAGCGGACTGGGACCGCATCATTGCGGTGAATTTAAAGGGCGTCTGGCTGTGCATGAAGCATGAGATCGACCAGATGCTCAAGCAAGGCGGCGGGGCGATTGTGAACATGTCGTCGGTCGCCGGCTGGATTGGCATCCGCGGTTATGGGGCGTATGTGGCGACCAAGCATGGGGTCATCGGGCTGACCAAGACCGCGGCGTTGGAGTATGCGCCGGCGGGCATCCGCATCAACGCAGTGTGTCCCGGGGCGATTCGCACGCCGTTGCTGGACCGGATGATCGGAGGCAACGAGCAGATTGAGAAGTGGCTTCTGTCTCAGGAACCGGTGGGGCGGTTTGGATCACCGGAAGAAGTGGCACAGGCGGTGGTGTGGCTTTGTTCGGACAAGGCATCGTTTGTGACGGGGCATTCTTTGGTAGTGGACGGCGGAGTAATTGCCCAGTAATCTGCGTTCCGCACGGAAGAAGATTTGGGGTGGCACGTTGAGGGCGTGCAACTCCGGATGAGACAGGCAGGTAGGAAGATCGGCAGGCACGAGGCGTGGAACTGCGCAGCCACGTGCTGAGAGAGTGTTGTCCTAAGGGTTGCAGCCGTGAACGTTGTGTACCGAGCCGGATCATCGCGAAGAACTGTCATCAGGTTGTTTTTACCAACCGCTGGCCAGGCAGCCTTGGTTTGTGGCCAAGGCGCCGGCTTTGGGCTGGCTTTCGCCAGCCATCGCGGAGAAGGCGAAACACCGGCGCACCCTGAATTAACGCTGATTCCCGTCCGTGTTGGACCGCGCGGCCGGGCATGAAATAACCAGAACATGGAAGGCAAAGAGCTTACAACAGGTTCAGGCGTCCGCGACAGTTTCATTGTTTGCCGCAACAGCCAGGGGACCGAATTGCGCGGCATCATGCTGCGGCTCACGCGCTACCTGGTCGTCTTCGAAGTCTATAATCCCTACAGCATCCTCCAGTTGTCCGAAGTCCTGAGCGACTTCAAGATCATCATGAGCGACCGTCTGGTGTATTCCGGGCGCGCCGTGGTGAGCAACCTCGTCAACGCCGGCATCATGCTGGTGTGCGAAGCGACGCTGGACGAGGCCTGGCTGGACGTCGATTTCTTCTCGCCCATCAACCAGCCGACGCGGTTGCGCGATGAATTCGCGGATTTCCTGAAGGAATGGGAAAAGATCCAGCGCGTCACGCCGGACTTCAAGGTGGTGGTGGCGGACATGCAGACGCTGCTGATGGACCTGCGCCGGTGGCTGGAACAGGTGGAGCTGGGCGTGCGTTCCTCGCCCTCGGGCAACCGTTTGCAAGCCGAGCGCGAAGTATTGCAGGAATTGCGCCAGCCGATTGTGCCGACGATCAACGGGCTGTTTGAGCGCTTCGAGAGCATTGCCGGCGCGATTGAAGAGGATTTGCAGCCGGTGCATCGCACCTATCTGAAGCGGCAGATCCATCCGCTGGTGTTGTGCGCGCCGTTTGCGCACCGCACGTTTCACAAGCCGCTCGGTTACGCGGGCGACTACGAGATGGTGAACATGATTTTGCGCGACCCGCATGAGGGGGCGTCGCTGTTCGCCAAGATGCTCAACACGTGGTTCCTGGCGCAGCCGCCGGCCCAGGCGCATCGCAACCGCATCGACTACCTGACCGAGCGTCTGGTCGAGGAGACGCGCCGCGTGGCGCGCAAGGGCAAGGTGACGCATGTGCTGAACCTCGGCTGCGGGCCGGCGAAGGAAGTGCAGAATTTCCTCATCCAGCATGACCTGTGCGAACGCGCGCATCTGACATTGCTGGATTTCAACGATGAGACGCTGGCGCACACGACAAAGATTCTGGAGGACGTGCGCATGCGCTACCACCGGTTCACGCCCATCCAGATGGTGAAGAAATCGGTTCACCAGATTTTGAAGGAAGGATTGAAGCTGGACGGCGCGGAGCGCAAATACGATTACATTTATTGCGCGGGGCTGTTCGACTACCTGTCGGACCGCATCTGCAAGCGATTGATGACGACGTTCTACGAAGCACTGGCGCCGGACGGGATGCTGGTGGCGACGAATGTGGATGCGGCCAATCCGATCCGCAACATGATGGAGTACGTGCTGGAATGGCACCTGGTTTACCGGAACCGCCAGCAACTGGCGGCGATCTGTCCGGAACAGGTGAACCTGGACAATGCGGTCGTGAAGTCGGATGTCACGGGGGTGAACATATTCGTTGAGATCCGCAAGCCGGCGTAATGAACGCGTCCAGCCAACCATTGGGGGTGGCGCAGGCCTACGACGAATATGTTGCGTCCGTCAGCGTGCGCAATTCCAAGGTGGCGTGCTGGCTGGTGATCATCTTCATGCCGTTCGGCTTCATGCTGGACCTGGCGGTGTATCCGGAGTGGGGCTGGGAATTCCTGGCCTTGCGATTCGCCTGTTCCGCCCTCACCGGATTCGTGTTGCTTGGGTTGCAGAACGAGCGGCTGGTTGCCGGGTACCATCGCATCCTGTGCACAGGATGGTATATCCTGCCGTCCTACTTCATCTCATGGATGATCGCGTTTACGGATGGGGCGCTGTCCACTTACTACGCGGGGTTGAACCTGGTGATCCTGGCGGTGAGCACGGTGATCCAGGCGACGTTTCGCGAAAGTCTCGTGGCCATGTCCCTGGTGTGGCTGATGTACCTGGTGGCCTGCTTCGTCAATCCTCTGGTGGCCCTGGAAGAGTCTCACGCCATCGGCAGCCCGGATTGGACGCGCGCGTTCGTCAACAACAACTATTTCATCTTCGTGACGGTGGCCATCGTGGGCGCGGGCAACTATGCCTTCAACAAACTGCGTTTCCGCGAATTCTGTTTGCGCCAGGAACTGGATGAAAACCGCAAGTCGTTGGAGGCGGCGAACGAGGAACTGGTGGAAATGGATCAGCTCAAGAGCCGGTTCTTTGCGAACATCAGCCACGAGTTGCGCACGCCGTTGACGCTGCTGCTGGCGCCGCTGGAAGCGTTGATGCACCGGTCGGGCCAGTTGAATTTCGACACCGACACGCGGGAATTGCTGGGGACGATGCACGGCAACGGCATGCGGTTGTTGAAACTCATCAACGACCTGCTGGACCTGGTGCGGCTGGACTCGGGCAAGATGGAGTTGAAACGCGAGCCGGTGGAAATCGAGAGTTTCCTGCGCGGGCTGGCCAATGCGGTGCGGCAGGTGGCGCAGGACAAACGCGTGCGATTGGAAACGGAAATCGCCGAGGGCCTGCCGCCGGCACAGGTGGACCGCGACAAAGTTGAGAAAATTCTGCTTAACTTATTGTTCAATGCGATTAAATTCACTCCTGCCGGTGGGCGTGTGGGACTCCGCGCGGCCCGGGACGGCGACGACCTGGTGTTAAGAGTGTCGGATACGGGGGTGGGAATCGCTGCGGAACATCTGCCGCATCTGTTCACCCGTTTTTGGCAGGCGGACACTTCGTCTCATCGCAAATATCAGGGGGCAGGCATAGGCCTTGCTCTGGTGAAGGAGTTGACTGAAGCCCACGGAGGCAAAGTGTCGGTGCAAAGCGAACAGGGAAAAGGCACGGAGATGATGGTGCGTCTGCCGTATGTGAAGGCGGAAGGCGTGGCGCCGCAGCCTTCGCCTGTACCAGTCGCGGAGCCGCAGATGGCCGGCCTGTCCGCTCCGGCCCCGGCCGGCGCTGAGGGAGCGCCGCGCGAGGAATGGCTGGTCAATCTCTATCGCCGCGCCGAGATGTTCCCCGCGATGACGTCGTTGCAAGACACGTTGCGGCCGGTGGAAACCTTCACCAGCAGCCGCCGGCAGAAAGTCCTGGTGGCCGACGATGAACCGGACATGCTCCGTTTCCTGAAGCTCCAGCTCATGCCGTATTTCGAAGTGCTGGAAGCGGTCGATGGCCAGCAGGCCATCGACAAAGCCGCGCAATTCCTGCCGGATGTCATCGTGTGCGACATGATGATGCCGGAGAAAGACGGCCTGGAGGTGTGCCGTGAACTGCGCGAGCGCACGAGCACGCAAAACATTCCGATCGTTCTGCTCACCGCGCGCGCCGATGAAGAAACCAAGTTCTCGGCGTTGAATGCGGGCGCCACGGATTTCCTGACCAAGCCATTTTCAACGACCGAATTGCACGTGCGCCTGATGAATCTGGTCAAGGGGTATCAGTTGCAACGCAAACTGGCGCGGCAGAACCAGGTGCTGGAATCGACGCTGGAACAACTCAAGGAAACCGAGACGCAACTGGTGCAGTCCGAAAAGCTGGCGTCGCTCGGCCGGTTGAGCGCGGGCATCATTCACGAGATCAACAACCCGCTCAATTATGCCAAGACCGGCCTTTATACGTTGCGCAAGAAAGGCAATCAGCTTCCCGAACGCGAGCGCGAGGATTACGAGGAGATTCTCAGGGATGTGGAGGACGGCGTCACGCGGGTGTCGCAGATTGTCGCGGACCTGCGGGCGTTCACGCACCCCAGCGCCAACCAATACGGCCCGGTGCCGGTCGAGAAGGTGGTCACCGCGGCGCTGCGCTTTTTGAGCAATGAACTGAAACACAATGTCGAGGTTCACACGGACATTCCGCCGGACATGGTGGTGCGTTCGGACCACAACAAGCTGACGCAAATCCTCATCAATCTGCTGCAAAACTCCGTGGATGCCTTGAAGGAAAAGGACTTCGGAGAGGGGAAGGCGACCATCCGCATCGAGGGGCGCATTGAGAACGGGGCGTCGCGACTGGTCATCTGCGACAACGGGCCGGGCATTAAACCGGAGGTGCGGGACAAGATATTCGACCCGTTCTTCACGACCAAGGACGTGGGCAAAGGGATGGGGCTGGGTCTCAGCATTTGCTACAAGCTGATGCGGGACAGCGGTGGGGACATTCAGGTCCGGACAGAGGTCGGTAAGTTCTGCGAATTTACATTGGAATTTCCGAATAACGTGTCACAATAACTAAACAGCGTATCTAACATGCAAGGTTTCTACGATTACAAGAAGTTCGCCATCCTTTACGTGGATGACGAGGAAAAGTCGCTGAAGTTTTTCACGCGTGCGTTCGAGGACCATTTTCGCATCTTCACGGCGACCAACGCCGAGGATGGCTTCCGCATCTTTCAGGAGAAGAAGGATGAAATCGGTGTGCTGGTGACCGACCAGCGGATGCCCGGAGAAAAGGGCGTCCAATTGCTCGAGAAGGCACGGGCGCTGCGTCCACGCGTCATCCGCATCATGGCCACGGCCTTTGCGGACATCGACGCCGCGGTGGATGCCGTGAACACCGGCGCGATTTACAAGTACGTGACCAAGCCGTGGGATGTGGCGCAACTGGAGGCGACGTTGCGGCGCGGGTTGGAGTTTTTCATTGTCCAACGGGAGCGCGACCAGTTGTTGAAGGAGAAGCTGTCGGTGATTCACAACATGATGATCACCGACCGCGTGATCTGCCTGGGCATCCTGGCGGCGGGCTTGAACCATCACCTGCGCAATTCACTGGTGGCGGTGCGCACATTCATCGACCTGGCGCCGTCCAAGCTGGTGGAAGAAAACGTGGACCTGGAGGAGTTGCGCAACCCGAATTTCTGGCGCGAATTCTACTCGCACGTGCAGGGCCAGGTGAAGCGCATCACGGATTTGCTGACCGAACTGGGCATTGCCTCGGAGTCGCCGGGCGGGCCGGGCTTCAAAGACGAGCCTTCACTGACGCAGTTGGTGAACCGCACCGTTGAGAACCTCAAGCTGTCCTTGCAGGACCGGAAGATCACGGTGCAAAACCAGATTCCGGCCGACCTGCCGCGCATCCACGGCGACGAGCGCAAGCTGGACTGGCTGTTCCAATTGCTCATCAAAAACCAGGTGTTCAACCTGCCGGAAGGCTCCACGGTGACCTTGAAGGCGAGCCAGGTGGCGGACTCCGGCAGCGGACCGCAGATTCAAGTGGTCATGGAAGACGACGGGCCGGGCTTCCCCAAGGAGGCGTTGCGCCCGGTGTTCGACCCGTTCTTTATCCGCGCGGCCAACCCGCAGGAATTCGGCATCCACCTGATGACGTGCTACTTGATCGTGTATCATCACGGCGGCCGGATTGAGGTCCGCAACCGGGATCCGCATGGAGCGATTTTTACGATGACGTTTCCGCTGACCCCGCAGACCGAGTCGCGCTCGCAAGAAGAACGCGATTTCCTCGGCAAGGTGTTCATGAACGACGTGTTGTGGGAGAAGTTGCTGGCGGGTAACTAACGGAATGCGAGGAGGCGTCACACTTCCGGGGTGGCATCCCATGCAAACCCGATTATGGAATTATGGGTGCAATGACGCTCCCTTTCCCCTCACCCCTGCCCTCTCC
>JBFMBT010000332.1:0-7161 GCA_040754875.1 Verrucomicrobiota bacterium | reverse complement strand
CTCATGGGATAATAGATTTAAGCGCCGCCCTGTGGTTGGAATCTAGCACGCGCATGATGAAACGTCAAAAATGTTGGTTCGATTGCTGGAAGCGAGCATGGCGCTTCCAACGCCGCCCGTCCATCCTGGATTGCCCACCGGTGGACAAGATGCGCTCCCGATGCGATGCTATCCAGACAATTGACTCCAATGAAAATCCGCCAGTTTTTCTTCGCCAGCATTCTCGCCTGCGCCGTGGCGGCGCCTGCCGCCGACCGGAAGGCCGGGGACCAAGGCTACATCAAGGTGGAAATCAAGGGCCGATTGCAGATGGGGCTCGTGGCCATTGGCGGCGAGACGACCGGAACAACCATCCGCGTGAACAACGTGACCTGGGAACTGGATCTCGGGACGGGCAAGGATCTGCGCGACACCGCCCGGAAACTGGACGACCAAATGGTGCTGGTCACCGGAACCTACCGGCGCGCCAAAGGCGTGGAAATCGCTGACCGGCACATCGTCAAGGTCGCCACGTTGAAGGCCGCAGATGGGGATTGAACAACCTGCCGCATGCTGTCGGAAGGCGCTTCAGGAAACCTCCGCGCCGTCCAGATACACCTTTAACTCCGCCTTTTCTTCGGGTTGATTGACACGCAGGAGACAGAAGTTCGCCGGTTGCCCGATGCCAAGGTCATTCCTCAGCCCGATGTACTTTGCCGGGATTTCCGCAAAGTGCTTCCAAAGTTCATGCCAGGGCCGGTTCAGCATTTGCGCCGCCCGCAGAATGCCGTCGATGGGACGCAGTGCGGAACCGGCGAAGTTGGGCTTGCCCGGCAACCGCACGACTTGGTCCGCGCCCACTTCCAGTTCAAGCCGGCCAATCGTATAACGGCCGGGCGGCGCGCCGGCCGCGGACATCGCGTCGGTCGTATAATAAATCCTTTCCTCGGGCAGAACCCGGTGCGCGAGCCGCAGGAACATGGGCGAAATGTGGATGCGGTCCACGATCAAACCGACAGTCAACCCCGGCGTGTCGAAGACGCGCAGGAAGATGTTGTCGTGGCGATCGAGGTCCTTGGGGCAACCATTGCCCAGATGCGTGAACGCTGAAGCGCCCGCCTTCACCGCTTCGCGCAAATTATCCAACGGCGCGTTCGTGTGGCCAAGGCTCACCTTGAAGCCGGCCGATACCGCCTGGCGAATCGCGGCCAATGAACCAGTGCGCTCTGACGCCACCGTGATGAGCACGGGGTCGCTGCCGGTGACCGCGCGCAATTCCTCGATGTGGGCGGGCGTGGGATCACACATGACATCAGGATTATGCGCGCCGCGGAACCCGGGTTCGGCGGAGAGGAACGGCCCTTCGATGTGCCAGCCAATGATGGCGTTTTGCAGCTCGCCGGATTGCGCGCGCAGTTCCCGGTAACGCCGCACCCGCGCCACCAGCTTGGGCCATTCATCGGTGATGAGCGTCAGCAGGATGCGGGTGCAGCCGGCGGCGCGCAGACCCCGTACCGCCTTGAGCAGATCGGCGGCGTTCAGGTCGTCCCGTTGAAAATCGACGCCCGCGTAGCCGTTGACCTGCAGGTCCACCAGCGGCGGCGCAATCCACCATGCATCGACCGGCGCTTTCGGCGCCGCGCTTGCTTCACTGATGCGGCCGGCCTGCCAGCGCAGGCACACTGGCTTTCTGGTCGCGTAATCGATTCCCGTGATTTCTCCGTCCCGCATAAAATTCCATCCGCCGCGTGTGGCAACGCCCGCTTGCAATGACGCCGGAGGTTGCTAGTCTCGCGCGGCAATTTCGAGAGAGTAATGCGAAGCGCGCATCCTGTTAATCAAATTCAGACCATCGCGATGGCCACACCAGTCCAATCGTTCACGGTGGAAAAACTGCCGGTAAAGGTTTACACCACCGGAGCAGACCTCGCGGCGGCCGCGGCGGGCGAAGCCCACGCATGCCTCGCCGGCGCACTCGCGGCCAACGGCTCGGCCGCGGTGATCCTTGCCACGGGCAATTCGCAGATTCAGTTTCTGGACGAACTGGTGAAACTCGGCGGCATCGATTGGTCCAGGGTGACGCTGTTCCACATGGATGAATACCTCGGCATCGCCGGCGACCACAAGGCAAGCTTCCGGCGTTACATGCGCGAGCGCGTCGAAACCAAAATCAAACCGAAGCAGTTCCATTACCTCATTGGCGACGCCTTGGAGCCCATCCAGGAATGCGAACGCTACGCCGCCCTGCTGCGCGCCCAGCCGATTGATCTGTGCTGTCTGGGCGTGGGCGACAACGGCCATCTGGCGTTCAACGACCCGCCCGTGGCGAATTTCCACGACTCGTTGCTCGTCAAAATCATCGCGCTCGATCTGGTGTGCCGCCAGCAACAGGTCAACCAGGGCCATTTTCCTGACACCGAGAACATGCCGCACTACGCGCTCACCCTGACCATTCCCGCGCTGCTGTCGGCGAAGAAGATTCTCACGCTGGTTCCCGGCAAACACAAAGCCAGCATCATCCGCACGGCCTTGCGCGGGCCAATGACAACGCAATGCCCGGCATCCATTTTGCGCCAGCAACCGCACGCGACGCTGTTGCTGGACAAGGATTCGGCGGCGCTGCTGTGAGGAATTTCAGCGGGGTCGCGCGGCATCCGGCTGCTCTTTCCGGTAGGTTTCCCAATCCGCCCCCGTGTCAATGTCCGCCAGTTGACGCAACGTGGCCACGCGCAACCCGGCACTGATGGCCCGTTCCACCGTATGCCGCAAAACGGAGTTCGTGCTCCATTCGATGCGCTCGAAGAGTGACGCCTCAAAACGGCGCAGCCCAATCAGCCAGTAGCCGCCGTCACTGGCGGGACCAAGCACCACGTCGTCATGTTCCAGCGCGCGCCACGCCGCCTCGAGGTCCGCCACTTCCAGATACGGGCAGTCGGAACCGATCACGACCACCTCGCGCGCGCCTTCCGCAAACGCATCAACGAAGGCGCGGCTCATCCGCGCGCCGAGGTCCCCTGCCCCCTGCGGCCGCATGCCTCCCGCAAAGCCGAGCCAGTCCCGGATTTCCCGTTCGGCGTCGTCCGGCGCAAATCGCAGTTCCAGGCCCGCCTGCCGGCCGATCTTGTGAAACAAGGCCTGCACCATTTCCCGGTAAGCCGCGGCGGCCGCCGGCGCGCCGAGCGATTCGGCCAGTCGTGTTTTTACCTGCCCCAGGCGCGGTGCCTTGAGGAACATGATTAACCGGCGTGAATTCATCTCCGCAGCATGAAACCGCTCCGCGCCACACGCAAGCGCGACACGCGGTCACGTGCTTTTGCGCCGCAGGACCCCGACGCGCAGGGCTTCGGTGGATGGATAGCTCGCGATCATGTCGTCAATCCGCATCAGCACCCACGGCTGGGTATAATGGCCGCCGTTCTTCGTATAGACAATATCGTCCGCGATATAGACCGCCGTATGCAGAATGCCCGCCTCGGGCGTTGCGAGGTAAATGATGTCCCCGTAGGCTGGCGCCGCCCCAATCGTCTCGTAGTCCCGCGCAATGACGCTGTCCACGTAGGCGTAATCAAAAAAGCGGTCATCCGGTTCCTCGTGAAAAAAATTGAACGCCGTCCACAGGCAATTGGGGGCGGGATTGGTGGTGTTGCCCGAGGGGAACGGATACGTGTACAGGTTCATCCGCGCCAGCGGCGGTAGCAGGTGCGCGATGTCCAGGGAAGCGCCGCCCTTTATCTTCGTCAAGGAACCGAGCAGTGGCCCGATGTCTTTCGCGCGGCCGCCCTTGCCCCAGTATTGAATCAACGTGTTCACATCGGTGTCCGGCTCGATGCGCAATCGCACCAGGAGCGTGGTTTGGCGCGACATCGTTTTGACCAGTCGCCGCACTTCGCCGGGATCGGAACCGAGTTGCCGGATCACCGTATCCATGTCCGAGAAACAGGCCGAATTCCCCCGCCGATAGAACATGCGGGTGACGAGTGAAACCGTACGGGGCAGCAGGCCGCTTTGCTGAAACACGGCGTCCAGCGAAGCGGCGTGGTACGCATAGGGGAATTGTTGCGCCTGATTGCGCGCCGACCGGGCCAGCAGCGCATAAATCCGCTCCCGGTCCGTCGGCGCCAGCTCCATGATGAGGTCATCTCCCGGTTCGACGATCACACCGTTGGTGGTGGTTTGCACGCGTTGCGGATCCAGCAGCCGGACGCGCCTGGCTTCTTCCCAGTTCAGCCCCTGCAAAAACTCATCAACCTGCGAAACCGCCATGTTCTCGAAGAACCAGCGCGCCGGTTGCGGCACAGCCGCCGGAACATGCGTCAGCTCGTCCGGGCGTTCGATGTTGATGCGCACGTATTCCAGATGCCCCCACGGTCCTGGCCCGCCCTTCACGTACTTGCGCGCGGGCTGCGCGTCCTCCACCGGCGCCTCCTCCACAGGTGACGCCAGTTGTTTTCGCAACGAAAGCGTCAGCCACACCACCGCAAACAGCAGGAACAGCAACGCAAAGCGAAGCAGCCATACATCCCGGCCAGCCAGCCTCAAGAAGGGGAACCTCCCCTCCCCGCCCCTTCCTGCCGGCTTGGAATGTTGTTCTTCCACGTCCTTGTGCCCTTAAAGCCGCTTCAGCCGGAATGCCGCCTGTTCCAACGGCTGGTCGGATGGATAGGCCGCCCTCACATCTTCGATCGGCATGATCGTCCACGGCTGCATCGGGTGCGCCCCGTTCTTGGTGAACACCATGTCCTCCGCGATATACACCGCTGCGTGAACAATTCCCTCCTCCGGCTTCACGAAGAATATCACGTCGCCCAGCGTCATCTCATCCTGCACCGGGTAATAATCCTGTTGGATTGCTTTCGTCACTTCCGCGAAATCCAAAAAACGGTCGTCCGGAAGATCGTTGAAAAAATTCATCGCCGTCCAGTGGCAATCCCTGCGCGGCGCATCCGGAATGTCCGTGGGATACGTGTAAAGACGCTTGCGCGCGAATGGCGGCAGCAAGTGGCAGATGTCCACCGTCGTCCCGCCGGGCACCTGCGTCAGCGATGCGAGCAACGGCCGAATGTCCTTGGCGCGGCCCGATTTCCCCCAATACCGCGTCAACGCCTCGATGTCCGAGTCCGGCTTGACGCGCAGTTTCACCAGCAGCGTCGAATGGCGCCCAAGCGTTTTGAGCAGCCGCATCTTTTCGTGCGTCTCCGGGATTTGCGTCGCAACTTCCCACAGGTCGGAAAAGCAAAGCGTGTTGCCCCGCTGATACAACAACCCTTTGACCAGTTGCTCGGTCCGCTCGGACAACCCGCTTTGATCAAACCACTCCTCCAATCCGTCGGCCCGGAAGTGGAAAGGATGATGGTGAATCAGGTTCTCCGGGTAAGCGGCGAGCGTCGGATAAACACGCTGCCGCGCCTCCCGGCTCATGCCGAAGATCACCTCCATGCCCGGCGTGACAAACACACCGTTGCTGGTGACCTCCCATCGCGAAGGATCCAGCAGTGTCAGGCGCTGTGCCGTCGTGAAGGGCGCATCCCGCAAAATGTGCACCACCTGCGCCCGCGATTGGGAACCGAAAAACCACCGCGTCTCTTCGTACGCCAACAGGTCCGTCGAAATGAACGCATCCGGCCGTTCGATGGTGATGCGCGTATAGGAAAGATTTCCCCATTTCGGAGCAGGCTTTTCAAACGCCAGCTCGCGCGTCGCGGGCCCGGCCGTCAGCAACGGATCCCACGCCCCGGGTTGCACCGCCGCGTAATACGCGCGCAGGGTCAGGCCGAATGACCCCAGTAGTGCAATCGTCACGGCAAGAAACATCACGCCGCTCAACGGCGTGACGGGAACCAGCGTTCCCGGCTGATCCGCAGACGCCGGTTCGCGACCCACTGATTGGTACGACAGCTTCATTTATCAACTCCGGGCCGAAGCGAAGGGCCACCACCATGCACAACAACTCACGGACAGACGCAGGGCTTTGCGCCGTTGGTTACAGGAAAACACCGCCTCTTTGCCTTGGTTGCGGGGATGCGTTTAACCCCACGCAACATGCCTCATCAACGTGCTTTACGAAACTTTCCGAATCCTTCTGAAACGATGGCGCGCCGGCCGACCTCATTATGCGTCATGATGATCGCTTCCGCACTTTTACTCGCTTCAACCAGCTTCATCCCGCGCCCCGCGCCCACCACACTCACAGCGGTCGCTAACGCGTCCGTCGTCGTCGCGTCGCGCGCGATGACGGTCACGCCAATCCGCTCCGTCAGCCCCAGTCCAGTAGCAGGATTTACAATGTGCGAATAACGCACCCCGTTGATGTCGATGGATTGTTCCGTGTCGCCGGAGGTCGAAACTCCGCAGTTTTTTAACACCAACGCGTCAGTGATTTTGCCACTCGCCGCATCAAGCGGCGCGATGCCCACGTTCCAACCGTCGCGCCCCGGTGGTGCATCGCCAATGGCCAGATCGCCGCTGGCCGCGACGAGCGCGCGCTTGATTCCGTGACGCCGCAGAACCGCCAATGCTTCGTCCGCTGCGAAGCCCTTGGCGATTCCGCCCAAATCCAGTTTCATGTTGGGAACGCGCAACGTCACCGCCCGCAGCCGCGCGTCCAGTTCGAGCTTCTGCCAACCGACCGCCGCCTTTGCTTCCGCAATCGCCGCGGCGTCCGGCAGCGTTTTCGTCCGCCGCGCCTTGCGCCAAAGCCGCGTCAACGGGCCCAGGGTGACATCGAATGCGCCGTCGGTTTCTTCCGCCAGCGCCTGGGCGTGCGTCAGCACTCGAAACAGCTCCGCGCTGACCGCCACCGGTTTCCCGTGTTCCGATTCAAACAATCTCACCAGTTCGCTCTCCGCGTCGTAATCGCTCAGAATCAGATTCAATTCGCCGACCCGTGCGAAAGCAGCACGCGCGGCCTCTCTCGCAACGGATTCCTGCTTCGCGTAAAACGTAATCGTGAACAACGTCCCCATGTGCGGCTCGGAGAACTCGAAGCGCTGCCATCCGCCCGAAGTCGTCGCACCGGGATGCCGGCAGCCCAGGCACACGAGGACCAAGGCCATCCACCACAAGGCGGCGTGACCGCTTGCGCGCAACGTGTCGATGGGCGTTTTCATTCAAACACAAAGGCCGGCCACTCGGGGCCGGCCTTCGTCGCAATTGATATCTGAGCGTTTAGATAACAGCCGTCTT
>JBFMBT010000331.1:0-7168 GCA_040754875.1 Verrucomicrobiota bacterium | reverse complement strand
GGATTCGCTGGGCGACGCCGCGGCGCTCGCCGACGCGGTCTGTTGCGCCTTCCTGCGCAACCCGTTGCAACGGCAGCTCATCCTCGAAACGGTTGAAGTCGAACTGAGGCTCAAACATTTGATTCACTTTTTGCTGGCGGAGACTGGCCAGGCATAGGTTGGAACTGCGCTCGCCCGGCGGAGGTGTGTTTAAGGCTTGTAGCGCTCGTCCAAAATCTCAACCCCGGCGGCCTTCTTCAGGCCGTCAACATAACCCGCCGTCTTTTTGTCCGCTTCCTGCACGACCAGCGCTTCCTTGATGCGCTCCTGCACTTTGGCGAAATCGACCGTGTGTTCCGGCATCCGTTCCAGCAGTTTGACGATCTGGTAACCGAGGCGGGTTTTGATGATGTCACTGACTTCGTTCACCGCGAGCTTGGCGATGGAATCTTCCAGGTCGGGCAGCAACTGCCCGCGCTGGAACATGACCTCGCCAGTGTCGCGCGAGCCCGGATCTTCGGAAAACTCTTTCGCCAGCTTCGCGAAATCCTCGCCGGCCTTGGCACGGGCCAGAGCTTTTTCCAGTTCCTCGCGCTTGGCCTTCTGCTCCGCTTCGCTCAACGGCACGGCACCGCCCGGACTGGCCATCGTGCGCGGGTCCACTGTCAGCTTGAGGATGTACCCAATCTTGAAGGTCTCCTTCTGCCGAAACTTCTCGGGATTTTCGTCGTAAAACTTTTTAGCCTGTTCGTCGGCGATGGTGATCTTTCCTTTCACCTCGCGATTGAAAACTTCCTCGATGATGGCGCGGTCCAGCAATTTCGCCCGCCACACGTCCGCCGTCATGCCGGTGGACTCGACCTGGCGGTTGAACGCCTCTTCCGACGTCGCCCGCTTCTTGGCCTCGGTGACAAACTTCTCGACGGTCGCCGCCGCTTTTGCGCGGTCCTCGGTCGTCGCGCGCTGCAACAACAGTTTGGTAACGATGATGCGCTCGAGGAATTTCTTGAGGAACTCGTCGCGCTGCTCGTTTTGCACCGGGCGGCCGCTGGCGGCCATACTGGCCTTGTAGGCAAGAAACTCCTCCTCCACCTGGCCGAGCGTCACGGTGAATCCCTGGCCCTTGGCCACCACGGGGTCTTCGAACAATTTGTCCGCCGGCTTGGCCGGGGCCGCGCTGGCGAGGCCCGCTGAAACCAACAGTAAAATCAGAAATCTCATTTTGGCTGCTACAGTTTTACCACACGCACATTGCTAATATCGGGGTCTTTCTGAATTTCCACCAGCAATTCCGCCGGGGGAATGCTGTCCAGGTTCAACACCGTCAACGCCTGCCCGCCGATCTGTTCACGGCTCAGGCTCATGCTGGCGATGTTCACATTGTGCCGGCCCATCAACGTGCCGATGTGGCCCACGATGCCGGGCCGGTCCTTGTTATTGAACAGGAACAGCACGCCTTCGGGCACAATCTCCACCGGATGGCTGTTCACGCGCACGATGCGCGGTTGGTGGCGCACGCCGTAGAATGTGCCGCCCGCCGACACCTTCTGCTCACCCGAATACACTGCCACATGCAGCCACTCATTGTAATCGGTTTCTTCGTTCGATTTCACTTCCTCGACGCACAAACCAAGGCCCGAGGCCAGCGCCTTCACGTTCACTTGATTGACGTCCTTGCCGGCGACGGATTCAAGAAAACCTTTGAGCACGCAACGCGTGACCGGGTCGCCCGGCACCTCGGTGGCGCGCCCGCCAAACGTGACGACCAGCCGGTCGTTGCGCTTCGGCGCGATTTGCGCGACCAAACGCCCGAGCTTCTCGCCGAGGTTCAAATACGGCTTCACCTGCTGGAATGTCTTCGCATCAAGGTTCGGCATATTGACCGCGTTGCGCACCGCGCCGTGCAGAAGGAAATCCGTGATCGCTTCGGCCACCTCGATGCCCACATTGTCCTGCGCCTCGTCCGTGCTCGCGCCCAGGTGCGGCGTCATGATGATCTGCGGCAGGGCGCGCAACGGCGAATCCTTCGCCAGCGGCTCCGTTTCGTAAACATCCAGCGCGACGCCGCCCACCTGGCCGCTTTCGACGGCCGCCTGCAAATCCTTTTCCACGATGATGCCGCCGCGCGCGCAATTGATGAGGCGCACGCCGCGCTTCATTTTGGCCATCGTGTCCGTGTTGATCATGCCCCTGGTCTCGTCGGTCATCGGCATGTGGACCGTGATGTAATCGGCATTGGCGTAGATTTCGTCCAGTTCCGCCATCTCGACCTGCAACGCCTTCGCGCGAGAGAGGGACAGGTAGGGGTCATACGCCAGCACCCGCATGCCGAAGGCGATGGCGCGCCGGGCCACTTCGCTGCCGATGCGGCCCATGCCCAGGACGCCCAGCGTCTTGCCGTAAAGTTCCGTGCCCGAGAACGCCTTGCGATTCCATTCACCGGCCTTCATCGACATGTGCGCCTGGGGTATCTTGCGGGCCAGCGCCATCATCATCGAGAAGGACAGTTCGGCCGTCGAAATCGTGTTGCCGCTGGGGGTGTTCATCACCACCACGCCGTGCGCCGTCGCGGCCTCGGTATCCACGTTGTCCACGCCCACGCCGGCGCGGCCCACCACGCGCAGCTTCGGCGCGGCCTCGATGACCTTGCGGGTCACCTTGGTTTCCGACCGGACCACCATGGCGGCAACTTCGGAAACCAACGGGAGCAGTTCGGCCTCGGGCAGGCGCTTTTCGAGCACCTTCACGTTGAACTCCTTCCGCTGCTGGAACAGGGCGATGCCTTTCGGTGAAATCGGGTCGCAAATCAAAACGTTCATAAATAAAGGCTCGGGACTGTAGGCCAACACCCTGTGCCGGTCAATGATTCGCTCCGCAAAAACGGTTCCCGGCGGGGAATGGAAATTGCATTCGGCAGGCAAGTAGGTGTTCTCCCACTTGTGAGAGATTTTCACGCTGGCAAAAGATATGCGCTTTCGCGCGCGTGAGAACTCGCGGTGTTTGACGTGTGTGCCCATGAAACTGACGCGATTTAAAGTGCAACATTACCGGTGCATCCTCGACTCCGGATGGATTGACGTTGAGGACCTGACGGTGCTCGTCGGCAAAAACGAATCCGGCAAAACCTCGCTGCTCAAGGCGCTCTGCCAGTTCAATCCGCTCCAGCCCGAGCCGTACCATCTCTCGCGCGACTGGCCGCGCGGTGTGCGCGAGGAACGCTCGGAAAAGCAGGTCGTTTGCACCGCGGAATTCGCGCTCGCCCCCGAGGAAATGAAGCGCCTGCAGGAACTGACTGCCCTGCCCGTCACCAGCAACCGCGTGCAGGTTTCCCGCGATTACGGCGGCCGCTTCACCGCCGCCTGCGCCGTGGCTACGCAACGCGATGACGCCGACGGCGTTGCCGATGCCCTGCCCGAACCCGCGCTGGCGGTCAGCGAGGAATTCCGCGAAGCCGCGCTGGCCTGCCGCGCCGAGGCCCTGCGGCTCGCCCACGAAGGCCGTTACGCCGAGCTCGCCGAAATCAAGCCGCACCAGGAACGCGCGCTCGCGCCCCGCGGCAATCACAAGCTTCACCAGCCGAACGAAGACGAATTCCGCAGCCAGTATTTCACCAAACTGTCCGAACTCTCCGGCCAACTGGCGGAAACCCGCCCGCTCGAATCCAAGGCCACCGACTACTTGGTGTCGCGCCTGCCGGCGTTTGTCTTCATGGACGAGTATCGCGCTTTCAACGGCTCCGCCCAACTCGGCGACATCAAGCATCGGATGGAGCGCAAACATCTCAACGCGGACGACGAAACCTTTCTCATGCTCCTGTCGCTTGCCGGCCTTGATTTCGAAAAGGAACACGGCAAGGGCGCGCACCGCAGCGGCAAGGCGCGCGAAGACCGCCAGTACGACCTCAGCGACGCCGAGGCCGTGCTCAACCGCAAGCTCGAAAATCACTGGGGCCAGTTGCGCTATCAGGTCGAGTTCCGCACCGATGGCCAGCAATTCATGACCTTCGTCAAAGGCGAGGACGGCGCCCTGGTGCGGCTCGAGGAGCGCTCGCGCGGTTTCCAGTGGTTCTTTTCCTTCGACCTCCTGTTGATGCACCAGACGCAGGGCCGCTTGAAGGATTGCGTCATCCTGCTCGATGAACCCGGCCTGCATCTGCATCCGGAAGGCCAGCGCGATTTGCTCGCGCGCCTGGAAGAACATGCGCGCCACAACACCATCATCTACACGACGCACCTGCCCGGAATGATTGACCTGGCAACGCCCGAGCGCATCCGCGTCATCAATCATTCCGAAACCGGCACCGTGGTTTCCGAGGATCTGGCCGCGGCCGAACCGATCGCCCGGGAAGTCTTGCAGGCGTCGTTGAGCGTTGGTTGCCTCGGCGGCTGGATCGCCTCGGAACAAAACCTCGTCCTTGAGGCCGGCATGTATTGGGTCCTCAGCGAAGTCGCCGGCCTGCTGCGGCGTTCGGGGCGCGAAGTCATGCCCTTCGACGTGATGATGGTGCCCGCCGGCAGCGTGGGTGAAACCGTTTATCTCGCCGCACTCATGCTCGGCGAACAACGCGACGTCGCCGCGCTCTTCGAAAGCGACGATTCCGGGCGCACGGCCCGCCGGCAGTTCGAACAAGGCTGGCTCCCCAAATACCAAGGCAATCGTTCCGCCGGGCTGGACTTGGCGGATGCCATCGGCACGCCCGGGCGCGAATGTGGCATCGAGGAATTGTTCACCGAAAGTTTCTACGTCGCGCGCGTTCAACAGGTTTACGAGAAGCAGCTTCTCGCCGCCGGTGTGCGCCGGCTGATTCTGCCTCCCGGCGACCGCCTTGCGACGCGCGCCGCCGCCGCGTTGCAGGCCCTCGGCCTGCCCTTCCACAAGCGCGCCGTCTGCCGGCGCATCGCCGCCGACATCCGCCAGATGCGCGCCGTCAACGAGCTGCCCGAAGGCGCGCGGCGCCTGGCGGAAAATCTCTTCAAGACCGTCGCCAACCTCATGGCGCGCTGACGCGAGCGCCGCGCTCCGATCCGGCGTGCTGCCTCCAGCTCGGCAGCAACCCACAACGCCGGACCGGAGCCCGGCGTTTGTTTCAATGCCTCAGCGCGCAGTTGACGCCCGCCACCGTTGTGTTTTGCTGGCCACCGTGAAAGAACTCGAATCCATCCGCGACTTCCTCCTCCTCAACGACCGCCTCGGCACCAGCGGCATGCCGAGCGCCGAACAATTCTCCGCTATCAGCCGCGCGGGTTTCGACACGGTCATCAACCTCGCGCTGCCCACGTCCGATTACGCCCTGCCCAACGAAGGCGAACTCGTCACCGCGCAGGGCATGACCTATATCCACATTCCGGTGAAGTTCGAGGCGCCGCAGCCCGCCGACTTGGAGAAATTCTCGCGCGTGATGCAGGCCTGCGCCTCGCAGAAGGTCTTCGTTCATTGCGCGGCGAACAAACGCGTCTCCGCCTTCATCTTCCTCCATCGTGTTCTGCGCGAAGGCGCCGACCGCGGCCAGGCCGAGCGCGACATGCTCCGCATCTGGAACCCCGACCCCATCTGGCGCAAATTCATCGACGCCCAACTCCGCGAACGCTGAATACTGTTTACTGAATACTTTGGAGCATCTTCTTCATCTCCTTCACCACGCCCGCGTGCTTCGCGTCATTCGCCAGATTCTTCAACTCGTGCGGGTCCTTCTGCGCGTCGAACAGCATCGCGCCCTGTTGGCCCTCGTCCCATTCGGCGTAGCGCCACTTCTCCGTGCGCACGGCGCGGCCCAGCACGTTGTTGATGCGCGTCACCGTGAATGCCGGATGTTCCCACTTCGCCTTCGGATCGCGCAACAGCGGCGCGAGGCTGTGCCCCTGCAATCCCATCTGTGGCGTCAATCCGCACAACTCCGCCAGCGTCGGATAAATATCCAGTGACTGCACCGGGCGCTCGCACACCTGCCCGTTGCCCTTGCCGCCGGGCACCGAAATCAACAGCGGCACGCGCGTGCCAATCTCGAACAGCGAATTGTGCTTCGACCACTTCCCCTTCTCGCCGAGGTGATAGCCGTGGTCGCCCCAGAACACGATGATCGTCTTGTCGCGCAACTTCAGCCGATCCAGCGCCTCGAGCACGCGCCCGGCCTGCGCGTCCATGAACGATGCCGACGCCCAATACGCGCGGATCACTTCGCGCGCCTCCGACTCGCTGGCGTCGCGGCCGATGAACAAATCGCTGCTTCGCTTGGGCACCGACAATTCGGGAAACCCGGCGGGCGCCTTCGGTTGCGCCGCGAAATCCACCGGCAACGGAATCTTCTTCACGTCGTAAAGGTCCAGGAATTTTTGCGTCGTCGTCGGCGGGCTGTGCGGCTTGGTGAATCCGCAGAACAGGAAGAACGGCTTGTCCTTGTGCTGCTCCAGGTATTCGACCGCGCGCGTGGCTGTTTTGTAATCGCCGTGCGATTCGCCGTCGCCCTCCAGCACCACGATGCGGTCGGAATTCGCCGCCACCTGGCCCTTGCGCTTGGTGTTGATGGCGCCTTCGAACTGCCGCTTGTCGCCGCCTTCCGTCCACGCCTCCGTGTCGTCGATGCCGCCGTGAAACGCCTTGCCGGTGCGCAGCGACGCGTAGCCGTTTTGTTTGAAAAACTTTGGCATCGTCACCCAGTCCGGATGCTCCGCGCCGAACCAGCGCGTGTTGTCCAGCACGCCGGTCGTCGTGGGATGCCGGCCTGTCAGCATCGACGTGCGCGACGGATTGCACAGCGGATATTGCACATAGGCGCGGTTGAACCGCAGCGACACCTTCGCCAGCCGGTCCAGGTTCGGCGTGTGCATCAGCGTGTTGCCGTAACACCCCAAGTCCGGCCGCAAATCATCCGACGCAATGAACAACACGTTGAGCTTCTCCGCCGCGCGCGCTGTTGGCGCCAGGCCGAAGGTGAACACCGACAGGACCAGGGAAGAGAGCAGGGCAGGCCATCGCATAAACATGAAGGGTTGAGTTCCCCGAGTTTGTAGCCTCAATCATCCTTCCCGACAATTCCCATTTCTCCGTCAGTTTGAGGAGGAAAGGCTAGAGCTGTTTCCAAAATTCTGTAGCCGCATTTAAATCCGGCACAAGGAGCGCGGCGTTCACGCCGCTTCAACGCCGCCAGCACAAACCACGCTGAAGCGGGCTAAAGCCCGCGCTCCACTTGCGG
>JBFMBT010000330.1:0-7196 GCA_040754875.1 Verrucomicrobiota bacterium | reverse complement strand
GATCGTAGTGATTCCATTCTATGCAGTACGGGCATGCGATACGGCGGTCCCCCTCACCCCGGCCTCTCCCCAAGGAGAGGGTGATACTGTTCCCGCGTCTTGCAGAAACACACGATTTCACGCCATTTAATAATCACGCTTGAGACTTTCAGCGGCGTAGGTGCCCGTCGCAACCGGCTCCGTCACAACATATTTCGCCGCCAGCTTGTTCGCCTCCGCCGCCACCAACCCCCGGAGTCGCTCCGGCCCCACCACTTCCGCCTTCGCGCCGAACGACAACACCCAGCCAACCAAGAATTCAAGCGAACACTCCAGCAACGTCACCACCACGCCTTCGGGCTCCACCTGCTCTTCCACCAGCCCCCAGTAACGTTCCCGGCGCACGCGCTCCATCACCTCCGGCGCAAACCGGATGTGCGCCATCTTCCATTCGCGCTCGCGCGACTCGGCTTCCAGATAGCGCTTCAACGAAAAATCGTCGTGCCCGGTGAAAACCTCGCCCAGCAATTGAAACTTGCGGATCCGGTCCGTGCGAAAATCCCGCACATCGCCGCGCAACCGGCAGAACGCAATCAGATGCCAGTTGTCCGCGTAATAAACGAGGCCCAGCGGCTCGACCTTGCGTTGCGTCATCTCGCGGCGCTGGCCGCCTTCGTAATTCAGCGCCAGCACCCGCCGCTCCGCCAGCGCCCGCTGGATCGGGATCAGCGCCTCGCTCGACAACCGCGGAATCGCGCTGCGCCAGCGCGTGACCACCGCCGTCGTCCGTTCCAGCCGATCCAGATAATCCTGTTTGTCGCGCGGCAGCACTGAACGAATTTTCAGCAGCGCCGATTCCATCTGCTTGCGCAACGACGCATCCGTGAGCTGGTCCACCAGCTTGCCGCCGAGAGACAACGCGCTCGCTTCCTCGGCGGTGAACATCACCGGCGGCAGATGATACCCCTTCACCAGGCTGTAGCCCACGCCGGCTTCGGACACAATGGGAATGCCCGCCTCGCCCAGCGCCGCCATGTCCCGATACACCGTGCGCACGCTGATCTCGAAGTCGTCGGCCAGATCCTCGGCCCGCACCACGCGGCGACTTTGCAACCGCACCACCATCGCCATCAACCTGTCCACGCGATTCATGGCGCCCAAGATAACACAAGTGCGCCCGCGCGCCAGTGGGGGAAGGGATTTTGGATTTTGGATTTGCGATTTGGAGCGGGGGGGAGCTGACAGAAAGTGACAGGAATGCATTGGAACGATGACATGAACCTTATCGGCGCAACCCGCCGTGGGCAAGCCACGAAGCCACCCTGACAACTCAAGGCCGCCAATCCGCACGCCCGGGCGACCGGGCATCACCGATTCGCCCGAAACTTGTAACCAGCTTTAATCTGGCGCGTTCCACGGTCTTCCCGAACGTCCCGCGATTGCGCAAAGTTCCGGTCGCGCCGGCGCGGTGTGTGCGCCAGCTCTTTGCGGTTGGCCCCGAGCTTGTGCGTCACTTTGTTATTGAGTGTTTCCATCAGTGCAAACGTACGCCCAATCGTGCTTGACGCCGACCCTCGATTGTTCAACACGCGACGCGGATTGTCCGCCGCCTGGCCTTGAGATTAACCCGCTCTTGTGCTTTCATGATGGCGATGCCGCTCCACCTTCATTTCCCGCGACCGCCGTTATCGGAATTCGTGGATGTGATGTGGCTCTGCGAGGATTACCGGCCGGCCCACACGCTGGAGCGCATCCTGCCCGATGGCACGATGGTGCTGGTCATCAATCTGCGCGAAGACCGCGTGCGCCTGTATGCTAATGACAACCCGAATCGTTTCCTGACCACACGCGGGTCGCTCGTCTCGGGCGTGCAATCGGCATTTCACGTCATCGACACGGCCTGCCAGGAGTCGAACATCGGCGTGCATTTCAAACCGGGCGGCGCATTTCCGTTCTTCGGGTTGCCGGCGAATGAACTCCGGGACAATCACGCCACGCTCGATGAGCTTTGGTACGAGCAGGCGGGCGAAGTGCGCGAACAACTGCTGGAAGCGATTTCGCCAGCCGACAAATTCGCCGTGTTGGAGCACGCGATGCGGGCACGGATCCGCCGCCCGCTGGCGCGACACCCCGCCGTCGTCTTTGCGCTGAACGAATTTCAAACCGTGCCCGCGCGAACAGTCGCGGATGTCGCCGGCCGGACTGGCCTCAGCTTGCGGCGCTTCATCCAGGTGTTTGACGAGGAAGTGGGCGTCACGCCCAAACTCTATTGCCGCATCCGCCGGTTTCAGGAAGTGATGCGTCTGGTCCACCAACGGCGCGAAATCGACTGGACGGAGGTCGGGTTTGACTGCGGCTATTTCGACCAGGCGCACTTCATCCACGATTTCCGCGCGTTCTCCGGCTTGAACCCGACCGCGTATCTCGCCCAACGCGGCGACCATTTCAATCACGTGCCCATCGCAGGCGAAAGTTGAACGACGGTAAAATTTTTACAATACGAGTCTCTTCCTGTCGGCTAAACTGAGCCTGAGTTGAAAACCGCATGGAACCGCTCGCCGCCAAGATTATTTATTTCGTGGGCTATTGGCTCGCCAACTTTGTCATCCGCGCGCCTTACATCAAATCGCACCAACGCGTGCCGATCCGTTCCAAGCTGAAGGATCGCGTGGATCACGCGTTATTTCTCGCCGTGGGCGTGGGCGGCTTCCTCATTCCCCTGCTCTATGTATTCACACCGCTGCTTTCGTTTGCGGACTATTCCCTCCCGCTGTGGGTCGGCGTGACGGCCACCGTCCTCCTGTTGGCGGGCGACTGGCTGTTCTGGCGCGCCCACAAGGATCTTGGCACGAACTGGTCGCCCACGCTGGAGATTCGCGATCAGCACCGCCTGGTGACGCAGGGGATTTACGCGCACATCCGGCATCCGATGTATTCATCGATCTGGCTGCTGGTCCTCGCGCAGGCGATGATTCTGCCGAATTACTTGGCGGGCTTCACCGGGCTCATTCCGTTTGCGCTTCTCTATTTTCTGCGGGTTGGTAAAGAGGAGCAAATGATGCTCGCGGAATTCGGCGCCGAATACGAACAATACTTGCAGCGGACCGGACGATTGCTTCCAAAATTCTAACCAACCAAAAACATGAGTAATAAAGTCAAACCCATCCCCGACGGCTATCACACCGCCACACCTTACTTGATCGTGGACGGCGCCGCCAAAGCCATCGAATTCTACAAACAGGCCTTTGGCGCCACCGAAATCATGTGCATGCCCGGGCCGGGCGGAAAGGTCATGCACGCCGAAATCCAGATCGGCACTTCGCGCCTGATGCTTGCCGACGAATGTCCGCAAGCGAACGCGCTCAGCCCAAAGACAGTAGGCGGCTCACCGATGTTCATTGCGCTGTATGTGGCGGATGTGGACGCGACAGTGGGCAAAGCGGTCGCGGCGGGGGCCAAGGTGGAGCGCCCGGTGCAAAATCAATTCTATGGCGACCGCTCCGGAATGATTCTGGATCCCTTCGGACACCGGTGGAACATCGGCACGCACATCGAAGACGTGTCGCCGGAAGAAATGAACAAGCGCATGGCGGCGATGAAGCCGCCGGCGTAGGGAACCCGGCGGTTATCGGGCAGAAGCGGGCGGAAGCGGGCGGATTTGCGCCAGTTTCATTAGAAACGGAAATGCACAAGGATTTTCGTAATCTTATAAATTAGCTTATTGAATGCCATGTTACGGCTCAAAAATGCGCACTCGGTAGAAGCGGGCTGGGCCGGCCGGCGCATCGGGGATGACGGCCTCGAAATTCGTGGCGGAAATGAAAGGGCGGTTGGCGGGGACGTCGAGCGGCTCCCAGACAATCGGCGGTTGCAGGCTGGGGGTGAACTGCACTTCGAAGCCGCGGTTTGCGATTTGCGGAAAGCGGATTTGGGCGGTGTTGCCGTCCATCACCAGCGAAGTCTTCCAGGCGTCCGTCGGCGAAACCGGATTGGTTCCGACGAGATATTCGGTGAAATTAAGGGAACCGTCGCCATCGAAATCCTCCAACGCACCGGTGCCTGGCGCCGTGGTGGAATCAAAGTAAGCCCACTGCCATTGCTCAAAGGTGCGATAGGACCCAAGGCTGTTGATCCACGCGGTCAACAGATTGATCGCATTGGTGTCCGGCAAATTCGACGCCAGCGGCGGCATGCGCAAAGGACCGTTTTGCGCGATGCGGGTGAGCAACACCGAATGCGCCGGATCGTTCGGCGCCACCACGCGATTGTTCGCGTCGCCCAGGTTGTCGCGCAACACGCCATTCACGATGCCCGCCAGCGACAGCGGGTTTTCGATGCGCGCGTCCCAGGAACCCACCGTCGAGCTGCCGGGCCGGTGGCACTGCGCGCAGTTGGCCGCGAGATACGAGCGCACACGATATTCCGCGCTGTAGGCGGCGTTGGTGGGATGCGCCAGGGCGCGCAACGTGTGGCGGTTGGTGACAGCCGGGACGAAATAATTCACATGGTCCAGCGCGCGAAGCTGGTTATCGGTCACGCCGGCGTAGTTGAAATCGCGGTTTAATTGTTCGGTGTTGAAGCCGAGCGCAAATCCCGCCGCGGTCGTGTGGCAGGTCCGGCATTCGCTGCGGCCCGGATAATGCCAGACCTGCGTGCGCTGAATGCCGCCGTCGTTGATGACGAACTCTTCGTCCAGGCCTTCCTCGGGCACGAGCGTGGCGTTGCTGGTGGAACTGCCCCAGCGATACGTCACGCCATAAACGCCGTCGGGATTCTTCACGAGCAGGCGCGTTTCCAAACGCTTCGCGGACGCAGGCACACCCGTCGTCAATTCCAAGTCGAAATGCTTGACCCACACCGTGCCATTCGGAAACGACCAACTGCCTTCGCGATTGAATGCGATGGTCTGATTGAGGTTGGGAACTGAAAACCAGCGCGTCTTCTTCGCATTATCGGACCAGAACGGCACATTGACGCCGTAGGGCACGATGCCCGCGTGCGGCGTGAGCGAGGTCACGTCCGCAAAGACTCCGGTGTCGGCCAGCGTTGCGGGAAGGGGCGTTCCGGAAACAACATTCGTGTTGTAAATCAATCGTTGGATGAACCCGCCCAGATTGACCAGCAACACATCGCCGTTGCGCGGGTCGGTGGCGAAACTGACGACCGATCCGCGCCCCGTCAGCCGTTCGAAATTGCTGGCAGCGTTCGTTCCGTCCGGCGTCAGCGCCCAGATGTTGCCGCTGACGTAATCGGCAAAGATGTATTTGCCCGTGAGCTGCGAGATGCGGCCGCCGCGATACAGCACGCCGCCGGTGACGCTGTTGCCCTGAAACAAACCGGAGCCGTGGGCATACTCGAGAATCGGCGGGATGGAGGCAAAGCCCGCCGGTCCTTGCCGCGTTGGGTCCGGCCCGGCCAATGTGCCTTCGCGAAATACCCAGCCGTAATTGCCGCCCTTGACGATGAGGTTAATCTCTTCGCGCGCCCCACCGCCGACATCGCCACAAAAGAGCGCGCCGGTGGCGGGATCGAAGGAGATGCGCCAGGGATTGCGCAGTCCCACGGCCCAGAATTCCGTGCGCACCGACGCGGGATTCACGGGCACGCCATTGAATTGCGTCGCGCCCACGAACGGATTATCCGCCGGGACGAAGTAATTCACCTGGCCCATCAACGCGGGATGCGGATTGGGCGCGAGATTGGTCCCAAGCTTGTCCACGTCGATGCGCAGGATGCCGGCGAAGAAATCCTTGTCGATGCGCTGGCTGTTTTGCAGCGAGTCCGACTGGTTGCCTTCGTCGCCCAAGGAGACATAAAGATATCCGTCCGGGCCGAACTGAATGTCGCCGCCGTTGTGGTTCGATGCTTCGTCAGGCTGGCTGAACAGAACCACCTCCGACTCCGCCAAGGCTTGATTGGCATCGGTGGAGGAAGTCTCGAACCGCGAGAGGCGGTTATGCACGCTAACGCCGTCGGTGTATGAATAGAACACAAAGAAGGAACGATTGTCCGCGTAGTCCGGATGGAACGCCAGTCCCAGGAGGCCATGTTCGCCATTCGCGCGGGTGCGATCACTGATGTCCAAAAACAACGCTCGCTCCCCGGTGCTGATATCGAGATTTGTAATGACAACGATGCGTCCCGCGCGCTCCAACACGAACAGCCGGTTGGTCTCACCCGGCGGGGTGGTGGCGCCAATGAGACTGGCGAAGCCCGTGTAGGCGTTGGTCAACGCGTAGCCATAAGCGGCCGGGCTTTGCGGCATCTGCAACGTGCTGTTGGGCTGCCGGACGGTCAGCCCGTACGGCTGGGCAAACGTCGCGCCGGCCATCCCGAGGACAAACAGCGCCAGCGGGAAGCTGGAGAACATTTTCATCGGCAAACAACTTCAAGTTCTCTTGCACGTGCTGGTCAATGTAGCACAGGAACGGGAAATCCGAATGACGAAGGATAAAATTTTTCCCGAGCGGTGTTGCACTCGGCCCGGGCATTTGGCACAAGGGCGGCCTCTTTTTTGACGTATGAAAAAAGAAACCAACAAAAACGCCGAAGTCCAACTCCTCGAATTGCTCAAACAGGTCCTGCCCAAAGCCACGCATGACGCGAAGCTGGCCGGCAAGATCTACGAAGCCATCGAATCCGAGCTCAAAGCCAAGGCCCGCGCCCAGGCTTTCACCAAATTCTGCTCCAAGGTCGAATTGCCCGACCTCGACCCCAAAAGCATCCACGAAGTGAAGGAACAGCTCGCCACGTCTTTCGGCGATGGCGATATCACCATCAAACCCAACCGCAAGGAACAGTCACTCTCCGTCGAAGTGTCCCTGCCCGACGGCAGCCAGTTCACCAGCGAGATCAAGGTCAATCCCAATGCCAAGGCCGAAGCGAGCGATGAACAGGAAATCACGCTCAAGTTCGTCCCCTGCCCCGTCAGCCTGCCGGGCGACCCCGAACTGATCTGGTTGCTGGCCAAGCGCGAGAACATGACCCCCGACGAAGCCGGCATGGCGCTGGCGAAGGTCGAGGAGGAATTCTGGGCCTCCAAGACGGGCCAAAAACTGATTCGTGACCGTGTCGAGCGCAGTTTCCCCGAATTCATCGCGCGCGTGCCGGGCGGCATGTTGAGCGAGGCGGGACTCAAGCGCCATTACAAGACGCCCGAACCGGTGAAGGTGCTGAAGCCCGCGCCGGGAAAGTAATCTTTCACGCGTGCGAGAACC
>JBFMBT010000329.1:0-7293 GCA_040754875.1 Verrucomicrobiota bacterium | reverse complement strand
ACATGATAGTAATGTGTGTCAACAGTACGGCCTGGCCCGACGCGGAGAATCGCTCTCCTCGCCGGGATGCGGGCCGTGTCATCCCGGCCCGTGCGGGCCGGTGCCGTCTTCCGGCAGTCAAACCCTCAACCACAACTCCCGCCAATCCGCCCGCTCGGGGTCCTCGGTCATCGAGCCTCTCGAGTCTTTTCGAGGCTATTCGAGCTTATTCGAGGCTATTCGACCCTGTTCGAGCGTATTCGCGAAAAAATAAACGGGGCCTCATCCCTCCGTCTCACTTATGCGTAAAACTCGTTCCGACGCCGCCCTCCCCGCAATCGCAAATCGCAAATCGCCAATGCCCGTCCACCCTGTTCCACCCCTTTCCACCGCGTTCCGGACTTCGCGAAAATATTTTCCCGGCCAGCCACCTGCCAACCATGACCCGGCCGCCCACGTTAACTTTGCACCTTCCCGGCACCGCGAACAGCATTGCAAAATGGGCCGCTGGATTTAAGGTTCCTCAATTATATGCCGATCACACGTCGTAGTTTTTTCAAGCGCAGCGGTTTGCTGGCTGCCACGTCGGTCACCGCTCCGACTGTTCTCCAGGCCGCCGAACCGGGGGCGGCGCGTCCGGGCCAGAAGCCGCGCCACATCATTCATCTGGTCAGCGACGGCATGAGCGCGGGGACGTTGACGTGCGCGGACCATTTGTCGCACCTGCTGCGCAAACGCGGCGTGACGTGGATTCAATTGCACAACCATCCGCAGGCGCGGCATGGCTTGATGGACATGCGCTCGCTGGATTCGCTGGTGACGGATTCCTCGGCGGCCTCGTCGAGCTGGGGCAGCGGGTCGCGCATCGCCAATGGCGCGGTCAACATCCTGCCGGATGGCCGCGAGTTGACGCCGCTTTACACGTTGTTTGGGCAGGCCGGGTGGAAACGCGCATTGGTCACGACGACCGAGATTACGCACGCCACGCCGGCCGGTTTTGCCGCCAATGATGGCAGCCGCGGTTCGGCGGAATCGATCGCGGCGCAATATCTGGACCGCAAGGTGGAGGTGCTGCTGGGGGGCGGACAGAAGTATTACGACCCGGCGAAGCGCAAGGACAAGGTGGATTTGTGGGCGAAACATCAGGGGGCGGGTTATCATGTGATGAAGACGCGCGAGGAGCTGCTTGCCGCGCCGCTGGACAAGCGCTGGGTGGGCACGTTCGACGAAAGCCATCTGCCCTACACGGTGGACCAGAACCAGAGCAAGGAGTTTCAGGCGCGCGTGCCGACGCTGGCGGAAATGACGCGCGCGGCGTTGAAGCGGTTGGAAAACGAGCCGCATTTCATCATGCAGGTGGAGGGCGGCCGCGTGGATCATGGTTGCCACCAGTTCGATGCGGCGGCGGCGTTTTACGACCAGATTGCGTTTGATGAGGCGATCGAAGTCTGCCTGGAATTTCAGAAGAAAGTGCCCGACACGTTGCTGGTCATCACGACCGACCACGGGAACGGCAATCCGGGCTTGAGCGGCATCGGCAAGAATTATGTCGCCAGCCCGCTGTTGTTCGCGAATTTGAAGGAAGCGAAGGCGTCGCACACGGTGATGCTCAAGCAACTGGGGCAGGCGCCGACGGTGGCGAAGGTGCAGGCCGTGTTGAAGGAATTGACCGGTTACGCCGCGCCGGCGGACAAGGTGGAAATGTTCCTGCCGTATCTCGAGAAGAAGGGCAAGCCGATGTTCTCGTTGCACAGCGATCCCAACGCGCAACTGGGGCTGATGCTGGCCAATCACCTCGGGGTCAGCTTCATCAGCGCCTCCCACACCTCGGACTTCGTGCCCATCACCGCCCTCGGGCCGGGCGCGGAAAAGTTCGGCGGCTTCATCAAGAACACGGATGTGTTTTACGATTACCTGGGCTTCGCCGGCATCGATTTCCGCAATCCGGAAATGCCGTTGCAAACGAGCCTGCCTGCGAATGGGGAGGCCGTCGCGGCCGCGGAGCAACCGCATTGGCTGGAGACTGTCGCATGAACCGGAAAAGGTGGGGATGCTAGGGTTACTCTTTTTTGATTCACCGTGGTTCAGCGGTCCGCTCGGACTGGTTTTCCTGATTTTCAACATCTGGATGCTCATCGATGCCGTGCGGCGAGACGAGTGGGTCTGGGCACTGTTCATACTGTTCATTCCAGTCATCAATGCCATTCTCTATTACTTCTTTGTTTATCGCGCGTCCGGTGGCGGCGGGGCCAGCCTGCAAGGTTTCGAGTTGCCCGGGGCGTCGGCCCGCCGGCGCATCAAGGAGTTGCAGGACCAGATTCATCACCTGGACAAGGCACATCATCATTCGCAACTCGGCGATGTGTATTTCCAACGCGGCAAGCTGGCTGACGCGGAAAAGAGTTACCGCGCCGCGATGGAACGCGACGCCGAGGACATCGACACGCGCGCGCACTTTGGCCAGTGCCTGCTGCGCCAGCAACGTCCCACCGAGGCGCTGCCGTTGCTCGAAGGCGTGTGTGCGGAAAATCCCAAGCACGATTACGGCCATTCGCTGATGGCCCTGGCGGAAACGTATGCGGCGCTGGGGCAGACGGACAAGGCGGTTGCCACGCTGGAACGAGTTCTGGAAACCAATTCCTATTCGCGCGCGCGGGTTCAACTGGCTGAACTCTACGCCTCATTGAACCGGCTCGACGAAGCGCGCGGGCTGGTCAAGGAGGTGCTCGAAGACGACGCTCACGCGCCCGCCTTTCAACGGCGGCGGGAGCGAGTGTGGATTCGCCGGGCAAAGAAATTGTTAAGTCGCCTTTAACCGATTAAGTTCTTTTTGTGAACAGCATCCGATTACTCCATTGCGTATTCGCGTTTGTGTTTGTGGCCGGCGTGGCGAACGCCCAGACGGTGATCGAGCCGGCGCCCGGCCGTTTCTTTGTCGCCGCCAATGGCAAGGACGAGTGGAGCGGCAAACTGGTCACGCCCAATCCGGGAGGAACGGATGGCCCGTTTGCCACGCTGGCGCGCGGGCAGAAGGCGATGCGCGCCGAGACGCTCAAGAGCACGCTCTACGTGCGCGGCGGAAACTATTACCTGACCGAACCGCTGGTGTTGACGCCGGCGGATTCGGGGACGACCTACACGGCGTATCCGGGCGAGCGGCCGGTGATCAGCGGCGGACGCCCGATCATCGGCTGGCAAAAGGCCAATGATAATCTCTGGTCGGCGGCGGTGCCCGAGGCGCGCGGCGGGCGCTGGAATTTCAGCCAGTTGCGCGTGGGACATGAATTGCAGACCAAGGCGCGTTTTCCCAATGCGGACCCGGCCAACCCGTTGACGGGCGGGTGGCTCTATATGGCCGGCGAAGACAAGAAGGTCGGCGCGTTCGGCTCGTTTCTCAGCCGCATTCACAACACCAACGACACGGTCACCTGGACATTCAACGCGCCGATGGAAGGGCAATACAAGGTCGCTTTCTATTACAGCGCGTTCAATCGGCCGCTTGGCTACGCGACGCTGGACGGACGCATGACCGTTCAAGCGGGCGCGGGGCAGCCGGTGGAATTGAGAAACCTCAATGACACGGGCGCGCTCAACGTGTTCCGCTGGGCCACGGTCGGCGCGGTGCATCTGGACCAGGGCCAGCAGTATTTGCGCTGGGTGAATACGAAGGGCGGCGCGCTCAATCTGGATGCCATCGTGTTGTGCGACGATCCGAACTGGAACCCCGGCGGGCCGGTCCTGCCGAGAAACGCGCCGGGCAGCAACCTCATTGTCGTTCAAGCGGAGGTGTTCAACGCGGCGACCTGCAAGGAAATGGTGGTGCCGAATATGAGCGCCGCGGCATTTCGCAACCGGTTTCAATTCCGGCAAGGTGACTTGAAGGCGTATCCTCGCTCGCCGGGCTTTGAGATCGTCGCGTTCCCGGACGCGGGCCTGGCCAGCGCGGTGTTGACGGTGCGCGGGGTGGATTACAATTCGCGCGTGGTGCAGGTGGAGGAGAACAGCAACGCGGCGTTGCCGTTGCGCGCGGGCAATCGTTTCTACGTCAGCCACGTGCTCGAGGAACTGGATACGCCGGGCGAATGGTTTCTGGACCGCATCAAGGGCGAGATGTTCCTCTGGCCGAAGCAGGGCAATCCCGGCTTGCAGGACGTGGTGGCGCCGGTGCTGGACCATCTCATCGAATTCAAAGGCGACGTGGCGAAGAACCAGTTTGTTGAACAGGTCAAGATTCTGGGGTTTTTGTTCTGCGACACGATTCCGTCGCGGACAGTCCAGGTGTTTGCGCCGGTGGATGCGGCCATCTGGATGTCCGGCGCGCGCCAGTGTGTGATTGAAGGCAACCGCTTCATCAACCTGGCCGGCAACGCCGTTCGTCTGGAGAACAAGAGCGCGCAGAACGAAATCGTCGGCAATGAAATCGCCTACAACGGGCAGGGCGGCGTGGCGTTGGTGGGCACGGCGGCCAATCAACCCGTGCAAAATGTCATCGAAGGCAACTGGATGCATCACTTGGGGCTGGCTTACAAACATTCACCCGGTGTGTTGTGCGACAGTGGCGGCGGGACGCGTATCGCGCATAATCTTTTTGAGGACCTACCGCGCGCGGCCATCTCCTTGCGCAGCCGCGATGGCAGCACCTATTCGCACAATACGACGGTTGAATTCAACGACATCCGCCGCGTCTGCCTGGAAACGCCGGACACCGGCGCGATCGAAGTGATCGGACGCCACCGGCGGGAAATGAGCACGACGATACAAAACAATCGCATCCATGATGTCGTGGGATTGAGCGCTTCAAGCGATGGCAAATTGACCACTCCTGCCAACACGTGGGGCATTTATCTCGACGACTTCTCCAGCGGCGTGACCGTGCGCGGCAATCTCATCGCGCGCGCGACCACCTGCCTGGGTATCTCCGGCGGCCGCAACAATGTCATCGACAACAATGTTTTCCTCGAAGCGGGCAGCCACTTGTTCGGCATCGAAATGGGCGATGCCTTCGGTGTCAGCAATCGGATCGTCCGGAACATTTTTGTGTGTCATACGCCAAACATCGAATTGTTCCACGTCACCGGCACGTGGCGCGGACAATTCTTCGGCGAATGCAACAACAACGTGTTCTGGCACACGCAAGGCGCGGGGTATTTGAACGAGCGTCCCGTCACCCCCTATGGGCCGTTGTCGAAATGGAAAGCCGTCAAGTTGGATGCCGCGTCCGTCGTGGCTGATCCAATGTTCATTGGCAGTCTCGAGGCAGGGTTGCAAATCAACCCCGGTTCACCCGCCGTCAAACTTGGCTTCCAGCCGATTCCCTCGGAAAAAATCGGCCTCGCCGGCTCGCAGCGCGCTTGGAAGAAGAACTGAAAAGGATGAAATGTGTACGGCCAGCCCATGGCGCGAATTTTCAAAACACGGAAACAGTGCACCCTCTCCCCAAGGGAGAGGGCCGGGGTGAGGGGAAAGGGAGTAACAATCAACCAGGGACGAATGTTCTTGCCCGCGACATCACGCGGAAGGCTAATGCCACTCCGCCACCTGCGTGAACTGCGCCACGTCCAGGGCAAAGCCAACCCCCAGCGGCTGCGCGTTCAACGAGTTCACGTTGATGCGCCCATCCTTGATGTTCACCGTCGGCCAGCCCGCCGCGCTGCGATGGTAAAGATCGCCGTGCGCCGCCAGTACCTGCTGCTGCACCGAATCAGAGAACAAGGACAGTCCCGCAACGTAATGATGCCCGTTGCGTTCCACGCTGCTGATGCCCAGCGCCGCCATCACCGCCAGATCCTGCAGCAACGCAATCGGCCCCAGGTTGCACAGGTCCTCGCCGCTCATGATCGCCGGCTCCTTCGGCGACTGCCGTTGTCGCTGCAACAACAGGCAGCGGCTGGCCACGCCTTTGAACACGCCCTTGCAATTCTTGTGGCTGGTCCCCACGTAACCGAGCCTCAGCGCCGTCGGCACGCTCTCCAATGTCGCATCCGATTCGTCGATGATGATGGGCGGCCGGTCTTTCCACACTTTGAATTCCTTGCCCACCGAATCATCGAGCGCCACGCTGCGATGCAGCGGTTGTTCGATGAACAGCATGTGCTTGAGGAAGCCGGCCAGCTTCGGACTCTGGCGCACCGCCTCCCAAAACGCCTGAAACGCGCCGATGGCCTTGAACTGCTCGTTGCCGTCGATGGTGAAGGCGTAATCCCTGGGTGCGTGTGCTTCGAGGATTTCCGCGATGCGATGCAGGCGCGCCACATCGCCTTCGAGCTGGCCGTTCACCTTCAGCTTGAAATGGCGCAGTTGATACGCGCGGATGCACGCCTCGAGCGATTGCGGCAGGCCGTCGTTCAGCCGCTCGCCGGGCGCGATGTCCGAATCGGTCAAGGGATCGGCCAGACCGACCGTGTGGCGGGCAATGATTTCGCCCAACGGTTTCGCAGGCAACAATTCGCCGGGCGCAATGCCTTTCAACGCCGGATGAGTGGCGCCCAACTCGATGCCCAGCCCGTTCCCGCGCAACATCGTGGCGAATGGTTTGCCGTGCGCGCGGCAGACGGCTTCGATCAATGCCCGTTCCGCCAGCGACGTGCCGAAGTGATAGAGCAGGGGAGGGAGTCCCTCGCGTTCGCCCCAGGTGCTTTGCGTCTGGTGCAACTGTCCCCACACGTCAAACGCGCTCGCGCCGGAAAGCCCGACCGCAAATTGCCCGGCATGGCGGATGACGTGCAGCATCTCGTCGATTTCCAGGTCCACAGCCTTCGCCGGGTCCTTGGTAAACCACTTGGGCGGCAGCAAGTCGGAGGAGATGCCCTCCACCCGTTTGCCGTCCACATCGACGGCGAGCCGCACAAAGGCCTGCGGCATATGCGTCATCGTGGCGATGCCGTACTTGAACGGCATGCGCGTGCGCAATTGCACCAGGTGGACATCGCCTCGAAGAATCGTGATTTTCATGTGGCGGCTCGCGTTGTTGGAGTTGTTCTAAACCCTCGACGCCGCGTCGCAAAGGAGAAACCGAACCTCGCGCATCAGCCGAAGGCGGGTTTCACCGCGTTGATGGATGCGGCGATTTCCATGCGAAAGATTCACGCTTCGGCGCGGCGCGAAGCGCAGGATTTTATTGCGATTGTCCGGGCGCGTGATTAGCGTGGCGCGGGTCGGTTGGCTGGGGTGGTGTGCGAGCCCCGACAATGCCCGGAATCACGGCGTGCTCCGGCATCAGACTCCATCGGGAAACTCGCCGGCAGCGATTCCCAAGCTGCAACCAGCCGGACCACATTGAAACGCCTGCCTTTTGCAGGCGCATGGAAAATTGAA
>JBFMBT010000328.1:0-7301 GCA_040754875.1 Verrucomicrobiota bacterium | reverse complement strand
CTTAACTTCTGGGAGACGTATAATTCAACTCATGCAATGTGTCAAATTATTTTATAACAAATTTTGCGTACTGTGCATTTTATCATATCATGATGCATTGATGGGAATGTGCAGTGGTAACAGCATGCAATCAACGCGGATGCAAATTGCGAGTGCGATGCTGTGCCCCCGGGAATGCGGGTTCGCAAGGCGCGAAACGCCGGCTGGCAACAAGGCGCTGTGCGCGCGTGTCTTCGGCCATCACTCCAAAACTCCACGACTCCACACTCCGTTTTGACCTCGGCCGAGGGTGTGAAACTGCACCGCGAGCGCGGCTGCTTTTGTGCTTTTCCTCCCGCCGAAAAAGGCCCAACCTTCCCGGCTCGATTGCATGAAAGTTACGCTGAATTGGCTCAAACAATACGTTGATTTCGACTGGTCGCCCGAACAACTGGGCGAACGCCTCACGATGCTGGGCATCGAGGTCGAAGGCGTGGAGAAGCGCGCGGGTGAGTTTGACGGCGTCGTCGTCGCGCAAGTCATCACGCGCGATAAGCATCCCAATGCCGACCGTCTTTCCGTTTGCCGCGTCAATGACGGTAAGGGCGAGCGCCAGATTGTTTGCGGCGCGCAGAATTTCAAAGCGGGCGACAAGGTGCCGCTGATCCTTCCGGGCGCGACGTTGCCGGCCAAGCCCGGCGAACAACCATTCACCATCAAGGTGGGCAAGATCCGCAATGTCGAATCGCACGGCATGATGTGTTCGCCCAAGGAGCTTGGTCTCGCCGAGGAGGCGGATGGATTGTTGATTCTGCCCGATGACGCGAAGGTGGGCCAGCCGTTCGCCGAGCACCTGGGCCGCGCGGCGGGCGATGTCGTTTACGATCTGGAGATCACGCCGAACCGGCCGGACCTGAACAGCGTGATTGGCATCGCGCGCGAAATCAGCGCGCTGACCGGCAATGCGTTGAAATTGCCGGATACCGCCCTGCCCGCGGCAACCGCCGGCGACGTGAACGGGCTGGTGGCCGTGCGATTGGACGATGCGACGTTGTGCCCGCGTTACACGGCGCGCGTCATCAAGGGCGTGAAGATCGGGCCCAGCCCCGACTGGTTGCGCACGGCGTTGGAGAAGGTCGGCATCCGCAGCATCAGCAACGTTGTCGATGTTACCAATTATGTAATGCTCGAAATCGGCCAGCCGCTGCACGCGTTTGATTATCATCTGTTGGCCAAGGGCGCGAACGGCGTGCCGACCATCGTTGTGCGCCGCGCGCAGGAAGGCGAGAAATTCACCACGCTCGACGGCCAGGGGCGCCTGTTGACCAGCGAGATGCTGCTCATCGCCGATGAAACCAAAGGCATTGCGCTGGCGGGCGTCATGGGTGGACAGAACACGGAGATCAACGAGCTGACCGTCGATGTCCTCATCGAGAGCGCCTACTTCAAACCGCAGAACATTCGCGCGACGTCCAAGAAGCTGGAACTGCGCACCGACTCCGCTTATCGCTTCGAGCGTGGCGCGGACGTGAACATTGCGGATTGGGCGAGCCGCCGCGCGGCACAATTGATTTTGCAACTGGCCGGCGGCCAGCTCGCCGAAGGCGTCGTGGATGCCTACCCCGCGCCCGTGCAACCGGCGGAAGTCACGCTGCGCTATCGCAAATCGGATGAACTGCTGGGTGTCGCCATCCCGGCGGCGGAGCAAGCTGGTTATCTGCGACGCCTCGGATTGGAGGTGCGCGAGAATGGTGAAACCTGCGCGGCGCGCGTGCCGACGTTCCGCGTCGATATCAAGGCCGAGATTGATTTGATTGAGGAAGTGGCGCGGCTGTTTGGCGTGGATCGCATTCCATCGAGCGCGCCGCGCGGAGTGACCGGCGCCAATGCCTACGATGCCGTGCACGATCAACTTGCCGAAGCGCGGCGCATTCTCATTGGTCTGGGGTTGGATGAAGCACAGGGGCAGACGTTGGTTTCTGATGCGTCGGCGGTACTCGCCACGGGTGGAGACAAGGCGCCGCTGGTGGCGTTGGAGAATCCGTTGAGCAGCGACATGAATGTGCTGCGTCCCAGCCTGCTGCCGGGTTTGCTCGATGCGTTGAAGCACAACTTGCATCACCAGAGCGGCGACGTGGCGCTGTTCGAGGTCGGGCGTGTGTTCATCCAAAGCGACGGCAAGCTTAAGGAAGAACGGCGCGTGGCCATCGCGTTGACCGGCCAGCGCCACGCGAACTTCTGGGCTGGCGACCAGCGTGACGCGAAATGCGATGTGCACGATCTGAAAGGCATCATCGAGGAATTCCTCGAGCAATTCGGCGTGCGCAGCGTGAGCTACACGCGGCGCGGCGAGCCGACCGCGTTGTTCCTGGAATCGGCCGGGGTCCAACTCGGCAAGCTCGCGCTGGGCGAAATGGGCCAGTTGCTGCCGGCGCTGGCGAAGCGTTATGATTTGCGCGATGCCGTCCTGCTCGCGGAATTGAACCTGGACCTCCTTATCTCGCGGCGCAATACAGGCAAGTCCTTCAAGCCAATGCCGCTGTTTCCATCCATCCGCCGCGACGTCGCGATGCTCGTGCCTGAGGCGACGACGCATGACGCGGTGTTGATGACCGTGAAACAGGCCAAGCCGCAGAACCTGGAAAGCGTCGAACTCTTCGACGTCTTCCGCGGCAAGAACGTGCCGGAAGGTCAGAAGAGCATGGCCTACGCCTTCACCTATCGCCACGCCGAGCGGACGCTCACGGATGCGGAAGCAACGGCAGCTCATGAGAAGGTAGTGGAGCAGTTGAAGCAGAAGTTGCAGGCGGTGATACGATAGGAAGCATCAAGCATCAAACTTCAAGCCTCAGAGAAGATTCAAGCTGCAATCGCCAAGGCGCTGCATTTTGCCTTGAAGATTCTCTGGAGTTTGAAGTTTAGGACTTGGAGTTTCCCACTCACACCAGCTTCTTCAACTTTGAATCCTCGGATAGTTTCTTCACCAGTTCCTTTACTTTTTGCGCCTGGCTTTTGTGCGCGAGCAGCGTCGCGTCATCCGTCAGGACAAGGATGGAATCGCGCTGGCCGACAACGGCGATGGGCGTGCGTGTCTTGGTGCGCGCATCGAAGATGATGTTGCGCGCGCCATCGACGTGGATGAAATCCGCGACGGCGCAATTGCCTTCAGCGTCCGGCTTGATGTGGCGCGCCAGCGCGGTCCACGAGCCGAGGTCATCCCACTCGAAATCACCGTCCGCCACGACCACATTGTGCGCCTTTTCCAGCAGCGCGTAATCGATCGAGATCCGCTTGACGTCCGGGTATTCCTTCGCGAGCACCTTGGCGAGCTTGGCGGGATTCTTCGCCGCCTCGAACCAGCGGTGGCAGGCGGCGAGCATCTCGGGCTGATGCTTTTGCAAGCCCTCGGTGATCGTCACGAACGACCAGATGAACATGCCCGCGTTCCAGCGATACTGCCCGCTGTTGACGTATTCGAGCGCCTTCTCGAAGTACGGTTTCTCCACGAACTGATGCGCGCGATAAAACGTCGTCTTGTATTTCTTCACGCCGTGCGGCGGCGGCAACGGTTCGCCCACATGAATGTAACCGTAACCGGTCGCGGGTTCCGTCGGCTTGATGCCGATGGTGACAATCGCCTGGCCGCGGCCGGCCAGGTCAAACGCGTCATTCAGGACCTGTTGAAATTTCTTCGGGTCGGGAATGACATGATCCGCCGGCAACACCGCCATGACTCCCGTCGTCGAGCGCGCGCCCACCAAGGCGGCGCCGAGCGTGACGGCCGCGCACGTGTCGCGCCCGCACGGTTCGGCGATGATGTTTTGTTTCGGCAACTTCGGCAGTTGCTTGCGGACCTCGGGCGCCTGCACCTCGTTGGTGATGATGAGAATGTTCTTGAGCGGCACACACGGCAGCACGCGCTCGACGGCCTCCTGGAGAAACGACTTTTTCCCGAGCAACGTGATGAGCTGCTTGGGCGCCTTCTCGCGGCTGACGGGCCAGAAGCGCTCGCCGCGTCCGCCGGCCATGATGATGACATACCGATTGTCCGTAGTGGGTTTCGCCTTCATGCGTGGCGTGTTGTATCGTGAAATCAGCCCATTTGTCGAGGGTTTGAACGAGTCACGCCGCGCGGGCCAGCTCCTTTCGCGACTGCCGGATTCGCTCCAACGCCGCCGCAATGGTCCGTTCCGTCTCCGCGGTCAACGGCGCGTTGCCGTAGCGCGTGGCGCAAAACGTCTCCGTGATGAACTCAATTTCCGGCAGCGTGGGAACATTCTGCCGGTCCAGTTGCGCCAGAAATTCCAGCGGCGTCTGGTGCGGCTCGCGATGCAATCCCTGCCGGGCAAGTGTGCGCAACATCTGCCCGTAATAATGCTCCGCCAATATCTGCGCCCGCTGCCGGGCCGTCGGCTGGATTTTTTCACTGCGCCGCCGCGGACGATAATTGCGCCAGCCGATGGCCGCCACCACTCCCAGCGCGGCCAGCACAATCCCTGTCACGTTGCGCTGCGCCCACGCGGAAACGGCGGTTGCCGCCTTGACCGTGCCAGTGATCAAATCCCGTTGCGCCGGCGCGTCGAAATTGACGATGTGCAGATACCACAGCACATCCAGCGCATCGAGGATGTCGCGGAAAAAATAATTCGGCTTGGGCGTCGTGCCGCTGGGCGTGGCGTCCAGCGTCACCCAGCCGCGCCCCTCGAACCACGCCTCCGTCCACGCATGCGCGTCGCTGAACCGGATGTCATACCAGCCGGAGAACCAGTTGCGCGCGCCCGGCGCGTAACCGATGACCACGCGCGTGGGAACGCCCTTCATGCGCAGCAACAGCGCCAGCGCCGACGCGTAACGTTCGCAATGGCCTTCGCGCTGGTTGAAGACGAAATCGTCCAGGTGATTGACGCGGTTCAACTCCGGCGCGCCCAGCGTGTATTTGAAATTGCGCTGAAAATAATCCTCCAACCGCTTCGCCTGCTCGAAGGCATTGGTCGCGCCCGCCAGCCGCTCGTCCAGCCACGCGCGCAATTTTGCGGACGGCTCAGGGTGGCGCAACATCCGCCGCGCCTGGATGGGATAACGCTCCGGGTCCGGCTGCGGATCGATCCAATATTCGTAAATGTTGTTGGACGTGTTCCACATCGCTTCACACTCGATGACCCCGTAGGTGTTCAGGAACGGCCGCCGGAAAAACTTGCCCTTCACATGCAGCACGCGCCCATCCACCGGCAGGATGCGGCCCAGGTAGGTGACGCTTTTCACGCGCACGCGGCGGCTCGGGAAATTCTTCAAATCCTCTTCGGGCAGAAAATAAATGCGCTGCCAGCCCGAGCGGCTCTCGGGCGTCCATTTCTGGCCGTCGAAATCCACCAGAAAATGCGACCGCAGGTAACCGAGACTCTTCGCCTCGACCTGCATGATGATTTCCGTCGAGTTCTTCCGGCTGCCGCGCGTGGGGTCGAGCACGGAATCCAGCAGATTGCTCTGGCTCTGGTCGCCAAAGGCGCGCGGCAGGCCCGTGCCCAGCAGCCCGCGCGGGAACGTGACGAAGAACACCGCCATCGCGAGCGCCACGCCCGCATACATCGCGAACGACATGCGGGCGGGCGGCGCCGTTGTGCGCGCGGGGAACGATTCCACCGCCAGCTCCGCCAGCGTGCGCGGAATCAACACGATCGTGGCGAAGACAATGAGGATGAACCGGTAATCGAGCACGATGGTGCAGGCCACGCCCAGTTGCACGAAGGCCACCAGCAGGCAGAAAATCTTTTCGCGCGTCTCCAGTTTGCGCAGCAACCGCGACAACTGCAACAGCGTCAACCCGTGGCCGACGGCGAAATGCGCGCTCTGGCCGAACATGCGCGACAGAAACCAGCCCGCCAGCCCGCCGATGACAATCAGCGCGATCTCCGCCCACGGTCCCACGCGAATGTTGCGCGATTGCAGCTTCAGGCAAACCAGCCAGAGCGCCGCGTTCAACGTGGGCAACACCACGTTGTCCCACGCGAACCCCTGGCAGATAAGGCCGAGCAACACCAGTTGATGGAAGGGGCTTCTCATGCTTGTTCCACCAGGTTGTGCTCGCCGTACGCCCACACCGGCACGCCGCTCAATGGCTCGGCCCAGCCCGTTTGTTCCGGTACATACGCCGCCACGGTCCGGCCCTGCGCGCGCAACTCGCCGATGATTTCCAGCGCGTCGGCGTTGACCTGCGTGAGGAAGAAACACAGCGCCGCCTTCGCGGACACGCGTTCGGCGGCGGTGCGCAGGCGCTCGCGGGTCAGGCAGCCGGGCACCGGTTGCAGGCGCGCGAGCAATTCCAGCACCTCCTGTCCGTCCGCGAACGGCGGCACCAGCAGATGATGCAGCGAACTCAAATCCACCCATTCGACGTGATGACCCGCGTCCAGCGCGGCGAAGATGATCGAGCCGGCCGCGCGCGCGCAATCATCCAGCACCTTGTCGCTGCCCGAACTGCCGCAATCGAAAATCACCGCCACGCGCCCGGAGAGTTCCTCGTCGAACGTCTTCACCATCAGTCCGAGCCCCTTCGAACTCGATTTCCAATGTATGTGTTTGAGTGGGTCGCCCGATTCGAGCGGGCGCACGCCCGCGAAGTTCGCGCCCGCATGGGACTTGCGGTTGCCCTTGAACTTGCCGCCCACCATCACGTCGTAGCCCGCCGCCTTTGGCGTGTAAGTGGGATACAGCGCCGGATGCACGATGATTTCGCCCGGCAATTTCAAGCGCCGCGCCGCCTTGACCAGCCCGAACGGTTGCAGCGACGACAGCGTGACCTCCGCATATTCATAGACCCCGCGCCGCCCGAAGACCAGTTCGGGCACCAGATGCGCCTCGCCTTCGGGCGCGAGGGAGCCAAGGGAGAACAACGTGCCCGCCGTGGAATTGGCCTGGAGGAAGGCCGCGGGTTTTTCGCTGCGATTGATCAGTTTCCATGGCTGCGACATCCGCTGGCCCTCGCCCAGATGGACCGACTCGGGCGTGTGCACCTCGATGTTTTTCACGGCCCGCCGCGCCGCGAAGAAGTTCACGACGTAACACCCGATCAAGATGCCGATGGGCATGAGCAACAACCCGGACTGCGAAGTCAGCGACGCCAGGTACAGCGCCACCGCCACGCCCAGGAACAACCAGCCGGTTTGCGTCAATCGGATCATGCGGGAACCTTTTGGGGACAATACGACATGGGGGCTTGCTTTTGAACTCTGAAGTGCGAGGGGCTCGTAATGCGTGATGCGTGATGCGTGATGCGTCCCAGGGGGAACGCGGGTGGGTGGGTTGGGGCGATCGTTGCAGGCGGT
>JBFMBT010000327.1:0-7308 GCA_040754875.1 Verrucomicrobiota bacterium | reverse complement strand
ACCACGCGCAAGTTCGGCGGCACGGGCCTGGGCCTGGCGATTTGCAAACAATTGATTGAGATGATGCACGGGCAGATCGGCGTGCAAAGCACGCCGGGCCCGGGCTCGACCTTCTGGTTCACCGTGCGGCTGGAGAAGCAGCCGTTCCAGACGGGCGCCACGCCGGAAGTGCCGGACGCGCTGGCCGGCCTGAAGGCGCTGGTGGTGGACGACAACGCCACCAACCGCACCATTTTGCAGCATCAGTTACTTTCCTGGCGGGCGCGCGTCCGATGCGTCGTCAGCGGTGCCGACGCATTGACCGCGCTCCGCCAGGATTCATTGGAAGGCGATCCGTGCCAATTAGTGATCCTGGACATGCAGATGCCCGGCATGGACGGCCTGCGCCTGGCGCAACTCATCAAGGCGGACCCGCTCATCGCCGGCGCGCGCCTGGTGTTGCTCTCGTCGATGGGCGAGCGCCTGAGCGCGGAGCAATTGCGCCAATGCGGCTTGTCTGCCTGGCTGACCAAGCCGGTGCGGCAGGCCGATTTGCGCAGCACCTTGTTGCGCGTGCTGGCCGAGGAACCGCCCGCGCGCAAGGACACGCCGGCCAAACCCGCCGCGGCTGCGTGCGCGATTGCGTCGAATGCGCCGCGCATCCTGCTGGTCGAGGACAATCCCGTGAACCAGAAGGTCGGGCGGCGGCAGTTGGAAAAGCTGGGCTTCTCCGTGGAAGTCGTCGGCAACGGGGAACTGGCCGTCAACGCCGTGCACGAGGCGACGTTTGACCTCGTGCTGATGGACTGCCAGATGCCCGGCATGGACGGCTACGAAGCGACACGCCGCATCCGCGCGTGGGAAAAGGAACAAGGCCGCGAACGTCTGCCCATCGTGGCGATGACCGCCAGCGCCATGCAAGGCGACCGCGACGCGTGCATCCGCGCCGGCATGGATGATTATGTCTCCAAACCCGTGAAGACGGAGGAATTGGCAAAAATGTTGGCAACCCGCCAACTGAATTCCCCCCTGTTGAGTCACGTTTGAGTTGGCTTGAAATCCCTCATTGCGTTCCATATAATGCCTTTACAACCAGTAATTACGAAATTCGGATGCGCTCTATAGTGCATTGTTGTTGGCGCAGGCAGTGAGGCGTAACCAAGGACTCGTGGAGCGGGTGCCGTATTTTAAGGACGGTCGGCAATCGCATGAAGTTTGAGAAAACAAACCGGATTCGGGTGTTGATTCTGGAGGACCGCCGGGAAGACGCCGAGTTGCTGGAGTTCGAGTTGGGGCGGGCGGGGTTTGACGCCGAGGTGCGACTGGCCCGAACGCAGGACGAATATGCTGCCCAGTTGAACCCGGCGCTGGACCTCATTCTGTCCGATTACCAGTTGCCCCAATTTGACGGACTCAAGGCGTTGCGAATGTTGCGCGAGCACGGGCTGGACGTTCCGCTCATCATTGTCACCGGCGTGCTGGGCGACGAGATGGCCGCCGAGTGTATCCGTCAGGGCGCAGCGGACTATCTCCTGAAAGACCGGCTGGCGCGGTTGGGCAAAGCCGCGGCCCGGGCGATCGAAGAAAGACGGCTGGCCGAAGAGCGAAAGCGGGCGGAGGAAACGTTGGCAGCGACCCAGCAGCGGCTCCATCATCTCCTGGCGCACAGCCCGGCGGTCATTTACACGCTTAAGGTCGAAGGGCAGACGGTCATCCCGGAACTGGTGAGTGACAACATCTCCGCGCTGCTGGGCTTTGCCACGGAGGAAACCTTGGCACCGAACTGGTGGTTCGAACACGTTCATCCGGAAGACCGCGAGCACGCGATGGCGGGGACAAAGGAAATCTTCACCGGGCGCGCCGCCAGCCGCGAGTATCGCATCCGTCACCGGGACGGCACGTATCGCTGGGTGGAGGACAACCAACGATTGGTCAACGGTGTGTCCGATCAACCCGCGCAAATCGTGGGCGTGTGGACCGACATCACCGGCCGGAAGCGCGCCGAGTTGCGGACCGCCGCCTTTTCCAGCCTGGGCCAGAAACTCAGCTCGGCCAGGACGGTCCGGGAGGCGGCGGAAATCATCGTGGACGTGGCCGATCAGTTGTTCGGTTGGGATGCCTGCGCGCTCGATCTGTTGTCACCGGAGGGAGACCGGGTGCAACGGGTGTTGAACAAGGATTTGATCGACGGGCGGCGGGTGGATTGCCCGATTCCCACGGAGTACCAGGAACCGTCGGCCCGGACGCGGCGAACGCTCAAACTGGGCGCGAACCTGATTCTCAGAGAACCCCCGTATGCCTTGTCGCCGGACAGCATTCCCTTTGGCGATATCTCGCGGCCATCGGCTTCCATCATGGACGTCCCCGTGCGCGACGGCACCAAGATCATCGGGGATCTGTCGGTCCAAAGCTACGCCCACAAAGCCTACACCGCGCAGGATCTGGGGACGTTGCAAGCGCTGGCCGATCACTGCGGCGCCGCGCTCACCCGCATCCAGGCGCAGGAGGCGCTCCACGAAAGTGAGCGTCTGCTGCGCTTGGTGATCGACCTGGTGCCGCACCATGTTTTCGCCAAGGACGCAAAAGGCCGCCACCTCTTTGCCAACCGCGCTTGCGCCGACGCCAACGGGTTGACGCCGGAGCAGATGGTTGGTCGCACCAACCTCGACTTGGTGGCTGATCGCCCGGAAGCCGAGGCGTTCATGCGGGACGACCAGGAAGTCATTTCCACGGGCCAGCCCAAGGTGATTCCGGAAGAACGTGTAACCGATTGCCACGGGCGGATACGCGCCTTTCGTACGATCAAGGTTCCCTTCACGGCGCCCGGCAGCGGTGAGCCGGCCGTCTTGGGCATCGCCGAGGACATCACTGAGCGCAAGCAGACCGAGGAAGCACTGCGTGCGGCCAACGAACGTTATTCCCGCCAGGAGGAGGCGCTCGGCGCGTTGACCCGCAGCTATGCCCTGCACGCAGGCGATTTTTCAGCCGTCTTGCGCGAAGTCACCGAGGTCACGGCGCGGACGCTGGGGGTGGAGCGGGCCAGCGTCTGGCGTTACGCGCAGAACGAAAGGGCCATCGTGTGCGCCGAACTCTACGAGCAGAGCGCCCGGCGTCATTCCGCCGGCATCGTGCTCAAAGAGGCATCCTTCCCTTCCTATTTCCAGGCGATGGCCAGCTCAGACATCATCGCCGCCCACGATGCGCACCGTGACCCGCGCACGGCGGAGTTCACTGAATCGTACCTCCGGCCTCTGGGCATCGCGTCCATGTTGGATGCCCCCATCCATTCCAAAGGGGCCACCGCCGGCGTTTTGTGCTGCGAGCATGTGGGGCCACCGCGGCAATGGACGCCCGATGAACAGACTTTTGCCATCGCCGTGGCGAACCTGGTGTCCCTGCTGCTCGCGCAGGAGGAGCGCCAGAAACTGGAAGAGCAGTTTCGCCAGTCGCAGAAGATGGAGGCCATCGGTCAATTGGCTGGTGGCGTCGCGCATGATTTCAACAACATCCTCACCGTCATTCACGGTTACGCAGACATGCTTCTGGAAGGCGGACAGTTGGCCGCCGAATGCCGTGACCCGGTCGAGCAGATGGGCCAGGCCACGGAGCGCGCCGCCAGTCTTACTCGCCAGTTGCTGGCCTTCAGCCGCAAGCAGGTCTTGCAGCCGCGCCCGTTGGACCTCAACGAAGTTGTCGCCGGCGTGACCCAGATGCTTAGGCGCGTCATCGGCGAGGACATTTCGGTCCGGCTGGAGTATGCGCCCCACCCGCTGCCGATCCACGCCGACCCCGGCATGTTGGAACAGGTGCTGCTAAACCTGGCTGTCAACGCCCGCGACGCCATGCCGCGCGGCGGCGAACTCGTGGTCACCACGACGCGCCTGACGGTGGACGAAGCCCACACGCGCCGCATGGCCGCCGCGCGCATCGGGACATTTGTTTGCTTGAGCGCGCGCGACACCGGTTGCGGCATGACACCTGAAATTCAGGCGCGCATCTTCGAACCATTTTTCACCACCAAACCCGTCGGCAAAGGCACCGGTCTCGGCTTGGCCACGGTGCAGGGCATCGTGCAGCAGCACCAGGGCTGGATTGAAGTTGAGAGCGCGGTGGGACAGGGAACTGAGTTTAAGGTGTTTCTGCCCGCCACCAGCCAGACCAGCCCTGTCCCGGCGAAATCCACCGCCACCATGCCCATTCGCGGCGGTCACGAAACCGTCCTCCTGGTGGAAGACGAACCGGCCTTGCGCCAGTTGGCGCGCCTGGTGCTCGAACGCTTTGGTTATCGCGTGTTCGAAGCAACTTCGGGTGTGGACGCCCTGTCCGTTTGGGAGAACCGCGCCGCCGAAATTGACCTTCTGCTCACGGACATGGTTATGCCCGACGGTTTGACCGGCCATGACCTGGCGAACCGGCTAAAAGCGCGCAAGCCCACGCTCAAGGTTGTCTTCACCAGTGGTTACAGTCCCGAGGCCGCTTCGGGCGAACTGGGTTTGGAGGAGGCCGTCAATTTTCTCCCCAAACCCTACACGCCCCAAAAACTCGCCCGCCTTCTCCGGGATGTCCTTGATCGCTCCGCGTGATTCGCCCTGCATTTGAATGACCCCTTTCGAGACCGGCGTATCGTGTCAAACCGGCGACGCTCGGGATAATAAAATGCGTCAAATGTCGCATTTAGATAACAAGTGCGGCTGGACACCGGCCAAACGAGGCCCGTAGCTTTTCGTGGTGTCCCATTATCTCGTTTACCTCCACTTGTTGCGACCGTTGCCGGATTTTTATTGCCGGTTGGATGAATATTTATCCGCCCATGGCGCGCTGGTCACTTACGGCGGCCCCACGAACAAGGCGCTGCTGCTGCTGCACGCCGTCGAAGACCAAGCCACGTTGGAACGGGAAATCGCCGTCCGCTGCTGGGAACTTGACCGGGTTCGGATCATGCCGCTGAAAGGGACGGAATTGGAGCAATGGCTTTTCCACCGCCGCGACTGGCAGGACTGGCAGCGCGACTTTCCCGACTTGCCCGCGCACTTGTGACGGATTTGATGTTGTTTGGCGCGGGCTGGCTCCTTATGTTTCGCTCCCGAATGCGACGGCACCACGCCATGAATGCCCAACCCGTACCCGTCATTAACCGATGGAGCGATTCCCTGGCGTGCGTCTCCTGGTTCCTGGCCAGACATGGCAAGCCGCAGTCCCAGGAGGAGATCATCCATCAGTTTGGTCTCTGGTTTCCGCAGTGGGTGCACCGTCCGGGCTTCATGGACCGGGGTGACCTCATCAACCTCCTGGCGCGTTGGGGGTTTCCTGCGCGCAGGTTTGTCCACTTGAACGAGCAGACCGAAGCACTCCGGCTGGTCACGCATTATTACTCGGACTATCTGGCCGGTTTCGCGTTCACGCGCAAGCCCACCACCCGCTGTCTGGCCGTGGATACTTGGAACAATGAAACCGTCGTCGTCATGGACCCACACCCGAACGCCCCGGCCATGCACACGTTGAAGTGGGCGGATCTGTTTCAGCAATACGATGCGGACGTGATGTGGCTCTTCCGCTGATGAAACCCGACATGGATATCGCGAAAAGCTCGCGCCACTCGAAGATTGCTGGCGATTTCGGTGAGGCACTGGTGCTCTATTGGCTTTCCAAATACGGCTTTGAATGCGCCAGGGTGGACCACACCGGCATCGACTTGATCGCACGCCGCCCGCGCGCAAACGACGTTTTAGGCATCTCGGTGAAGACCCGCACCCGGAGCACGGGCGCGGAGAAAATGTTTGTCAAGATTCCCGCAGACGATTTTGACAAAATGGAAAATGCGTGTGCGGCCTTCGGCTGCACGCCCTACGTTGCCGTTGTGGTTGATGCGGGCGCGGTGATTCGGGCATTTATCACATCCCTGACGCATTTCCTGCAACTGTTTCCGCGCACCAAATCCGGCTCAGGCTGGCGGATGTCCGGCAAGCATCTGGCGCGTTACGCCAAGGACCCAGAAGTGGTGATGTTCGAAATGCATGCGGAAACAAAGCGATGGTGGTTCTGAGTGGTTTCGCACAGGGCTTCTGATTCTTGCACTTCATTTCGCCTTTGCCCTCCTGGCGGCCCGCTTGGCGTTCGTAATGATCCTGCCCAAGTCCACGCGAAGGACCTCGGAAATTCGCAAGAGTGTGTCTAGCGTCGGGTTGCGCAAGTCTCGTTCGACCAGGCTGACCATTGCCTGTGACAGTCCTGAGCGTTGGGCCACGACATTCATGGACAGGCCGCTCTTTTCCCGCTTTTGCCGCAGGACTTTTACAACACGGGCAATCGTAGCTTCGCGCAGGCCGTCTTTTGACACGCGCTAGGGATACGCTAAAAACAGCTTGGCAATGCATATTACTATAGTCATAATTAAGACGCTCTAAGTGGAAACCCTTATTTACGGTCTGATGCCAAGGCAGTAGGTTTTACATGTGAGGCGGTAGGCAAACATCCCCAACAAAGGGAACTTGAAGGGACGTGCAATGAAAGAAAGACGATGGTTCGCATTCGGGGCGGCGCTGGCCGCCGTTGGTTTGCTGACGGTGTTCAAGGTGATGGCCGATGATCCGGTCCTGAAGATCACGCAGACGGCCAGCAACGTGTTCCAAATCCAGATCACGAACGGGACGAACACCGCGTATTACGAGCTGTACCACACCCCGGCCCTGGATGACCCGGCCTATCCATGGACGTTGTTAGTCGTTGGATATCAAGGACAAACGAATTTTTCGGTCACCAATTTGGCGAATCTGAGGGGATTCTTCCTAGGCGGCCAAGGTCTGGACTGGGACGGTGACGGCGTCAATAACGCCAGCGACGCGGCACCGACCAACGCCAGCATCGGCCAATTGACCATCACCATCGACAGCCCCACCAACGGGGCGGTCTTTCAATAACTTTTAACTACTTATCCTTGGGGGTCTTATGCGCAGATATATCACTCTTTTTGTCCTTGGCCTGCTCCTGCCCGGTCAAAGTTACGGCGGCGGCGTGGTTTCCAGCGCCACCGAGTCCAGCCTTGATGCCGCGTTGTCGGGCGGTGGCCTCGTCACGTTCAGCGTTGATGGCACGATCACGCTCACCGGCACCAAGACCATAGCGAAAGACACGACCATCGACGCCACAGGGCGAACCATCACGCTCAGCGGAGGCAACAGCGTGCGGCTCTTCAACGTGTCGCCCGGAGTGAAGCTGACTTTGCGCAACCTGACCGTCAGCGGCGGCCTGAACCAAGGGAGCAACGGCAGCAACGGCCAGAATTCGCCCAACCCCTTCACCTCACCCTCGGGCGGAGGCGGGGGCGGGCTG
>JBFMBT010000326.1:0-7381 GCA_040754875.1 Verrucomicrobiota bacterium | reverse complement strand
TTGAGTTCATGAGGAATTACCAGAACATGGTTTTCTCCACGGCCATCCGGCTGCTCGGCAACGAACACGATGCCGCCGATGTCTCGCAGGAGGTATTCGTGCGCGCGCACGATCGCTTCGCTGATCTCCACCGTAACGAACGCGCCGGCGGCTGGCTCAAGGTCGTCACGCGCAACCTCTGCCTGAACCACCTCTCCCGCTATCGCTCGCGCTGGCGTTTCTTCTCGGAAATGTTCCACGGCGAGGAGCAGGAGCACGACTTCGCCGAGACGCTCGCCGCGCCGGATGATTTCAGCGCGGAGGTGGCGGACGAGGATCGCCGGCACGGTTTGGAGGAAGCGTTGCGCAAGCTGCCCGCCAGCCAGCGCGTGCCCTTGGTGCTCTATCACTTTGAAGAAATGTCTTACGACGACATCGCGCGCCAACTGGGCGTGTCCCTCAGCAAGGTGAAGGTGGACATTCACCGCGGTCGCGAAGCCTTGCGCAAGAAGCTGACGGCGGCGCGCGCGCGCGAGGAATCAGGCGTCACGCGGCCCGCGCCGGCGCTCGGCGCGCCGCGGCCCATCAAACAGAGTTAGGTATGGACGACGACAAGCAACTGGAATCACTGATTCACGCGGAATTGCGGAAGCTGCCCGAAGTGCCCGCGCCCGCCAACCTCATGCCGCGGGTGCTGGCGCGATTGGAAGCGCGCCGGCCCTGGTGGCAGAAATCGTGGTTCGCCTGGCCCGCGACGATGCAGGTGGCGTCGGTGCTGCTGTGGCTGGGCGTGGTGGGCGCGGTGGGCTTCTTCGGCCTGGAGGCGTGGCACGGTTTGCAGGCGACCTGGAACGAAAGCGTGTTGCGCGACGTGCTGGTGTCGGTGCTGGGCGCGCTGGCGACTTCCGCGCGCGCGTCGCTGGCGACGTTGAACGGGCAGCTTTGGGTGATTGCGGGCGCGGCGCTCGGCCTGATGGTGGCGATGTATCTGATTTGCGTCGCCGCCGGCAGCGCGTTCTACCGCGCGTTTGTGCAGAAACGATGAAGGAATTTGTTTATGAATAAGCATTGGTTGTTGGCAGGATTGATGATGATGTTTTTGTGCGCCGCCGCGGGCGCGCAGCAGGCCCCCGGCCCTGACAATCCGGCGGACACGATTCTGCTGGATCGCGCGCGGCCTGCGCCTGAACCGCCAGTGCCCGCCGAGGCTCCGGCGCCGCCCGCCACCCCGGAACCTAAAAACTCGCTCGAACAAAATGAACGCCGCGCGCTCGGTCCCGTCATCCGCATCGGCGGCGATGCCGAAGTCCGCGCCGGCGAAATGAGCCGCGAAGTCATCGTCATCGGCGGCGACGCCGTCATCGACGGCACCGTCAACGGCGAACTCATCGTCATCTCCGGCAAGGCCACCATCAACGGCAAGGTCAACGGCGAGACAAGAATTATCTTTGGTTCCGCCACCGTCGGCCCCCAGGCGGAATTGCGGCGCCAAATTGTCGTGCTGGGCGGGCCGTTGAAAACGGACCCGACGGCAAAAATCTCCGGCCAGCGCGTCGAACTCGGCATCGGCGACAACGTGCCCGCCATCACCGGCGTGATTGACTGGCTCAAATACGGCCTGCTGATGGCGCGGCCGTTGCCCCATCAGGTCGGCTGGGCGTGGGTGGTGGCGGCGGCGTTCCTGGCCATTCACGGGCTGGTCGCGCTGTTGTTCCCGCGCAAACTCGAGGTGTGCATGGACACCATCGAGAAGCGACCGGTCGGTTCGTTCTTCACCGGCTTGCTCACGATGGTGCTGTTCGGGCCGCTGATTTTTCTGCTCATCGCGTCGGTGGTGGGTGTGATTGTGGTGCCGTTTTTGTTGTGCGGAATGCTCGCGGCGTTTGTGTTTGGCAAGGCTTCGATGTACGCGTTTGCGGGGCGGCAGATTGGGCGGCAGGTGCAGGTGGGGGCGCTGCAATTGCCGGTGGCGGCGCTGGTCATCGGGTCGGCGATGTTTTATCTGCTGTATGTGGTGCCGGTGGTGGGACTGATTGTGTGGGGCATGGTGTCGCTGGTGGGGTTGGGCTCGGTGACGCTCGCGGCGGAAACCAGCCTGCGCCGCGAGAATCGCGAGGCGCATCCGGCGCAGCCGGTCCAGCCGTTGCCGGGCGGCGGCGCAGCCGTGGCCGAAGGTGGTGCAGCCGTGGCGGGCTCCAGCAGTGCGATGGATGAAGCGCTGTTGCCGCGCGTCGGTTTCTGGCGCCGCTTCTGGGCGATGGCCTTGGACGCGCTGCTGTTTGTCTTTCTCCTCGGCATGTTGGGGCCGGTTGCCGTGATTCTCTGGATCGCCTACCACGTCGCCATGTGGCAATGGAAAGGCACGACCGTCGGCGGCATCGTCATGGGCATCAAAGTCGTGCGCGAAGATGGCCGGCCCGTGAGTTTCGCCGTGGCGCTGGTGCGGTCGCTTTCGAGCATTTTTTCGTTGATGGCGCTGGGCATTGGCTTTTTTTGGGCGGGCTGGACGCGCGACCGCCAATCGTGGCACGACAAGATCGCCGGAACGATCGTCGTGCGCGTGCCGAAGGGGATGCCGCTCGTTTAGACTTATAATATGTTGATGCTGAGCATATTATAAATTCACTTTCCCCATCCGCCCGCTTCCGCCCGCTTCTGCCCGATATCGGCACGACCTGTTTTTGGACGACCTCCCCCACCCATCCAAAACAGCCTCAACGCTCTGCAAAATAAGACCATTCCCCGCCAAGGGCCGTGTAGTGAGATTCCTGACCGGCCCCTACATTGGTCGTGTAGAAAGAACTCCCGTATGTTGGGAAATGCACGGAAACAAAAACAACCAACAACAATGGAGTCGTTATGAAAGTAAAGCCCGCACCGAAACGCGGCCAGGTCGTGATGGAAATCAGCAGCAAGGATGAACCGCTGCTGAGCCGGGCCACGCCTTTCAAAATCGGCAAGGTGCTTGTGCCCGTCGATTTCTCGGAATGCTCGCTGAAGGCGCTGCGTTATGCGCTCGCGTTTGCGAAGCAGTTTAATGCCACGCTCGATCTCGTGCACATCGTGCATGTCAATTTTCCCGGCGGCGAATACGGAGCGATCGATTATCCGCTGCTGGAAAAACAGATGGTCGATGGCGCGGTGAAGCAACTGGGCGAACTGGTGCTGCACGAAGTCGCCGATGAAATTCCCGTCGAAACCACCGTGCGCGTGGGCCGGCCCGCCACGGAAATCGTCACCGCTGCCAACGAACTGGGCTCGGACATGATCATCATGTCCACGCATGGCTACACCGGGCTGAAGCATGTGTTCCTGGGCAGCACCACTGAAAACGTAGTCCGCTACGCCCGTTGCCCGGTGCTCGTAGTGCGCGAACATGAACACGAATTCCTCAACGGCTAGCGCCACCCCGCTGCTCAAAAAAAGCATGGCCTTGGACGACAATCAGGGAGCCGGTTCGCCGGCGGGCGCGAAGGCGGCGCAGACCGCCTTCGGCCACCCGCGCGATTTTATGGACAACCGGTTCGTTTACCTCGTCATCTCGCCGCGCGCGCGCGGCCTGTCCATCGGCGTCAACATGAACCCCGACAAGTTCTGCAACTTCGACTGCGGGTATTGCGAGGTGGACCGCTCCGAACACGCGAAGGAACGCCTGCTGGACGTCGATGTGATGGCCACGGAACTGGAGCGCACGCTGGAGTTCGTGCACGCCGGCCGCCTGCGCGAACTGCCCGCCTACCGGAACCTGCCGGAGGATCTGCTCAAGCTGCGCCATGTCACCTTGAGCGGCGACGGCGAGCCCACGATGTGCCCGAACTTCCTGGAAGCGGTGCAGTCCGTCGTCCATGTGCGGGCGCGCGGCAAATTTCCGTTCTTCAAAATCATTTTGATCACCAACGCCACGGGCCTGTTGCAGCCGCAGGTGCAGGAAGGCCTGGCCTACTTCACGCGGCACGATGAAATCTGGGCCAAGCTCGACGCCGGCACGCAGGCCTACATGAACAAGGTGAACCGCCCGCAGGCGTCGCTCGCCGAGGTGATGACGAACATTTTGACAGTGGCGCGACAGCGTCCCGTCGTAATCCAAAGCCTGTTCCCACTGTTGAACGGCGAGGAACCGCCGACCAGCGAAATCGAGGAGTATGCCAACCGGCTGTTGGAGTTGAAGTGCGCCGGGGCGCAGATTTCGCTGGTGCAAATTTATTCGGCCACCCGGCCGACGCCTCATTCCGAATGCGGCCACCTGCCCTTGCGCAGCCTCTCGCGCATCGCCCAGACCGTCCGCCAGGTCACCGGCCTGAAAGTGGAAGTTTTTTAATCAAAGGTTTTCCATACCCGTTTTCGCGCTGCCCGCGCGAAAGCGGCCCGGCCCGTGTTTCAAAGCGCGTCAAGACCCGTCAAGACCGTCCTGATTGGCGTTCAAACTTGGCACGCCGGACGCCTTTTCCCTTCCCGCGACCTGCGCCCTCGTCCCTCCTTGCAGGGATTTCATCACAAGCCGTCGCCCCTCGTCCCTTCTCCGTAGTGGCTTCGACTTGCCCGCGGCATCGTGTGAGCGCGGCCGGCAACGGCCAAAACAAAAACAACAAATCAACGCATATGAAAATACGATTCAGTTCAAAGGCCTTGCGGCCGGCGGTTCACGCGCTCTTCCTTGCCGGTCTGGCGGGAGTGAGCCTGATCGCCAGCGCGCAGCAGGAGTTCCCCACTGTGATCATCGCCGACGGCAGAGCGGGCGGCGTCGGGCAGGGCGTGGCCGGATCGCCTGCGGCGGGCGGGATGGTGATTTTTGCCGGTGGAAATGAAATCAGCGCCACGCTGATGAAGCTGGGCGACGCCAATCAAGACGGCACGATCACGCCTGCCGAGTTGAAAGCCGCGCTCGTTGCCCGGTTCCAGCGCGCGGACACCGACGCCAACGGCGGTCTCAGCCAGGCCGAACTGGCCGCCGCGCTGAAAGAAATCATCCCCGTCCCGGCGCCACCTCCGGGATTGCCTGCGCCACCCGCGCCACCCGAGGAGTTCGCTCCGCACAACGTTTTCGCCCGAGGGATCATGGCGGCGGTGGATGGCGACAAGGATGGATGGGTGACTTTCAACGAGGCGGTTGCTTACACGGGCCAGAATCTCTCCGCCTGGGACGCCGATGGGAACGGCTCGCTTGACGCGCGGGAAGGCATGTTCGCGTTCGGTCAAATGGCCCGTCTGGGCGCTCCGGAACAGGGAGCGCAAGTGGGCGTCATTCACGAGCGTTAACCAACCTCAGGTCCACCTCAAGGGCAGGCGCGCGAGGACGTGCCTGCCCCTTCTTGTTTCACGCGCCGAAGCGCTGCATCGGATTTGATTCAAAGCGGGTGTCGCCGCGCCGGGTTTGGAGTCCCGCCTTCAGGCGTCGCCGCCAAAACAACTCAAGGAAATTTCCCGCGCGATTTGCATGGCAACGCCGCGGCCGGCTGAAACCGGGACCCCGAACCATCCCGCTGGCTCAGGCTGGCGCAAGCGCCCGCTGCAATTCGCGGATGCCGCGGGTCATGGTCAGCCGCCTGCCGTTGTGAAGGATCACCACGTATTCGCCCTTCATCATGGGTTGCAGTTCCTGGATGCGCTCAATGTTCACGATCGCCGAGCGGCTGATGCGTAGAAATTGTGCCGGCGAGAGTTGGTCCTCCAGCGCCCGCATGGTTTCCCGGTGAAGATGGGTTTTGTCGCCGACGTGCAGCAGCGCGTAATTGGCGGCCGACTCGATCCAGTCGATGTCGCTTGCTTTGACGATGACGACCTTGTTGGTCGTTTTGATGACAAAGCGGGTGAGACAGGTCCGCTCCGGACGCAATTGGTTGATCAGGGCGAGAAGCCGCGCATCAGTCTCACCGGGAGCATTCGCGCGGCGCTGGCTCAAATGCTGCCGCGCCCGTTGCAGCGCGGCCCGGAACCGGGCTTCGCGAAACGGCTTCAGCAGGTAATCCAGCGCGTGCACCTCGAACGCTTGCAACGCGTGTTGATCATAGGCCGTCGTGAAGATGACGGCCGGAAGCTCGTCCGCCGGCAATGCGCGCAGCACGTCGAACCCGTTGATCTGCGGCATCTGGATGTCGAGAAACATCAGGTCCGGCCGCCGGCCGCCAACCGCCGCAATGGCTTCCCGTCCATTCGCGCACTCGGCGGCAATGACGATGTCCGGTTCCCCGGCCAGCAAGTCGCGGATGCGTTCGCGCGCCGGCGCCTCGTCATCCACAATGATCGTTTGAATGCTCATGGTTTGGGCGGGCCAGGCGCAAGTGGCAATAACGGATTCAATAATTGTGCAGCCGCATTTCACAAGGAGCGCGGCGTTCACGCCGCCAGGTGAAATGCGGGCCAAAGCCCGCGTGCCACTGCGGCCGCAGCTCCAGCCCGCGGCTCGGTTCAGGGCACGTGTTTCAACACCGTTGCTCAAATGGAGTTGCGCGGTTTTGGAAGTCATCAACACCGCTCAGGCTGGACGCGCGGCCTCGATCGCTTGCGCGTCCATTTCCGGCACGGACTCGCGCCACGGAATCTCGATGAGAACCGTCAGCCCCCCATCGGCATTGGGTCGGATTTGAAAACGATGCCCGTCGCCGTAAAGCTCCTGCAACCTGGCTTTCGTGTTCGACAGGCCGACACCTTCGCGCAGGGCCGCAAGCTGGCGTCCTTGGAAGCCGTCGCCATTGTCCCGCACTTCGAGGCGGAGTGAGCTTCCGCGCCGGGCGGCGCGAAGCAAAATCCTGCCGCCGGCTTCGCGCGGCTCGATGCCGTGCTGGACCGAGTTCTCGACGAGCGGTTGCAGGATGAGCGCCGGCACCGCGACATCGAGCGCCGCCGGATCGATTTCCTTGCCGATGCGCAGCCGTTCACCGAAACGCGTCTGTTGAATTTCCAGATAATGGTCGAGGAACTCCAGCTCGCGGCGCAAGGGCATCTCATGTTGCGTCGACTCCAGGTTCATCCGCAAAAAATCACTGAGCGAGGCAATCATGTCCTCGGCGACGTCGGGTTTCTTCCGCACCAGCGAAGCGATGGCATTGAGCGTGTTGAACAGGAAGTGCGGTTGAAGCTGCGTCTTGAGTGTTTGCAGGTTTGCCTCCGTCAGCCGGGCTTCCAGTTCCAGCGTGCGCCGCTCGCGCTCGCGCAGCGTCCGATAGTAGCCGACCACCCAGGTGACGCACACGATCGCCCAGTAAATCGGGATCGTGGACTGCGCCCGGCTGGTGGCGATATGAAAAAAACGCGTCCACGGGCCGGGCATGCCGGGCGGAGGCGACGCCATCAATTCACGCCGTGAGGGTGCGAACGGCGTAACCATCCGGACCGTTCCGGCGGACGGTGGATCGGTTGCCGGGAGCGCGGCATCACGAAATGTCCGAACCTGGAAGGCGGCTCC
>JBFMBT010000325.1:0-7385 GCA_040754875.1 Verrucomicrobiota bacterium | reverse complement strand
CCACCCCTCCCCCCTCCCCGAAGGGGAACGCTCCCGGTGTGTCAAATTGGCGCAGATCGCCCTGCCGCCATCCGCTTGCAGTCCCGCTCGGCGGGATGAGGAGGCTCGCTTCTCGAACCTTGAACTTGGAACCTTGAACTTCGAACCCCAGTCCGTTCTGTCCGTCCAGTCCGCCGCCTGCCTCAACCAGGCAATCCGCCCGCTTCTGCCCGATAATGCCCGCTTCTGCCACACTCCCCGGGCAACTGGCACCCTTTCAGGTTGCTCCGGAAGCCATTGGAAATTTCAGATTTGAAATTTGAAAGGGGACGTTCAGGCGGAGGGCGGGGTCTTGGGGTCCGGGCCGTTGGGGCGTTTGGGGACGCCCCGGAGGTCGGCGAAGACGATGACGCCGGCGCCGGTTTGCAGCAGGCTGATGACCTGCACTTCAACCTGCTGGTTGATGTGGGACTGGCCGTTGTTGACGACGACCATGGTGCCGTCGTTGAGGTAGCCGACGCCCTGGCCTTTGTCCTTGCCTTCGCGCACGATCTTGATGACCAGCACCTCGCCGGGCAGGATGACGGATTTCATCGCGCTGGCGACTTCGTTCATGTTGACGTGCTTGACCGATTGCAGCTCGGCAATCTTGCCGAGGTTGAAGTCGTTGGTGAACAGTTTCGCGTTCAGCGCTTTGGCCAGCAGGACCAGTTTGGCGTCCACTTCGGTTTCGCTGGGGAAATCGCCTTCGTGGATTTTGACTTCGTTTTTGATGTTGCGCTGGATGCGGCTGAGGACATCGAGCCCGCGGCGGCCGCGCGCGCGGCGGATGGCGTCGTTGGAATCGGCGATCTGATGGAGTTCCTTCAAAACGAAACGCGGGACCACGATGACGCCTTCCAGAAAGCCGGTTTCAATCAGGTCGGCGATGCGGCCGTCGATGATGACGCTGGTGTCGAGTACGAGGAGGTTGTCGGGCTTGTTCTGCGGGGCAAAGCGCACGTAGGGGATGATGAGGGAGAAATCCTCCTTGTTGCTGCGCATGGCCAGCACCATGCCGATGTAACCGAACGCGACGAAAATCGAGAGGCGGATGATCCAGCGGATTTCCTCGTCCACGTATTCGAAGAGTTGGGAGCGGTCAATGAGCCAGGCGATGAGCGCGCCAACCATCAGGCCGAAGGAGGCGGCGGAGAAGGCGCGCAGGGAAAAGCCCTTGAGCATTTCGTCGATGGCAATCAACAGCCCGCCGAAGCCAAAGCCGATCAAGAGGCCGTAAATGCCCTTGGAAATGATGTCTGGCTGGACCTGGCTGACCATCCAGCCCGCGAGGGTGCTCATGGTCAGGAAGAGGACGCGTATGACCCAGATTGCCATGGTGTTGTGCTATGCTTATCGGCTGTCGTACGGCCTTCTGCCGGGGTAGCTGGAAGGCCGGGAAACGTCGTTAGTCTTGACTGCCTTGGGCTTATACAACAAGCCAAATCGATTAAGGTTGCTGCTGAGCGTGGTCAGATTGCCCATCAATTGGGTCATCTGGTTCTTCAGCCCTTCGTCCTTGAGCAAGCCGCCGGCCAGGCCCTTGCCTTCCTGCAAACCGCCGAGGATGCTCTTGAGCGATTCGGTGGAGTCCTCGACGTTCTGGATGGAGGCGGTGACGCCAGCCCGGTTGGTGGCGACCATGAGGCGCAGTTCCTCCGCGGCTTCGTTGAGCTTGTCGGCGAACTTGACGACGTTGGTGATGGTGCTGAGATCCTTGGAGAACGACTCGACGTTGCTGACCGTCCGGTTGATGGCCGGCGCGTTGCTTTGCACGAGCGAATTCACATTGTCGAGCGTGGTCATTGCCTTGTCGGAAACCTTCCCCAACTTGCCGACGGTGTCCACCGTGCCTTCGGAGGCTTTGCGGAAGTTGGCGAAGGTGTTGGTGAGGTCGCTCAAGGTTTGCTGCGAGAGGAGCGATTTGTCCACGCGCTCGATGGCCTCGTTGATCTGCTGCACCGCCTTATCGACGCGCTGAATGAGGGTGAGCGCCGAGCGCGCGGCTTCCTGGAAGTTGAACGGTTCCTTGCAGACGACTTCGGCGCCCTCGGGCAGGGGCGGCTTTTCGTTCTTCGTCGGATTGATGCTCACGTATTGGTCGCCAAGGAAGCCGGCTTGTTCGATGAAGAAATCGGCGTCGCCGTGGATCTGGTAGCGCGAATAAATCTGGAGCGTGATGAGCACGGATTTGCCGCCTTCCTGAAGGTCCGCGCGCTCGACGCGCCCGATGGGCACGCCGGCCATGAGGACCTTGGCGCCGGGGATGATGCCGCCGACGTTGGTGGTGCGCAGGCGCAGTTCGTAGGTGGAGGAAAACACGCTGGTCGCCTTGGAGAAGCCGATGAGCAGCGCGCCCATGAGGATGAGTCCCGCGAGCGCGAACAGGCCCACTTTCCATTCCAATTGTGTTTTGACGTTCATAGTTCGGGTTCCTTCTCGTCCGCGATGCCGTTGACAAAGCGGTGGATCAGCGGGTCGGTCGATTTGAAGAATTCATCGGGCGTGCCGCTGGCGTAAATCTTTCCATGATGCAACAGGACCATGCGTTGGGCGACGGTGCGGGCGCTGCGCATGTCGTGCGTGACGACGACGGTGGTGACCTTGAGGCGTTCGTTCACGCGCAGGATGAGCTTGTCGATGCTGGCGGAAACGATGGGATCGAGGCCGGTGGTCGGCTCGTCATACAACACGATCTCCGGGCGATAAACAATGGCGCGCGCCAGGCCGACGCGTTTGCGCATGCCGCCGGAAAGCTCGGAAGGCTTCTTTTGCTGCGTGCCGGCGAGCTCGACCATTTCGAGGGCGTCGGCGACCTTCTCGTCGATTTCGGCCTGGGAGTATTTGCCTTCGCGGCGCAGGGGGAACGCGACGTTTTCCGCGACGGTCAAGGAATCGAACAACGCCGCGCCCTGGAACAACATGCCGAACTTGTGGCGCACTTTGAGCAATTCGCGCTCGTTGAGGCCGGCGATGTCCTTGCCGTCGATGCGGACTTCGCCGCTGTCCGGCTGGATGAGGGCGATGAGGTGTTTGAGGAGGATGCTTTTGCCGCCGCCGCTGCGGCCGAGGATGACGACGGATTCGCCCTGCTCGATGCGCAAGGACACGCCATCGAGGACCTGCTGGCTGCCAAAACGTTTGCGCAAGTCGCGGACTTCAATCATGCGGAGAAAGGACGCGCGTGAGGAACAGCGTCAGAAAGAAATTGCTCATCAGGATGGAGATGGAGGCATAGACGACGGCCTCGGTGGTGGCGCGGCCCACGCCCTCGGCGCCTTCGCCGCAGCACATGCCCTTGTAACAGCCGACGATGGCAATGATGCCGCCGAACACAAACGCCTTGATGATGCCGGTCCACACTTCATGCATGTCCGTATATTTGAGCATGTTCGCCCAGGCGTAGGCGCCATCCATCCCCAGCAGGCCGACGCCGACGAGATAAGCGGCGGCGATGCCGATGCTGACGCTGATGACGGTGAGGACAGGCGTGGCCAGCGTGGTGGCCAGCAAACGCGGGACGACGAGGTAATCGATGGGATGGGTGGCCAGCGTGCGCAGGGCGTCAATCTGTTCGGTGACGCGCATGGTGCCGAGTTCGGCGGTCATGGAGGCGCCGACGCGGCCGGCGACCATGAGGGCGGTCAGCACGGGCCCGAGTTCGCTGCACATGGAGACGCTCACGACGGCGAGCGTGGCGGAGTCCATCTTGACCTTGTGAAACTGGAAGAAGGTCTGTGCGCACAGCACCATGCCGGTGAACGCGCCGGTGATGAGCACGACGGACTGCGACTTCACGCCGATGAAATAGAACTGATAGAGCAGGTTGTCCCAATGGAGCTTGTGGGTGAACAACGAGCGCACCGACTCGGTAAAGAGCATGGTCAGCTTGCCCAGCCCTTCGATCCATTCGGACAGCGGTGTGCGACCATTCATTGGGTCGGGACTGTAACAGACCGCGGGCCGACGTCCAACCTTCGTCGCGGGGGAAGTATTCAGTGACGCGTGTGGAGTGCGGCTGTGTCCCGCGAAGCGGCGACCAGCCGCGGTCCGGAAGTGTGGAGCGCAACAAAGCGGCGCAGAACCGCCGCACTCCAAGACGCTTCGCGGCAGATGCGGTCAAACGAACCTTCGTCGTGACGGTCGCAGGCAATACGCTGCGGCTGGGGACAGCCGCGGTCCGTCAGCTTGAGAGGGCGCCTTCCGCGGCTTGTTGCTGCGTGAAGGTGAGCTTGCCGTCGGCCACGCTGACCAGCACGGGATCGTTTTCGTGCAGGTGGCCTTTGAGGATTTCCTCGGCCAACGGGTCTTCCAGGTAACGCTCGACGGCGCGGCGCATCGGGCGCGCGCCATAGGTCGGGTCGTAGCCTTTCTCGACCAGGAAATCCTTCGCGGCGGCATCGAGCTGAAGCACGATGTGCTTGTTCTTGAGCCGCTCCATGACCTTCTGGATCTCGAGGTCGAGGATGGAAATCAAATCCGGTTTGCTTAGCGGACGGAACACAATCACGTCATCGAGGCGGTTCAGGAACTCGGGGCGGAACGCGCGCTTGGCTTCGTCCATGATCTTGTCGCGCATCTTCTCGTAGTTATCCTGGTCGGTTCCAGAGGTGAACCCGATGGTGGTGCCCTTGCGAAGCGTCTCGGCGCCGACGTTGGAAGTCATCAGCACAATGACATTCCGGAAATCGACCACGCGGCCCATGTTGTCCGTGAGTTTGCCCTCTTCCAGAATCTGGAGGAGCATGTTCATCACGTCCGGGTGCGCTTTTTCGATTTCGTCGAACAACACGACGGAATACGGCTTGCGACGCACCTGTTCGGTGAGCTGGCCGCCTTCCTCGAAGCCCACGTAGCCCGGCGGCGAACCAACCATGCGCGAAGCGTTGTGCCGCTCCATGTATTCGGACATGTCGATCTGGATGAGTGACTTGGAATCGCCAAACATGCTTTCGGCGAGTGTCTTGGCCAGCAGGGTCTTGCCGACGCCCGTGGGCCCGAGCAACGCGAAACAGCCGATGGGCCGCTTCGGATCCTTCAAATCCGCGCGCGACCGGCGCAACGCCTTGGCCAGCGCGGCCACGGCTTCGCCCTGGCCGACGACGACCTTCGACAACTCGCGCTCCATGCTCAGGAGGCGCTTGGCCTCGTCCTGCTCCATGCGCTTGAGCGGAATGCCGGTCCACTTGGCCACCACCTGCAAAATGTCGTCCTCGTCCACCACAACGCGTTTTTCGTCGCGCGAGGTCTTCCACGCGTTCATGACGGACTCGAGTTTTTCCTTCGCGTTCTTTTCCTTGTCGCGCATGGCGGCGGCGCCTTCGAAATCCTGTTCCTTGATGGCGCGTTCCTTGCGGACCTTGATTTCCTCGATCTCGGCCTCCAGTTCCTTCACATCGGGCGGGCGGGTCATGGCGTTGATGCGCGCGCGCGAGCCGGCTTCGTCCATGAGGTCAATCGCCTTGTCCGGCAGATAACGGCCGGTGATGTAACGGTCCGAGAGCTTCACGGCGGCATCGATGGCCAGGTCCGTCATCGTGGCCTTGTGATGCTCCTCGTACTTCGGACGCAGGCCCTTCAAAATCAAGATGGCTTCCTCGATCGACGGCGCCTCAACCTTGACGGTCTGGAAGCGGCGTTCGAGCGCGGCGTCCTTCTCGATGTATTTGCGGTATTCGCTCAACGTCGTGGCGCCGATACATTGCATCTCGCCGCGGCTGAGGGCGGGCTTGATGATGTTGGAGGCGTCCATCGTGCCTTCGGCCGAGCCGGCGCCGACGATGGTGTGCAATTCGTCGATGAACAAAATGATGTTCTTGGCGCGGCGGATTTCGTCCATGACCGCCTTGATGCGTTCCTCGAACTGGCCGCGATACTTGGTGCCGGCGACCATCAATGCCAGGTCCAGCGTGATGACGCGTTTGTCGCGCAACAATTCCGGCACGTTGCCCCGCGCAATCTCCTGCGCCAACCCTTCGACAATCGCCGTCTTGCCCACACCCGCTTCACCGAGCAACACCGGATTGTTCTTGGTGCGCCGACAAAGAATCTGAATCACGCGCTCGATCTCGGTCTTGCGGCCAATGACCGGGTCCATCTCGCCTTTGCGCGCAATCTCCGTCAGGTCGCGTCCAAAAGCCTTTAATGCCGGCGTCTTGGTTTCGCCCTTCTTCTCGGGCGCTTTTTCGGGCGCGCCTTCGCCGCCGCCGGCCTGTTCTTCCTGCGCCTGAAAATTCGGGTCCAACTCCTTCAAGGTCTCCTGCCGCGCCTGCTCGATATCGACATCCAGGCTCTTGAGGACCTTGGCGGCCACGCCTTCGCCTTCGCGCAACAGGCCGAGCAAAATATGTTCCGTGCCGACGTAGGTGTGATTCAGGTTCTTGGCTTCCTTGGCGGCAAGGGAAAGTACTTTCTTCACGCGCGGCGTGTAAGGGATGTTGCCGATGACCTTCTGGTCGGGGCCGGTGCCCACCTGCTTCTCGACCTCCATGCGGACGGTCTCGAGGTCGAGGCCGAGTTTCTGGAGCACATTGACGGCGACACCCTGGCCGAGCTTGATGATGCCGAGCAGGAGGTGCTCGGTGCCCACGAAATTGTGGTTGAAGCGGTCGGCTTCCTTGCGCGCCAGAGCCAACACCTGCTGCGCGCGCGGGGTGAAGTTCGCCATCGATTCTTCGCTCATACTTCAAAAATGCGTCTAATCGTAGTCTTTGTCCAGTGGTTGCCCCGCAACGTCAAGCTCCGTTGTGGTGATCACAAAGACCATCGATTCCTGCTAGCAGAAGTTTAGCGTTCTTTTTTGCAAAATCCAAACAAATTTTGCCGGAGGCTAGGGAAGATTTGTTCACCGGGCCGTCCTGCGCCTCCATCGCGACGCCCTCCGGACCATTCAAGACCTGCTCGGTCATGCCGATGTGAGCACCACCATGATCTACACCCATGTTCTCCGGCAAGGCGGCCTGGCCGTCCGCAGCCCGCTCGACCACTCGGGCGCATAAACCCGCCCCCATTCGGCTGACCAAAATTCGGCTGACCCTGGTTCAACGCTTCAAGCCCAATTCCTCCCCGCAACGACCATGCCGCTCCTACGGAGCTTGGCGTTTTTTCCCGGGTTCGTTCCATAAACATTTCGCCCCGCTGGGGCTGGCCACCGATGCATGGCGCCGTCGCAGCTCCGGAGGAGCGGCATGATGTGAGACGCAAATTTCAATGCATGCGAATTCTCTTACTGACCACTGGCTTCCCATTCGCTTGACGTCATTCGATTGAGTATTCCCCTTTGCAGGGGCGCGGCGTTCACGCCGCTTCAAGGTTGCCACGACAACCGCCTCTCGAAAATCTGACCCGTCCGGTTTGCCAACGGTGAA
>JBFMBT010000324.1:0-7438 GCA_040754875.1 Verrucomicrobiota bacterium | reverse complement strand
TTTACCCGCTCCCAGAGCGGATCCGATAAGAAGAAGCGATCCGTAGAACGCATATATGTTGTGCGCTCTATATTACGTGACAATGCGCCACTTTATTCAACAAATCGATTTTGAAGACACGCCCTAAACTGACATTGTTGGTCGCGTGCGTTTTTGCAGCACCCATCAGGGCCTTGGATACGCAAAATGAGCGTTCTGTTAAGGCTGAAGAAACACGCATCGTCGAACTAAAATCCCGTCAAGCCGCCTTGCGCGCCAAGGACGGCGGGGCGCAAGAGACCCAATTCAAATCCGCCACCGCGGCGGTGCAGCGGGACCCGGAACTGTCGCGGTTGCGCTCGGAATTGGCGCTGTTGCACAACGCCAAGCGGCCCGCGCCTGAGCGGGCCAAGCGGGTGGAGCAACTCAACGAGGAACTGCTCCAGAAGCAGCACGCCAAAATCCTCGCTCTTCATCCCGAACTCAAAGACTACCTCGCCGCCAAGGAAGCAAGGAAGCCCATCGCAAGGAAGTCCAGGCCCTGCTCCAAGCCCACGCGAATGATCCGGCGGCGCGGGAGAAGATTCTGCAGGCGCTCAGGGAGTGAGGGTGTTGAAGAGTTAAAGAGTTGAAGGGTTGAAGGGTTGAAGCGGGCGGCTGCGACGCCCTTGTAGCGCCGGCCTTCCGCCTGCGAGTGGTGGCCGCGTCTCGCGGGTTCACGGGGCGGGACGCCCCGCGCACTCGCAGCCGAGGACGGCTACGCTACATGCGCGGTCTCCCCGCAGGTTCAGGATTTCCCCACAGATTGGGAGTTTGCAATGTTTGCAGTTTAACGCGTAATGGTCGTTGTGACGAATGGACCGCGGAGTGAGTCGAAGTTGGTGCGTATCATCGTAACGGCGGCCATCGTTGGATTTCTGGTTGGGTTGGTTTCCGGTTGTCCTGCGTTCTTGATGGGGTGATCGGGGCTTCAAATCGCCGTATCGGTTGGCTGAGTGGGTGGATGAATTTGCTTGCGGGGAAGGCGTGGGGGCAAAAGAGTTTGGGCATGCCCACGTTTCGTATCGCGATTCTGCTGGTTTTCACTTTGTGCCATGGGGTCCCGGCGGCCGAGCCCACGTGGAAGGCGGGGACGGCGGCCACGATCATCACGCCGGGCAAACCGATGTGGATGGCGGGTTACGGCGGGCGCACGAAACCGGCCGAGGGAACGTTCCATCCCATCTGGATCAAGGTGCTCGCGCTGGAGGATGCCGCGGGGCAGCGCGCGATTGTCCTGACAAGCGACACGCTGGGCATTCCGAAATCGATTTACGACCACACGTGCGCGGCGTTGAAGCAGAAGTTCGGCCTGGAGCGCGCGCAAATCATGTTGCACGCGTCGCACACGCATTGCGGGCCGGTGCTGCGGCAGTCGTTGTATGACGCGTATCCCATCGGCGAGAAGGAGATTGCGCAGGTCAACGAGTATTCGACGGAGTTGGAGCAGAAGATCGTGGCGACGGTGGGCGAGGCGTTGTCGAAGCTGGCGCCGGCGAAGGTGTCGGGCGGGCAGGGGGTGACGCGGTTTGCGGTGAACCGGCGCAACAACCTGGAGCCGGACGTGCCGAAGCTCATCGCGCAAGGCGCGTTGAAGGGGCCGGTGGATCATTCGGTGCCGGTGCTGGCGGTGCAGGATTTGAAGGGGCAGTTGCAAGCCGTCGTGTTTGGCTACGCGTGCCACAACACGACGTTGAGTTTCTATCAATGGTGCGGCGATTACGCGGGCTTTGCGCAGGCGGCGTTGGAACGCAGTCATCCGGGCGCGCAGGCGATGTTTTACATGGGCTGCGGCGCGGACCAGAATCCGCTGCCCCGGCGTGAGGTCTATCAAGCCGAGCGTTACGGCCAGATGCTGGCGGCGGCGGTGGAGGAAACGTTGTTGCAACCGATGACCCCGTTTTCGCCCAGGCTTAAAACCGCCTTCGAACTCGTGACGCTCAATCTCGGTCCCGCGCCGACGAAGGAGGAGTTGGAAAAAATGGCCGCGGGCAAGCCAAGCGGCACGACGCGCTGGGCATCGCGCCTGCTCGCGGAACTGAACGCGGGCAAATCATTCATCCGCACGTATCCGTATCCGGTGCAGGTCTGGCGGTTGGGCGACGAACAGCTTTGGGTCACGCTGGGCGGCGAGGTGGTGGTGGATTATTCGTTGCGGTTCAAGCAGGCGTTTGGCGCGCGCACGTGGGTGGCCGGTTATTGCAACGATGTGATGGCGTATATTCCGTCGGCGCGCGTGCTCAAGGAGGATGTGCCGCCGCGCGCCTCGACGCGCTGGGGTTACGAAGGGAATACGTCGATGTATGTTTATGGGATGCCCGCGCATCGTTGGGGCGAGGATGTTGAAGACTTGATTGCGGCCAGCGTGCAACGGCTGGTAAAACAGGCGACTAAATAGCATGAAATCGACGCCGATGCGGCAGGGTGCCTGGGATGGCTCGCCATACGGCGGGAGAGGTTGGATGTCTTCTGTGATCATTGCGCCGCGTTCCCCCTCACCCCGGCCCTCTCCCTTGGGGAGAGGGCCGGGGTGGACCGACGCATGGCACATCAGCACTCACCGAGCGGAGACAATGCGATTTCGCAAACCTTTCTTATTCTTATGAAACCAACCATCCTCATTCTTTCACTTTGTGTCTTCGCCCTGACCGCCCGTGCGCAGGATGCAAGCAAACCGGCGGACAAACCTGCGGCCAAGCAGCCGACACAGGAGGAGCTCGAGGCGAAGTTCAAGAAGACGATGACCAAGGCCACGTTTGTGGGCCGCTGGTGCATGGTCAAGGACGGCAAGCCCGGCCCGGAGCGCGAGGAGAAATACGTCATCTATGACGCCAACAAGGTGAGCGGCGATTCGTGGATCATCCGCGCGCGCCTGCAATACGGGAACAAGGACCTGACCGTGCCCATCCCGGTGACGGTGAAATGGGCGGGCGACACGCCGGTCATCTCGTTGACGGACCTCGCGATTCCCGGCGCCGGCACATACACGGCGCGCGTGCTGGTTTACGGCAATCAATACGCGGGCACGTGGTCGGGCGGCGATCACGGTGGGTTGCTCAACGGGGCCATCACCAACGCGACGGAATAACCGCTTATGAATCTGCCACATCGTCTGCTTCCGGGTTTGCTTCTCGCTTTGCCACTGGCCGCCGCCGCGCAAGACGCCGTGCGCATCGAGAAGGACATTGATTATCTGGGCGGCGGTCGCAAGGAGAAGGCCGACCTGTATCTGCCCGCGAAGGCCGAGGGTGGGAAGAAGTTTCCGGGCATCGTCATCATTCACGGTGGCGGCTGGACCGGCGGCGACAAGGGCGCGGCGCGCGAGCAAAACATCGGCACCAACCTGGCGCTGCGCGGTTACGTGGGCCTGAGCATCAATTACCTGCTCGCCACCACGAATCAACCGACGTGGCCGCAGAATCTGCATGATTGCAAGACCGCGGTGCGCTGGTTGCGCCAGAACGCGGCGCGCTTGAATATTGATCCGGACCGCATCGGCGTCATTGGCGGTTCGGCGGGCGGACATCTGGCCACGATGGTGGCGTTGACGGGGCCGGACGCGGGATTGGATCCGAAGGGGCCGTATGGCGAGTTTTCGTGTCGCGTGCAGGCGGCGGTGGATCTTTACGGGCCGGCGCAAGTGCGCCGCGACCATGTGATGATTGGCAAGCCGCGCGCCGAGGCGGAGGAAACATACCAGGCCGCCGAGCCCATCCACCATGCCACGAAGGACGACCCGCCGATGTATATCCTGCACGGAACGGGTGACAAAACCGTGCCGGTGGAGCAATCGAAGATTCTGGCCGCGGCGCTGGAGAAGGCGGGCGTGCCGCACAAACTGCTCATCATCGAGGGCGCGCCGCACAGTTTCCATCTGCAACCCAAGCAACGCGATTTGCGCGACGAAATCATCGGGTTTTTCGACCAGCATTTGAAGCGGTAGCCGCCTTCCGCATCGGGGTTCCATGAGCGACAGCGCCACAACCGCGCCACCGGCGGCGCGCAAGCCGGCCATCATCTCGCCGGTGGTGGACACCCTCTGCGTCGGCGGCCTGTCCATCGTGGCGTTTCTGCCCGTGGTGTTGCTGGGCCAGAAATACTTTCTGTTGCCCGACACGTTTCGCGCGGGCCACCTGGCGTCGCAAGCCATCATTGCCACGCTGATCAACATGCCGCATTTCATGGCGTCGTATTCGATGGTGTATCACTCGAAGGAGACGATGCTGAAACACAAGTGGGCGGCGATTTACGTGCCCATCGGACTGGCGGCTTACGGCGTGTTCGCGGTGTTCATGAGTGATACCACGATGGTGTATGTGGCCGTGATGCAATCCATCTCGGGGATTTATCTGGCGTGGCATTACACGGGGCAGGCGTGGGGCATGATGGCGACGTATGCATTTCTGGAGGGCGCGCCGTTCTCGGAGCGCGAGCGGCTGCTGGTCCGGTCGGGGCTACGCATCTTGCTGGCGTGGCATGTCACCTGGTTCTGCCAGTTCGGCACGAATCTGCCGTGGATCCATCAAACGCTGGGAGCCGCTTACTTCTATTTGTCGATGCTGACGTGGGTGGCGTTTGTGCTGGGCGCGGTGGCGTTCTATTTGTACTGGCGGCGCACCGGAAGAATGCCCGCGTTCAAGGCGCTGGTGGCGTGGCTGGCGATTTTCTTCTGGTATGGGGCGATGGCGGTGGACCTGCGGGCCATCTTCTGGGTGCAGATTGCGCACGCGCTGCAATACCTCATCTTCCCGTTTCGCGTGCAGATGAACCGTTACGAGCGCGCGCACCCGGCGCAACCGCGACAGTTGCGCGTGCATATTCTCGGTTACGCGGGCATGCTGTTATTCGCGGCGTATGCAGCGGAACATTTTCTCGTGGAGGCCGGCATGATCAGCGCGGGCGTCATTTTCGGCGCGCCCGCGGGCGATGCCGCGCCAATTGTCATGCTGGCGTTTTTGAACATTCATCATTATTTCACCGACGGCTGCATCTGGAAGATCAGCAACCCGGACGTGCGCCGGGATTTGTTCGCGCATGTGCCCAAACCTGCCTGAATGAAAACTGGAACCATCACTGAGGCTGATCTGCGCGGCGTGTTTGCCGTGCCGCCGCTGGCGCGCAACGCCGACCGCGAGCGCACGCTCAACTTCACCGAGAACGACCGCCTGCTGCGCCACATGGCCGGCGGCGGATTGACGCGCTTTCTCTACGGCGGCAACGCGTTTCTCTATCACATTTCGCTGCGCGATTATGAGCAACTGCTGGACTGGCTGGCGGCGCAATCCAACGATTGGTGGATGATTCCCAGCGCCGGGCCGTCGTTTGGCCGCGCGATGGACCAGGCGCCCTTGCTGCGCAAGCATCGGTTCCCCGTGGTGATGACGTTGCCCTGCGCCGACCCACGCGACGCCGCGGGACTCGAGCAAGGCTTGCGCGAGTTCGCCGACGCGGCGGAAACGAAATTGATTTTGTATCTGAAGGACGAATCGAACTTCGGCGCGAACAAGGAAGCCGGGCTGGATGTCGTGGGCAGGCTGGTCGCCGACGGGTTGTGCGTCTGGATCAAATACGCGGTGGTGCGCGCGGATCCGAAGGAGGACGCGTATCTGGCCGGCCTCTTGAAGCGCGTGGACCGCGCGAAGGTCATCAGCGGCATCGGCGAGCGTCCCGCCATTGTGCACACGCGCGACTGGGGATTGCCCGGTTTCACCACCGGTTCGGGCTGTCTCGCGCCGAAGCTGACCAACGCCATCTTCGCCGCGTGCGCGTGCCAGGACTTTGCCGTCGCGGAGAAGATCCGCGCGCAATTCCTCGCGCATGAAGATTTGCGCGATGCGTGGAATCCCGCGCGGGTGTTGCATCATTCGACGGAACTGGCGGGCGTGGCCAACACCGGGCCGCTGCTGCCGTTTCTGTCGCCGTTGTCGGCGGAGCAACTGGAGAAACTGGCGCCGGTAGCGAAAGCGCTGGTGGCGGCGAATGGGTGATGGCTTCGGACCGCGGCTGTCCTCAGCCGCAGCGTGCGGTCTGCCAACCGCGGCATGGGACCGGCTGTAACTTCGTCTCCGTTTGGCATCACCCGCATACGAATCAATCGAACCTCCTGGCGTTTTGTTTCAGGCGACGCGCTGCGGCTGGGGACAGCCGCGATCCGGGGGAGGAATGTCGAGAGTTGAACGGCGTCGCAGGGTTTGCATCCTGGAGCGTGTGGCTTTGCAGCGTCGCGGTCCCCCTCACCCCAGCCCTCTCCCTAAGGAGAGGGAGGTGTGGTTGCCACGTTCGGGTGAAGTCGCGCGTTGGGTATGCGGGGAAACCCACCCCTGACCCCTCCCAGGAGGGGAATGGTCGCGGGTGTGCAAGGGTGATAGTCGATAAGTCAAACGAACCTCCTGGCGTTTTGTTTCAGGCGACGCGCTGCGGCTGGGGACAGCCGCGGTCCGGCATCGACAGCGGCAGGTGGTCTCGCCTAAAATAAACACCATGAGCAAGGATCAGCCGTTCCCGTTCGGAGCGGTTGTGCTTTCCGTGGTGCCGGTCGCCGGGTTGTTGTTTGCGTTTGCAAAGGTTGGCGAGATGCAGTCGTCCTTGGCAATTCAGGAAAAGTACGTTCGGTACGCGAAGTTCTGGGGCGGCAACCCGGCGGAAGTGTACAGCCACTGGCTGGACATGGTGTTGATGTCCGGCAACGCCATCGCGCTTGCCTGGCTCGTTGGTGTGGAGGCTTGCGTGCGCAGTCGTCCGCATCGTCCGTGGGTTCCGTGGCTGGTGCGTGGTTGCGGTGTTCTCGCAATCGTGCTCAGCGGGACAATTGCGATCGGGTTGGATGGCGAGTACGGCGAAGGGACGGTTTTCATTGTGGCGCCGATTTTCTTCCTGCCAATCCTTGTGTCTTCGTACTACCTCCTGCGCCAACTGGCGGGGCTCGCCCAATGGCGGCCGGCCGACGTTGCGGTTCTGGCAGCCGGCTTTTCGATCTTCCATGTCGCGGCCCAATTGTATTACGAACCATCCGAAACGGGCGCACCCGGTTATGGAATTGCGCCGATGTGGTTGGGAACGGTTTTGGTGGCGGTTGGATGCGTCGTCGCCCAAGGCATTCGGACTGCATTGCGACATCGGCGGGCTTCGAAATGAGCATCGGACCGCGGCTGTCCTCAGCCGCAGCGTGCGGTCTGCCAACCGCGGCATGGGACCGGCTGTAACTTCATCTCCGTTTGGCATCACCCGCATTCGAATCAATCGAACCTCCTGGCGTTTTGATTCAAGCGACGCGCTGCGGCTGGGGACAGCCGCGATCCGGGGGAGGAATGTCGAGAGTTGAACGCCGTCGCAGGGTTTGCATCCTGGAGCGTGTGGATTTGCAGCGTCGCGGTCCCCCTCACCCCAGCCCTCTCCCCAAGGAGAGGGTGTTACGGTTGCC
>JBFMBT010000323.1:0-7440 GCA_040754875.1 Verrucomicrobiota bacterium | reverse complement strand
CGCGCCGGGCGACGGGCCCGGCCCGGTCCGACGTTTCACCGTTTTCACGATGCAACATGTGTTCCATCACCTGCAGCATGGCATGGTCCGCGGCTTAACGCCAAGACGCCTGAGACAACTGCTAACGACTGAGACAAATATTTTGCGTTGAAGGGTTGATTGAAGGGTTGAAGCGTTGAATTGAAGCGGACCGCGGGCATCCTGCGCATCCTGCCCGCTTACGACACCGCACTCCCAGTGGTTCAAGGTTCAAAGTTCTGAGTTCTGAGTTCAAAGTTCAAGGAAATTGGAAGAGAACTAGGCGCTCGGGGAATTGAATGCGTTGAATGGACTTGCACCGGGACGGTGCGGTCACTCGCAGCCGGGACGGCTACGCTACGCCGATTTCCGGCAGATTTCCCGCCGCATCAAACCCCATCACCTCCGGTTCGCCCATCGCCTCCAGATCCGCGCGCCCGGCCAATTCAGGCGTATACGCCTCGGACGCCTCGATGTGTTCCAGCGAAAGGGTGTCGGCGATGCGCACAACCTTCGCCTGGGCGAACCCATCGGGAAAGACCGAACGCAGCGCCGCGGCGATGGCGTCGCGGTCCGTGGGAAAATGAATGGGCATTTTGGCGGCCTGGGGCGTGAGCGCAGTCAATGCGTTGATGGCGGTGACGTCGCGGTTGATGCTTTGCACGAGCCGCGCCGTGGTCACATCCGCCATGCCGATGCCGATGGCGTTGCCATGCGTCTCGGGGGTGAGGTCGCGCACGAAGAGCCGCCGGATGGCGGGTGCCATGCGGCTGGCGTCGGCCAGCAAGGAGGAATAGCCATGCACGCTGCGGCCCACGACGTTCGGGTCCAGGCCGGAGCCGCTGATGTTCTTGCCGATGCGGTCCACGATGAGCAGGTCCATATCGTTGAACGGCAGCTTCGGCATGAGTTGTTTCGCTTCGGCGAACAATTCGGTTTCGCGCGCTTCGAGATTGGTCGGCAGCAGAATCTCCAGCCGCGCGGTTTGATGTGCCTGGTTTTCGACAATGGCCACGCCGCAGAGAATGGGCGTGGACCGCAACGTCACGCGCGCCGAGGTGCGCAGGACGTGCTCGTAACCGAGCCGGCACGCGGAAAGATGGAAGTTCGCCGCGCCCATGCGCTTGCCCAGGCCGATGACCATCATCTTCAGGATGCCGCTGCCGAGCGTGCCGGAGAAATCGGTGTGCGGTTTGATGCGGTTGACCACGATGACGCCGTCCGCCGGGCGCGCGACGGCGCTGAAATACACCGCCACGCCGTCATCGGTCGCGCCGATTTGTTCCGCCTCCATCGCGGCGTGAATGGGCACGCCCAGCGCCTGTTCGGTAATGCCATATTCGGCGAGCAATTCCATCTGGCCTTGCGGCGTGGCCCCGCCGTGACTGCCCATCGCCGGCACGATGAACGGCGTCGCCCCCGCCGCGCGCACACGCTCGATGACGCCCGCGACGATGCGTTGCAGGTTCGTGATGCCCCGGCTGCCCACGGCCACCGCGATGCGGTTGCCCGGCTGGATGCGCGCGGCCACCTTCGGCCACTCCGCCTCAAGCGCGGCGGCAATATCCACCGGTGGCGGCAGGTTGAACCGCTGCCGCAACCGCATCATGCGCGGGAAGGCGGGCAAAGACATGCGAGTGTTTTACCTGAAGCGGCGCGCGGGAGAAACAACGGAGTGAGGGGCGGTTGAATGAGTTAAACAGTTGAATTGAAAGGTTGAAGCTGGGCTCGTGATGGGCGAGCGATGGCTTGCGCGCAAAATGCCGATGTCTTAATTTGAAGCCTCAATGAAAAGGACGAGAGCATCGATAACCGGGAGATATGTTTCGGCCATCACGATGGCCCTGGCGATGTTTTGCAGTGGCGTGGGGGCCGCCGAGGGTGAGCGACAATTCCTGCGCTCAGTGGGCAGCCTGAGTTTGAGCGATGCACAGGTTCACGCGCTCGTCACCGTCTCCAAGAGCACCAACGCGTTTCCGACCGTTTCCGTCACCTGGCGCGCGGGAGGCGTCGCCACGGACGCGAATTCCAAGTCCATGACCCAAGCCGGATGGTTTGTTTTCGCCGAGCAGCCGGCGCGCATTTGGGTATTTGATGGCGATGGGCTCAGCTTGCTTGAGCGAAGCGACAAGGCTTTGAGCGATTCATCATCGCCAGAGGCATTCAAGCGTTGCCCCAGGCAGGTGCGCGAGGCGTTGCCTGAGCGGATTCGCAAGAGGTATTTCAAATGACATGGAGCAATCTGGTGGCCGTCAGCGAAATGCCCGCGGGCCGTGGCTTGACCGTGCGCGTGGGCGACCGCGAGGTGGCGCTGTTTTGCATCGACGGCGAATATCACGCGATCGACGGGCGCTGTCCGCATCGCGGCGGGCCGCTGGGCGAAGGCTGGCTGGAGAATGGTGTGGTGAGCTGTCCGCTGCACGGCTGGGAATTCGACGTCAAAACCGGCAAATCCGTCAATGCGCCCGACTGCGCCGTGCGCCGTTTCCCCGTGCGCGTGGTGGACGGCCAGATTCAGGTTTGCCTGTGATTGCATTTCACCGGAAAAAGTGGATTGTCATTGCCAATAACGATGCAGAAGAGCCTCACGCCCCGATCGCAAAGTCCGCGAAGGATCGGGAGAGAATACGTACGTTCTTCCATCAGAGCCTCCTCACGTCCGCGCTGCTACAAGGTTCTCCCTGCGCTGAGAATGCCGGGCCGCCCTTCAACGCTTTAATTTAACACTTCATTCAACTCTTCAACTCACCATGAAATCCGCCTACGAACTGGCCATGGAACGGCTGAACAAGTCGGCGCCGATGGCCAAGCTGACCGACGAGCAGAAGAAGGAAATCGCCGAGCTGGACTCCAAATACGCGGCGAAGATTGCCGAGCGCGAAATCTTCCTGAAGGACAAAATCTCCAAGGCCGCCGAGGAAGGCAACTATGAGGCGATCGCCGAGCTGGAACAGGAACTGTCGCGCGAGCGCCGCAAGCTCCAGACGGAACTCGAGGAAAAGAAGGAAGCCATCCGCGCGGGCGGAAAAAAGTAAGCCCATGGAACAAGGCTGGCTCCTCGACGTGGCGCCCCCACCGCAAACACCGGCGGCCCGCCCCGCCCCGCTCACGCGCGCGGACCAACCCGACCATCTGCCCGGGGAGCTGGCGGCATTCAAGGACTTCGGCACCGAGACGCGGATTCTGCAAACGCCGTTCACGCAGCCCGACGGCAGCGCCGCCACCGCGCCCACGTACGTCAACGAATTCTGGACCGCCCGACAACGCGCGGCGCACAATCTGCACGAGGTTTCCTATCGCGCCTGTTTCAAGCCGCAGCTCCCGCGCTTCTTCATCGAGCGCCTTACGCAGCCGAGCGATGTCGTGTATGACCCGTTCATGGGACGCGGCACCACGCTGATCGAAGCGGCGCTGCTGGGCCGCGTGCCGTATGGCTGCGACGTCAACCCCCTGAGCGTCACGCTCGTGCGCCCGCGCCTTCAGCCGCCGGCGCTGAAAGACATCGCCGCGCGCCTCGACCAGATCCCGCTCGCCGACCACGACGAATTCCCCGAGGACCTGCTGGTGTTCTATCATCCGGACACGCTGAAGGAGATTTGCTCGCTGAAGAAGTACCTGCTCGCGCGGCGGGCCAGCGGCGCATTCGACGCGGTCGATGACTGGATTGCGATGGTGGCGCTCAACCGCCTCACCGGTCATTCGCCGGGCTTTTTCTCCGTCTATTCCCTGCCGCCGAACCAGGCCGTGTCGGTGAAATCGCAGCGCAAGATCAACGAGCGGCGCAACCAGACGCCGCCGCGCCGCCACGTGCCGAAGATCATCCTCAAGAAAAGCGCCGGCCTGCAAAAGGACCTCACGCCCGGCGAACGCGACGCCTTGCGCGGTGTTGGCGCGCAGGCGCGCCTTTTCACCCAACTGTGCCGCGCCACGCCGGAGATTGGCGATGGCTCCATCGCGCTGGCCATCACATCGCCGCCGTTTCTGAACGTGGTCGATTACGCCGGCGACAACTGGCTGCGCTGCTGGTTCCTGGGCATCGATGCCAAATCCGTCAACCTCACCGTGCCGCGCCGGTTGGACAAGTGGCAGGCGGCGATGACCGAGGTGTTCCGCGAATTGCAGCGCATCCTCAAGCCGGGCGGGCACGTGGCGTTCGAAGTGGGGGAAGTCCACGGCGGCATGACGAAGCTGGAGGAGGCCGTGCTGCCCTGCGGCGCGGCGGCCGGCCTGGAGCCGCAACTGGTGCTCATCAACGACCAGGAATTCACCAAGACCGCCAACTGCTGGGGCGTGGACAACAACGCCAAGGGCACGAACACGAACCGGATTGTGGTGTTTCGCAAACGGTGAAGCGGGGATGTCCCTGTTGCAGTGCCCAGCGAGCCCTTGTGCTTGGAATCGCGGTTGCAGGCAACGCCTCACAAAGCGCCATAGGGCTGGCGCACTCCAAGACGCTTCGCGAATGCCGAGCGTGTGGCGAGCGCGATTTTTTATTCTTCCGCCAGTTGCATTTCAGGCAAGGCTTCATAGAATTGCGGCATGAAGACTGGTCCGATATCGAAATTTATCAAGCATCACTACCGCCACTTCAACGCGGCGGCGCTGGTGGATGCGGCGGAAGGCTACGCGCGGCACCTGGACAACGGCGGCGTCATGTTCATGACGCTGGCCGGCGCGATGTCCACCGCGGAACTGGGACTTTCGCTGGCCGAGATGATCCGGCAGGACAAGGTCCACGCCATCTGCTGCACCGGCGCCAACCTCGAGGAGGACGTTTTCAATCTCGTCGCCCATGATTACTACGAGCGCGTGCCGCATTACCGCGACCTCACGCCCAAGGATGAATTGAAGCTGCTCAAGAAGCACATGAACCGGGTCACCGACACGTGCATTCCCGAGATGGAAGCCATGCGCCGCATCGAAAGCGCCGTGCTGGAGGAATGGGTGGCCGCGGATCAGAAGGGCGAGCGTTATTTCCCGCACGAGTTCTTTTACAAGATCCTCCGCAGCGGCAAGCTCAAGAAGCATTATCAGATCGATCCGAAGAATTCGTGGCTGCTGGCGGCGTGCGAGAAGAACCTGCCCATGTTCGTGCCCGGCTGGGAGGACGCCACGCTCGGCAACATGTACGCCGGCCATTGCATCACCAAGGATGTGAAAGACGTCCACACCGTGCGCACGGGCATCGAATACATGATCCAACTGGCGGAATGGTACACGCGCACGTCGGCGAAGAAATCGATTGGCTTCTTCCAGATTGGCGGCGGCATTGCGGGCGATTTCCCGATCTGCGTGGTGCCGATGTTGCACCAGGATTTGCAGCGCGATCACGTGCCGCTGTGGGGCTACTTCTGCCAGATCAGCGATTCAACGACCAGCTACGGCTCGTATTCCGGCGCGGTGCCCAACGAAAAGATCACCTGGGGCAAGCTCGGTGTGGACACGCCCAAATACATCGTCGAATCCGACGCCACCATCGTCGCCCCGCTCATCTTCGCGCATGTGCTGGGGTGGTGAGGAGGCGGCGACGGCGACAGCGTGCCCTCGGATGCGCGACTCGAAGTCCGCGCTGCGCACCGCTCAATCCATCGGGTTGATACATGCGACATCGGTAACCTCAAAATCGCGCATGTTCAGCGTAACAATGGTCAGGCTATGATAACGGGCAGTTGCCGCGATCAAGCTGTCTTCGCACGAAATGGTACGGTTTTTCCCTTTCAATTCCGCGATCAATTTCTTCCATTCGACCAACGTTGCTTCATCAAGTTCCAAGACGGCGTCGGCAAATTGTGCTCGCAAACGAACGAGCCAGTTTATGAGGTTCTGCCGTGTTACCTCGTCGGGACTGGCGGCGACCCCATAGGCTATTTCGCTCAAACTCACAATACTAATGGCCGAATCGTCGGCATACCGGTCGAGCCACTGGAGAAGTTTCCGTGAAGGATTCCGCTTGGACGCTGCCGAGACGACATTTGTATCAACAAGCCACTTCATCACTTGAATGGCAGGATATGTCGTTCAGGGACGGGAAGCTCAGCCGGGCAAGACCGAAGGAATTTCGCCAATCCGCGCGAGGTGCGCTTCGGTTTGCGCAACGGCGTGAGCAACAAGCTGTGGTCCGGATCGTTCAACTGGACTACGCGCACGGCGCCGCCGTGCTTAAGTCCAACACGCTCCCGCCATTCCTTCGGCAGGAGCGCTTGCCCCTTGACCGTGACACTCATTACATCGACTTCTTTCATGTCTAGTAATGAATCATTACCAACATCAAAATGCAAGTGTTCGTTGCCCGTGGGTGTCGGACCTATTGTAGTCCAGTCTTCCCCGCGCCTTCCTGCGCGTTGAGAATCTGCATCTGCCATTTCACCACCGCGTGGACCATGGTGATTTCCGCCGGGCTCAAACCCGCCTTGGCCGGGCTGACGGAAAACGCGGGCACCCAGATCTGGTCGGCCGGCCGGTAATTCAATTCCTGCGTCAACCGGCGCTCCATGTCCGGCATGTGCGCCGCGCCAAAGAACACGCTGATGGACGCCGGCGGTTTCGGTTTGCCCATCTCTTCCCTCAACTCGCGGATCACCACATCGTTCCGATGGTGGATGAGCACTTCCATCAAGCGCTTCAAGTCCGGCGGCAGCGCCTGCGCCCGGGCAAGATCGCCCTCCAACTGCCCCAATGTCTCGATGAACGCCAGCTTGGCCAGCGCCTGCAACTTGGGATTGGAGCCGATGAGCTTGACCACCCCCTGGACCACCGCGCCCAGGAACGAGCTGCCGTCCATCACTGAAACCAGTTGGTTGAATGAATTGTCCGCCGGCGGCCCGTCCGTGGCCGCCCCGGTCGATTGCTGGACCGCCGCTTCTCCCTCCATCAGCACCTGCAACTCGCGGATCGTCAGGTCGCTGTTCCGGAAATGCGGTTTCTCGTAATCGATGGCGTCCAGTTGGAACACCAGCCCCAGCGAGCGCGCGAGGTTGCTTTGCAAGGACGTGTCCTCGGACGCGGGCCGCTTGGGTTCCGTGGCGCGGGCATGCCGGCGTTCCTCGGCCACCCCCTCGAACAACACGAGCGCCTGGCCGTCCAGATGTTTTTGCAACGCCTGGTAATACGCCGGTTCGCCAATGTGCGACGCGCCCGCCAGCCAGACGACGGGCTGCGACCTGCGCGCCGGCACGAAGCGCCGCACGGCGATTTGCAGTTCCACCGTGTCATTGTCCGGGCGCGCCAGGCGCATGTAATTTTCCGGCGGGGCAGCGGCGTGAGGTGGCGCGGGCCGATGGCTCGCGCAGGACGTTGCGAACAGGCCGGCGAACAGGGCCGCCAGCAACGGCGCCCGGCGGTTCGCGCGAATCAGGCGAAGGGACATCACGCGCAAACTACGCTGGTTGGCGTTGCCGGTCAACGCGCGGGACTCGGATCGCG
>JBFMBT010000322.1:0-7448 GCA_040754875.1 Verrucomicrobiota bacterium | reverse complement strand
AGGAAGCCCTGGGAGCCCGGCGCGTGGTGGTTATCAGCCATCGGTTGTGGGGCCAGATCTTCGACCGCGACCCGCAGGTCATCGGTAAAAAGATCACCTTGGAAAATGCCGGACGCCATTCCTATGAAATCATCGGCGTCATGCCCGAGGGCTTCCGCCAGCCCGCCGCCGATGTCTGGGTCTCATGCGCGCACATGCCGCAGTGGCCGGCGCGCCGGGGCGGAGCGCAGTTGCTGGTGGTCGCGCGCCTGAAACCCGGCGTGTCGCTGGCGCGCGCCCAGGCGGAGTTGAACACCATCCAGGCCCGCATCCATTCCGAATACGGGCACTTGGAACAGAAGGGCCAATACCTCGCCATGGGTTCGCAAACGCATCTGCAACCATTGCTGGAAACCACGGTTTCAAATGTGCGCCCTTCGCTGTTCATCTTTTCGGGCGCGGTCGCGTTGGTGCTGCTCATCGCGTGCGCGAATGTCGCCAATCTCCTCCTCTCCCGCGCCCTGTCGCGCCAGCGCGAGGTCGCCGTGCGCACGGCCCTCGGCGCCAGCCGCTGGCGCATCGTCCGGCAGTTGCTGTGCGAAAGCGTGCTCCTCGCGCTCGTCGGCGGCATCGCCGGCACGCTGCTTGCCTATGGCGGAACCCGGCTCGTCGTGCAGTTCAGCGCCGGCAGCATTCCGCGAATCGACCTCGTGCAAATCGACTGGCGCGTGCTCCTGTTCACACTCGCCGTGTCCCTCGGCACCGGGTTCATCTTCGGCCTGGCCCCGGCCTGGCAATCGTCCAAGGCCGACTTGAACGAAGCGCTCAAGGAAGGCGGCGGCCGCGTGTCCGGCGGGCTGGCCCATCAACGTCTGCGCAGCCTTTTCACCGTGGCACAGGTCGCACTGGCTCTGATGCTTCTCATCGGCGCCGGTTTGTTGATGCGCAGCTTCCATCGCTTGCAGGCGGTGGAAACCGGCTTCGACACCGAGGAACTCCTCACCGTCGATGTCACCATGACCGGCGCGTCGTATGACCAGCCCGCCAAACGCCGTATCTTTTTGCAGCAATTGATGGACAACCTGCGCGCTGTGCCGGGCGTGCAGGCGGTCTGCGCCGTCTCCATGATTCCCGACCGCGGCAGCGGCTGGCCCACTGAATACGCCCGCACGGACCGTCCCATGGCCCCGCTCGCCCAACGCCCTCAGGTTGGTGTCCGCGTGGTAACTCCCGATTATCTGAAAACCTACGGCATCCGCTTGCTTCGCGGCCGCGAGTTCACCGAGTCCGACGCCACCGCCGCCGGGCGCGTCTTGCTCGTCAACCAGGCCTTTGCCGACGCCGTGTACCCAGGCGAAGACCCCGTCGGCAAACAACTCGATTGCGGCGGGCGGGCCGAAATCATCGGCATCGTCGCCAACGTCAAGAACACTGGTCTCACCGGGGAAACGCGCCCGGAGATTTACGGCACCTATCAGCAATGGCCCTTTCAATCGGTGTTTCTCACCGTCCGCGCCGCGTCCAATCCCCAGTCATTGGCGCCGGTGATTACCGAGCAGGTGCGCCTCCTTAATCCCGACCAGCCGCTCATCTATTTCCGCACCATCCAGAATTATCTCGATGAAGCCACCGCCCGTCCGCGCTTCCGCTCCCTGGTCATCGGCGTCTTCGCCCTCGTCGCGCTGATGCTTGCCAGCGTCGGCATCTACGGCGTCATGGCCTACGCCGTGGCGCAACGCACCAACGAAATCGGCATCCGCATGGCGCTGGGCGCGCAACGGACCGATGTGCTCCATCTCGTCATCCGCCAGGGCATGCAACTCACGCTCATTGGCGTCGCGCTCGGCCTGGCCGGCAGCCTGGCGCTCTCGCGCGTCCTCGAAGCCCATCTCTTCGCCATCAGCACCACCGACACCACCACCTTTCTCGGCGTCGCCCTGCTGTTGACCTTCGTCGCACTCGCCGCCTGCTTCATCCCCGCCCTGCGCGCCATGCGCGTCAACCCCATGGTCGCCTTGCGTAACGAATGAACTGTTCCACGATTTTAACGATTTAACGCTTCAACTATTCAACGCATTTAACGAATCATGTCCGACCTCCGCTACGCCCTCCGCCAGTTGCTCAAGCACCCCGGCTTCACCGCTGTCGCCGTTCTCACCCTTGCGCTGGGCATGGGTGTGAATGTCTCCCTCTTTTCCGCATTCAATTCCGCGGCCCTGCGCCCGCTGCCCGGCATCAAGGATCCGCAACGCGTGGTCTATCAATTGGAACCCAGGCGCCTCGGCCTTCCTAAGTTCGAATTCTATCGCGACCACGCCACCTCGTTCGCGGGTCTGACCGCCAGCGCGGCGAGCCGGTTTGATCTGGAAAGGGAGACACCCTCCAGTTCCCTGCCTGACCGCCTGTTTCTGCAAGTCGTTGCCGGTGATTACTTCGGAGTCCTGGGCGCCGACGCTCCATTGGGACGCTACTTCTTCCCCGACGAGTATGGCGACGCGTCCGGTGCGCCGGTCGTTGTGCTCAGTCATCGCTTCTGGAAGGAGCATTTTCACGCGGACCCGCGCGCCATCGGACAATCTCTCCGCCTCAACGGCGAGGCTTTCACCATTGTCGGCATCGCGCCGGAATCCTTTCCGGGACGCGAACCTTCCACCAACCTCATGCAACCGGCCCGCAACGGCGTGGATGACGCGCCGGATGCGTGGAGCCCCTTGCAACGACAGGGTCGCGTTCCTTCCCTGAGCAGGGAGCATTACGGATTTCGGCTGATCGGCAGGTTGAAACCGGGCGTTTCTCCCGAGCACGCGGAAAGGGAACTGGAGGTCTTGAACGCTCAGATGAACCAGCGCGATGGCAACGGCACCAGGGAGCCGGTCGCCCCATCTCCGGTGACGTTGTCGGCCGGATTCACGCGCATATCCCTCTCCGAGTTGAACGACAAGCAGGGATGGCAGGTAATGACCGGCCTCTCCGTGATCCTGGGACTCGTGCTGCTCATCGCCTGCGCCAACATCGCCAATCTGCAACTGGCCCGCGCGGCGGAACGGCGCAAGGAAACCGGGATCCGGCAGGCCCTGGGTGCCTCCCGCGCCCGATTGGTCCGTCAATTCCTCACCGAAAGCGTCGTGCTGGCTCTGGTCGGTGGCTTGGCGGCGTTGCTGCTCAGTCATTGGTGCTCGAATTTCATGCGAGCGTTCACCTCTCAACTGTTTCCCGAGTATCGGCATTATCTTGAGAGCCTGGATTTCAGTCTGGATATCCGCGTGGTCGGTTATTCCCTGGCCTTGTCGGCGGCGGCGGGCATGATTTTTGGCCTCGCCCCGGCGCTGGATTTTCTGCGCTCCAACCTCGCGCCCGCGCTGAAGGAGGAAGGCAGCACGGTGGGCCCAAAACTCTCCCGGGCCGACCTCCGCAACGCACTGATTATCGGCCAGGTCGCCGTGTCGTTGTCCTTGCTGATTGTCGCCGGACTGACGACTAAGGCCACGCTGGCTGCTTCGCGCCGCGACGTTTCTTTTTCCAACCGCAACGTGCTGATGGTCCAATTGCAGGTTCCTTACGACGCCTCCAAAACCAGAACCTTCCATCGCGAATTGCAGGATCGCCTGGCCGCCCTTCCCGGCGTCGAGGCATTGGGCCTGGCTTCTGTTCCCCACCATGGCGAACAGCGAACCACCATCACCCTTGAAGGGCGCTCACCGGAAAGGTTCGCCCATCTCGGTCCGAGTTCCCGGGGCCAGAACCATTACTTCACTCCGGGTTACTTCGAAGCATTGCAAATACCCATTCTCCAGGGCCGCGGGGTCAACGAGGACGATCTTCGAAAAAACGAGCCTGTCGTCATTGTCAGCCAGCAACTGGCCCGCACCTGCTGGCCTGAAGAAAGCGCCATCGGCAAACGCTTCCAATTGGGCACGGACCCGACGATGTGGGAGGTGGTGGGCGTCGCGCGCGACGGCATGTCCGCGGAAGCGATGCGAGCGGTGCCGGGGCGGTCATTCTATTTTTCAGCCGTGTTCGCAGGCGACCTGTACCTGCCCTTGCGCAACGACACTCCCCACTTGCAAGGCATGACATTGATGGCTCGGGTGGCCGGTGATCCGCAGGCGATGATCCCGCTGGTGACCCGCGAAATCCAAACAGTCGACCGTCAGGTCGAAGTCTCTACGCAAGTGTTGCGGGACGTGATGGACATCAGTCTGGCGCCGATCGTGGCATCGGGAATCTTTGCGGCGGGACTGGGTTTGCTCGCGCTCGTGCTGGCCACGACCGGCATCTACGGAGTCATGGCCTATGTCGTCAGCCGGCGGACGCACGAACTTGGCATTCGCATGGCACTGGGCGCGCAACGAGCCGACGTCGTGGGCCTGGTCATCCACCAGGGCATGCGCGTCGTCCTGATCGGCGTCGCCATCGGCCTGGTCGGCGCCATGGGCATGGCCCGACTCCTCACGGCCGGCATGCGCAACCTCGTCACGGCCGACGCCTTCTCATTCGTTGGCGTCACGTTGATCTCGTTGCTCACCGCCCTGCTCGCCTGCTGGCTCCCCGCCCGCCGCGCCGCCAAAGTCAACCCCATGGAAGCCTTGCGCCATGAATAGAAAATCGCAAAATCAGATTCCTGGTTTGGCCCTTTGTCCTTCAGACTTCATTCGTCATTTGTCATTCGTCATTCGTCATTCTCCATGAGCGACCTCCGCTACGCCCTCCGCCAGTTGCTCAAGCATCCGGGCTTCACGCTCGTAACCGTGCTGTCGCTGGCCCTGGGCCTCGCGGTCAACACTGCCGTGTTCACGTTCTTCAACGCGATGAACCTCCGGCCCATCCCCGGGGTCAAGGAACCCGGGCGCATCGTGTTTTCCGACCGCTCCTATTGGTACTTCTCGCATACTGAGTTCGAGCACATTCGCGGGAAAAGTTCCGTATTCTCGCATGTCGCGGGCATCTCAAGGGCGCGCGTCGTGGCCCGCGAGGGCACGGAAACGGAAGCCGCCGCCGAGCCGGCACGGGTGTTGATGGTGTCTCGGGATTACTTCGAAGCGCTTGGCGCAGATGCGCCGCTGGGACGGTACTTCCTGGGCGACGAGCATCAGCGGACCGGCGAAACCGGGGTGGCGGTCGTCAGCCATGAATGCTGGGAGCGCCGGTTCGCTTCCGACCCCCGACTCATCGGCCGCACCGTTCTGCTCAACGGCGCGGCGTTCACCGTCGTCGGCATCGGGCCGGAGTCGTTTCCCGGCGCAGAACCTTTCTTCGCCCAACGCACGGATTTTTGGGTGCCATTGATGTCGCAGCCGCTGTTGCAGCCGGGGAAATCCATCGTGGGCGACGCTTCGCAGAAACGCATCCAATGGTTTGCCCGGCTGAAGCCAGACGTGACCTTGCGCCAAGCGCAGGCAGAAATGGCGGTGATGGAGGAGCAACTGGCATCCGCGTTTCCGGAGAAGGTCAGCGGCGGAGACGTTCGCTCCAGACAACGCTGGTCGGGCAATCTTACCGCCGGTTATCGCTTCCGTTTGCTCGAAGGTGAGGAACTGCGGCTGGCGCTGCTGGTGCAGTGCATCTCGATCGTTGTGCTGCTGGTCGCCTGCGCAAACGGCGCCAATCTCCTGCTGGCCCGCGCGGCGGCGCGTACGCGCGAGCTGGGCATCCGCGTGGCGCTGGGCGCGGGACGTGGCCGACTGCTGCGGCAACTCCTGACTGAAAGCGTGGTGCTGGGCGTGTTGGCCGGCACGGCCGGACTGATGCTTTCCACGTGGTCCTGCGGGCTGCTGCGCGGCTTCCTGCTTGGAGAGGTGAACCAATACTCGCAGGCCCAAACACCCCTGCTCGATCTGCGGCCGGACTTGCGAATCCTTCTTTTCACTCTGGGGCTTTCAGCCACGGCTGGGTTGGTGGTGGGATGGCTGCCGGCCCTTCGCGCGTCGCGGCCAGACCTGGCCAACAATGCCTTGAAGGGCGAAATGCCCGGGACCGCGCTTGGCTTGCGACCGTCGCGCTGGCGTGACGCCACGATCGTTTCCCAGTTCACTGTCAGCCTCCTGCTTCTGGTGGTGGCCGGGTTGCTGGTGAAAATCGCGTGGCAGGGCATTCACCGGGAATACCGGACCGACCTGAGCCGCGTTATGCTGGTGGAGGTGGACTATTGGAGCAAGGGCTTCGAGCCCGCCCGCATCTCCCAGAGCCAGGCCGACCTGGTTCGGCAGGCGCCGTTGATGCCCGGGATCGAAGCGGCGGCCTTGATTTCGCACCTTCACCCACGCGACTACCATGAACCACCTGCCCTGCTCGCCGATGACGCGCACGAACCAGCCGACGTCCACGGCCTTTCCCCATTCCCTTCGCGCGTAACACCGGAGTTTTTCGAAACCATGGGAATGCCGATTCTGCAAGGACGCGCCTTCACCGGGGATGACACGGCCGCCGTGATCGTCAGCAAAACCCTGGCGCAACGACTCTGGCCGGGACGCAGCGCCATTGGCCGCCGGTTGAAAGTGGGCGAAAACGGGGCGTTCGCAGAGGTCGTGGGTGTGGTCTCATCGGCCTTCGACTCATCGGTGTACGAACATGCGCCTTCACCTGCTCGCTATACGATCGCCGGATTCGGGTCGGATGTATTTCTGCCGTGGCGACATGACTCCCGTCTGGAAGAACCACGCGCCCTCCTGCTGGTGCGTCACGATGGCCGGAACGCCCTCGCGACCTCGGCGATGGCGGTCGCGGCGCAGAGCCTTGTGGCAGCGGATGTGGCGGTTTACACGCGGCCGTTGCGGGATTTGTTCGAATACTGGATGAAACCCTTCCTGCTCTTCGCGCGACTGGGCGGGATCCTTGGCGCGCTCGCTTTGCTGCTGGCAGCGGTCGGCCTTCACGGCATGATCGCCGGCATGGTTTCCCAACGAACCCGGGAAATCGGCGTACGCATGGCGCTCGGGGCTTCGCGCCGGCAGGTGCTCTGGCTGGTCCTCCGCCAAAGCGCCGTGCTCGTCCTTTGGGCGACCGCCATCGGTCTCACGCTCGCCGCAGGTGCTGCCTTCGCGTTGCGCGCGGGTATCTACGGCGTATTGGTGTGGGACCCGATTGTCTATCTGGGTCCGGCCGCGCTGCTCGGCATTGTGGCATTGGTGGCTTCAATTCTGCCCGCCCGCAACGCCACGCGAGTGGACCCCATGGTGGCGTTGAGACACGAGTAAAAAGTCCGCATGCCCACGGCTTAAAATTCAAATCTCTTGCCTTGAAAATGCCGCGTTTTCGGATATTTTTTGACTCGCAAATGAGTGCGCCAGGGAAGCACCCGTTAACGCGTGTCGGGCATGCCGTGTCCCGTGCCACAACCATCCATGCCCGCGAGCGCCATGCCAAATCGTGCGTGTCACGGCATCCGAGTTTTCAGCTAATTTCAGTTAACGATAAAGCGCCGCCCGACGCTTTGAAACCGATCGCCTCCTCCACCAGCCCGACGCGTCGGG
>JBFMBT010000321.1:0-7474 GCA_040754875.1 Verrucomicrobiota bacterium | reverse complement strand
GTTTTCCCGGTCCAAAACCAAAGCGCGCATGATGAGGTCCTGCGTCTGGCGGAGCTGCCGCAACGCCTCGGCGGAAAGCGGGGCGGACGAATCACGCGCCAGCCGTTGCGCGCGCAAGGCGGCAAGAGAGGCTTCCAGGCGCGGCGCCAACTGGCGGCGGCGGCGGGCCACATCGAAGGCGGCGGCGTTATCCGGGTCGCGCAGGGCGCGGCTTTCCTGCTCGGCGAGGGCGAGCGCTTCGAGGCAGAGGGCGTGGTGTTGTTGCAGGGCGTCGGCGAGTGGTTCGGGCGTGTTCATGGTTTGGCGGCGGAGGGCGGGGCGTTGGTGGCGATGGCGCTCAGGCGGGCGGCGGACTGGCCGGACCATTTGGTCTGCGTGAGCCGCCAGCGGGCCATGCTGACGACAAATTCCAGCGCGGGGGTGGCGTTGGTGCCGAGGCGCGCGGAGGCGTCGATGACCGATTGGAAGGCGGCGGCGGCGCGGTCCGGCTGTTCCAATTTTTCACATACGAGGCCGATTTGATATTGCAGCGGCATGCGCCAGGCGGGGGAATCGTCCAGCGCGACCAGTTGGGAGTAAATTTCGTGGGCGTTGAGGTAATCGCCGTCCTTGTAAAGCTGGTTGCTGATTTCGTTACCAGTGCGCTGCTGCCAGTAACGCCAGAGGTCGGGGCGCGCATCGGCGACGGCCTGCTGCGACTGGAGGAGTGTCAACACCTGCGCGGTGGCTTCGTGCGTGCGGCCGAGCTTGCGGAGCGCGTCGGCCAGGAGGAAACGCACCTCAGGGCTTTCGGAGGTGGCGGGATTTTTTTCGAGGTAAGCCTGGGCGCGCGCGACGCATTCTTCGTTCCGCTGGAGGGCGGACAGCGTGCGGATGAGTTTGTAGGTGATCTGCGCCTGGTTGAGGGCGGGGTCATTCAAACGCAACAGGCGGACGAAAAACTCGGCGGCATCGGAGAACTTTCCTTGAAGATAATAGGTGTCGGCGATCTCGGTCTGGGCGCGCAGGACAAGACGCTGGTAACGTTCGAGGTTGTCGAATTTCAAACTCAGGGCGGCGCTCATGACGGCGTAGAACTTGCCCAAAGCCATGTTTGGGGCGCCCAGGTTGCGATAGATGAGGCCCTGGCGCAGGTAGAGGTCCGGAACGGTCAGGTCCTCGGGGTAAAGGCGGATGAACTGGGCGTGAATCTGCTGGGCGCGCGTCCATTGCTGGCGGGCCTCGGCGAGGAGGCCTAGTTCGAGCAGGGCGTCGCGTTTGGCCGGCGGCGGGGCGCGGCCTTCGAGGATGCGAGTGAGGATGGGCTCGGCCTGGCTCCAATCGGATTGCTCACGGAGTTTGCGGGCGAGCTCGATTTGCTGGGTGAACGCGCGCGTCTGTTCCGCATTTTCGCTGAAATTGTCCGAGGGCGGCAGGCCGGCCAGTTTGGGCGGCGCGGGGGGCGCGGCGGCGTTGGTGACGGCGAGCGCGGGGAGGGGATTGGTTTCGGTGTTGGACGACGCGGGCGGAGGATCCGGCGCCGCAAACGCCGCGGTGGCCGTCAAAGCGGCCAGGCTGGTCCGCGCCAGGACGCGCGCGAAGGCGATGGCGGATTGGACGAAGGCGCGCGGCATGGCTCAGCGCTTTTCAAACGTCGCCGAACTGGAAGCGGGCGGCGTCAGCGGAGGCGGTGTGAAGCCAACGGGCGCGACGATCGTGGGCGCATTGGTGTTGTTGCGGAAGAACGGCAGCAACAATTGCGGCGGCAGCGGCGCGGCTTCGGGCGCGGGATGGATGGTGGGCGCGGGCGACGGGGAGGCGGCGGCGAGGTTGGTGGCGACCGCAGAAGCGGCGGGCGCGAGATTTGTCACGGTGACGGTGACGACGTTGGTGACGAAGACGGTGTTGGTCACGGTCACGAGCAGATTGGTCGCCACCGGCTCCAGAAGCGGAGGCAGCGCCGACGGCCCCTCGGAAGAGTGTACGCGAAATCGCAGCGTCGCCGGCCCATGAAACGGCAGATAAGCGCCGCGGGCCGCCCAGGCGGCGATCAGAACGAGCGCGATGATGGCCAGACGTTCCATAGTTTTTGCCCGGATGGTGGTGTCATGACACCGGACACATCGGCGCGCGCCGGAATAACTTGAGCAAAAAAAGCGCTTAACTTTTCCGGAGGAACGCCGATGTGAGGGTGACAAATGAGTGTCTTGACGAGGATGGGCGAACATCCATGCGCGCCGTTGCCGCGCGAAACCATTGAGGCCCGCGTGAGCGGATGCGCCCGGCTGCCTTCGCTAAGGAGCGTGGACAGCGCATTGCGCGACCTGCTGGGCGCGGACCAGCGCTACACGCAGCAGATTTCCGAGGTCATCCGGCGCGACCCGAGCCTGACCTCGCGGCTGTTGCGGCTGGTCAATTCGGTGTATTACGGGTTCAGCACGCCGATCAAAAGCATCGAGGAAGCGGTGTTTTACCTGGGCGTGCGGCAAATCCGCCAACTGGCGATGGTGACGCCCGTGGTGGAGGATTTCCAGCGGCTGGCGGGCAACACGCCGTTTGGCTGGCGGCGTTTCTGGCAGCATTGCATCGGCACGGCGATGTTGACGCGGGAGGTGACCAATCTGATTTCGTCGCCGGACGACGAAGTCGATTACGTGGCGGGCCTGGTGCACGACGTGGGGGTGATCGTCATGTCCTCGGCGTTTTCCGAGCATTTCCGCGCGATCTATTGCCGCGGCGAAATGGCCGTGGACGACATCCGCCCGCTGGAGCGCGAGGTGTTGGGAATGGACCACGCGGAGCTGGGCGCGATCTATCTGGAGCAACACCGGTTGCCACAAGTGCTGGTCGATACGGCGCGCTACCATCAGGAGCCGGAACGCGCGGCGCATCACGCGCAGATCATTGCCGCCGTGCAAATCGCCGACGGCCTGGCGCGCAGCGCGGGCATCGACATCATGCCGGCGGACAAATCGGCGGACGCCGAAAGCTGGATGAAGGTCACCGGCTGGGGGATACTGTTTCCGCGGCGCTCGGCCGAGGAACACGCGATCGCCCAGGCGCAGTTGCGACGGAGCATGGAGCGGTTGCCGCAGTTGCTGGAAGGATTGGTGTAGGGTTGGCAAAGCGTGTGGCTCGGGATTGTCGGCCCCCTTACGGCGTCAAATCAGGCACTTGGAAAACCAACCCTTTCTTGCCCTGGTGCCCCTCCCCGCCCCGCTCAATGCTTCACAATGCAGGCATACGCATTGTGATTGTGGATGCTTTCGTAATTTTCCGCCTCGACCTTGTACCACGTCACCGCCGGATGGGCGTTGAGTTTGAGGGCGACATTCCGCACGAGGTCTTCCACGAACACCGGATTTTCGTACGCACGCTCGGTCACGGCCTTCTCGTCCTGACGTTTCAGCAACCCGTAAAGTTCGCTGCTGGCTGACGCCTCGACCATGGCAATGACGTCCTCGATCCAGATCGATTCGGTCGAACGAAGCTGCACCGTGACCGTCCCGCGCTGGTTGTGCGCGCCGTGACGGCTGATGGCTTTCGAACAGGGACAAAGTGTCGTGACACTCGTGGACACGGACAACACAAAATCAATTTCCTTGCGGATGGCGGTGGCATCGAAGCGCGCCGTGTAATCCATCACGCTTTCCATGCCGGACACCGGCGCCTTCTTGGTCATGAAGTACGGAAACTCGATTTCCAGGTGGGCGGTCTCCGATTTCAACTTCACCTGCATCGCATGCAGGATGTCGTTGATGTTCTCCACGTGGATGACACTGCCATGGGCGTTGAGCACCTCGATGAACCGGCTCATGTGGGTGCCCTTGAATTCCTTGGGCAGGTCCACATACATGCCGATGGTGGCAATGGTGTTCTGGAGTGAGTGCGCCTTGTCCTTGACCTGGATGGGAAAGCGCAAGCCGCGCACGCCGACCTTGTCGATCCGCAATTCGCGGTGGTCGCGTTCGCTCTGCTTGTCGTGCAGCATGGCTTTGCCGCCCGCCGGCACATCGTGTGCGACGGCGACATGTGAATCTTCAGTCACCCTGAACATAGCCCGCAAAGGTAACAGCGTTAAGGCGATTTGCAAAATTTATCGGTGCGGTGGAAGCGTTTGATAGGGCGGCATATCCGCATATTCAACCGCCGGTGATGCTTTGGGGCGCGGCGTTTACGCGCGCTTACGCCGCTTCAACTTCAGGACGTGCTCAGCGGTCGGTTGCGGCATCGGTTCGGGTTCGTTGCGTCGAAGCGGCGTGAACGCCGCGCTCCCGCTCCCCGCGCCCGCCATTGCCAACGCGGCCACTTCCGACCTATAACATCAGCATGTCCCAGCTAAGATTCCTTCCCTTGGTTCTGTGCAGTTTGGCTTCCGCTTCCGCTGCCGCCGACTGGCCCGCCTTTCGCGGCCCAAACGCCGACGGCATCGCCCCTGGCGCGCGCGCCCCGCTCAAATGGTCCGCCAACGAAGGCGTCGTTTGGAAAACGGATTTGCCCGGGCCCGGCGCTTCGACGCCGATTGTCAGCCGAGGAAATATCTTTGTGACCAGTTACACCGGTTACGGATTGACCAAGGAAACGCCGGGCGAGATGTCGCAACTCAAGCGTGTGCTGGTTTGTCTCGATGCCGCAAATGGCAAGGTTCGCTGGACGCGCGAGGTGAAGCAGGAACAGCAGGTGGAAGCATTTCAAGGCCCCTATGTGACACTGCATGGTTATGCCTCCAGTTCGGTGGCGGCCGACGGCGAACGCGTGGTTTGTTTCTTCGGCAACTCGGGTGTGTGGGCATTCAACTATCAGGGCGAAAAGCTCTGGTCCGTCAACGTCGGTAATGGCACCAACGAATGGGGTGCGGGCGCGTCGCCGGTATTCTACAAGAATCTCGTAATCATCAACGCCAGCATGGAAAGCGATCCGCTGCTGGCGCTGGACAAGACGAATGGAAAGGTCGTCTGGCGCGTGACCAAGGGTTTTCCGCGCGCGTGGAACACGCCGGCGCTGGTCGATGCGGGCAAAGGCAAACCCGAACTGGTCGTCAGCACCAACGGACGGTTGCGCGCGTTTGACCCGGACACGGGCAAGGAATTGTGGTTTTGCCAGGGCATCCGCGCGGCGGAACTTTGTCCCAGCATCGTCGCGCACCAGGGCATCATTTATGTACTCGGTCATCCGAGTGGCCAGGCGATGGCCGTGCGCACCGGCGGCCAGGGCGATGTCACGCAAACGCATGTGTTGTGGCGGCTGGAGAAAGGTTCCAACGTGACGTCGCCGGTCTTTCACAATGGCCATCTGTATTGGGTGAGCGACAGCAAGGGCATCGTGTATTGTTTGAAAGGCGAGAGCGGTGAAGTGGTCTATGAGGAACGCCTCGCACCCAAGCCCGACCGATTCTTCGCCTCACCGGTGTTGATTGAGGGACGACTGTATTATGTCAGCCGAGGGCGAGGCGCGTACGTGGTGGCGGCCAAGCCCTCCTTTGAACTGCTCGCACATAACATCCTCGCGCCACCGGATGAGATCTTCAACGGCAGCCCCGTGCCGTTGGACGGCAAACTGCTCCTGCGCTCGGACAAGGCACTGTATTGTATCGGCGGGAAGTAATATTCAACCGTCGAGGCGACATGGTTTGATCTGGCTTGATTGGGCGGGATGGAGCCTGGCCAGCGGGTGATTTCGGGAGAGTGCGGGCCGCGGGCCGGATTTCAAGGAGGGGTGGCGGCAAGGCGGCGGGTTTGCCGTTGGCAAAGGTTCTGGATGCTATCTTGCCAAGGGGTAATCCGCGTGATGCCCATGCCCGTATTGCAATCCGGCCATTCCCCCTAGGCAAATCCCTTATTTTTGTATGGTGTCCACGCCGATGGACGATTCACGCGGCAGGGATTAATCATTGTTTCCATGGACGCAACGATTGAATTGGAACAAGACGTTGGCAGCGCGTGGAGCAAATCCTTTTCAACCGTCGGCGACGGCGCCTTCTCCGTGGCCCGACCGAGGCCCGAACGCATTGAATCCGCACTTCAGCGTGGAGGAAATCGCGGAGGAACTGGGCTTCCCCTCCGCGGCGCGATTTATCGATGAATTTGAGCGGCAGACCGGACATTTGCCGTCGGACTACCAGTTGCTCCTTCCGGTCTGAGCAACCCAACAGCAAGCCGAAAATGAAAACAAATCCTGCGAAAACAAGAGACTGGTTCAAAGTGTTCATCCTCTACAGCAAGCCCGCGGAAGGTTACCGGGCCTTCAATCTGTTTCTCCAACTGGAGAGGCGCTTTGACCAGGAATTCATGTTCGAAAACCACCTCTGGCAACTCCAGGCCCTGGGCGACGCGGAGGCGGCGGGACAAGCCGCTTACGAGGCGTCCGAAGCGGACATGATCATCGTGGCACTCGACTCGCAGACATTGTTGTCACCCGCGTTTGATCGATGTGCGGCGGGTCTGCCGGCCAGCGATACGCGGTCCGACCATTTGCTGGTGTGCCTGATGGACGAGGAAACGGAAGAGGCGAGAACCCTGCTCCATGAACTGGCCGCGAGCAAGGGGCTGCATTTTATTTCCAACCTGGAGGCTGGAACGTACCTGTGCGGCAGCTCCCGCGTGGGCGACTGGACGCGGGCGGAGGTGGGCAGTCCGGACCCGGAAGAGGAAAGTCTTTTCCAGGACGGCTGGGGACAGTTTCCCGTGTTGCGCATGAGTTACGCGCACTGGGGCATCAACGAGTAGTCACATATTACATGAATCCTGCGCCATGAAACCAAGCCCACTTAAAAAAGAGACCTTCAGCATCGATACGCCCGTGGCCGCCAGTGTGTTGCTGGCCGCGGATTTTACCAGCTGGGAAGCGTCGGCCATCCCCCTGAAACGAAGGGGCAAAGGGATTTGGGAGGCATCGGTCAAACTCGCTCCCGGCACGTATCACTATCGTTTCATTGTGGACGGGCAATGGACTGATGACCCGGCCTGCACTCTTCGAGCGCCGAATGGTTTCGGTTCCCACAACGCCATCCGCACCGTGGCTTGATAGAACTGATTTTGATGACACACGACCTTGACACCGGAGATTCTCGCCCAGCCGACAAGGCCCCAGCCCTCACCCTCTCCTTCCCCGGGGTTCCATTCGGCGGTCGCCGGTGATTTCACTGGCTCTCTCCCCGTCCTTCCCCGCGCTTGCTGCGGGGAGAGAGCAACAGGCTGAGGATATCAAAAGACCCGTGCGAAACGACCGCCGATCGGGACACTTGTCGGACTCGCCGACAGCCTTGATTCATCAGGAGCAATTGCTGCCGTTCCTGCTCAATCCGCGTTCCTACCCGCACGCGCCGCGGGAGGTGCGGCTCATCCAGACGCATTCTTCGTTTGTGTTCATGGCGCCGCCCTTTGTTTTCAAAATCAAAAAGCCGGTTGATTTCGGGTTCCTGAACTTGTGTCGAGCCGGTCAAAGGACGGTTGGAGTAATCGCAATCACACCCAAGGCGCGCCGCGAACCAAAGAGA
>JBFMBT010000320.1:0-7474 GCA_040754875.1 Verrucomicrobiota bacterium | reverse complement strand
GCAGCCACCCACCGGCACCGTCCGGGCCGTGTATCCTACAAATCCCTGGTAGAAGACACCGACATCCAGACTGACAATGTCACCGAACAACACACGGCGTTCGCTCGCCAACCCGTGCACCACCTGCTCATTGACCGAAATGCAGATGTTGCAGGGATATTTGCGATATCCCAAAAAGGCACTTTTGGCGCCGTAATGCTTGATGCGGGACGCGGCATATTCATCGATCGCCTTCGTCGTCACACCCGGGTGTATCCAGGACGCCACATCGTCCAACACGGTGGCCGCCACACGCCCAGCCGCCCGCATTTTTTCCAGGTCTCGTTCGCTTTTAATGATGGCCGACATTACAAGCGCCCCCGCAAACGGGGCCCTTTGCCGCCTCGTCCACTACGCAAAAACCCATCATAATGCCGCATCAACAGATGGGACTCCATCTGCCGCATCGTATCCAGCATTACGCCTACTAGAATCAACAAACTCGTACCGCCGAAAAACGTGGCCACTTCAAAGGGAATCTGCATCTCACGGTTCAACAAAATGGGCATGATGGCGATGCCGGTGAGGAACAAAGCACCCGCCAGGGTGATGCGGCTCATCGTGTAGTGCAAAAACTCGCTGGTTTTGGGACCGGGGCGGACACCGGGGATGTAGCCGCCGTGCTTTTTCAAATCATCGGCGATCTGCAATTCATTGAATTGGGTGGCGACCCAGAAATAGGAGAAGAACAGGATCATGCCACCGTAAACGAGCATGTAGAACAACGCGCCCTCACGGAAATGGAGCGCCATCTCGCGCAAGAACTTCACATCGTAGCTTTCCCCAAGGAATTGAAGGATACGCTCCGGGAACATCAGAATCGCCTGCGCGAAGATGATGGGCATGACGCCGGCATAATTGACTCGCAGCGGCATGAACGAGCTGCCACCCGCGTAAGTCTTGCGCCCAACCATCCGTTGCGCGTATTGGACGGGGATCTTTCGTTGCGCCTGGGTGACCGCAATCACGCCAGCCACCACGGCGAGCAACAGCAGCAGCAGCGCGATGGCATGAAACACGTTGTATTTGCCTTCCACCCCTTCCGGCGGGAAAAACATGACGTAAAGGCCTTGAGCAGCCGCCGGGAGTCGGGCCAGAATGCCGATGGTGATGACCAGTGAAATGCCATTGCCGATGCCACGCTCGGTGATTTGCTCACCCAACCACATCAGCAGCAACGTACCGGTAGTCAATAGAATCGTGGTCTGGATGCGATACCACCACACGTTCTCGTAGAGAACCAGGTTTCCTTGAAAACCGCTGAAGATTTTCTCGGCGTTTTCCCAGCCAATCGCCATCACAAAGCCCTGCCCCAGGCAAAGCAACACGGTCAAATAACGGCCGTATTGAATGATCTTGGTGCGACCGCCTTCTTCGCGCGCGAGTTTGCTCAAGCTCGGAATGACTGCGCTAAGCAACTGGATGATGATCGTCGCGCTGATGTAGGGCATGATGCCCAGCGAGCCCAAGGCGCAGCGCTCCAACGCGCCGCCGGTGAACAGGCTGTACATGCCCAGCAAACCGCCGGACTGGGCGCTTTGCTCCGACCATTTCGTCAATGCGGCGCCATCCAAGCCCGGAATGGGGACCATGGCAGCCAGCCGGCAGATACCGAGCACGATCAACGTGAAAAAGATCCGCGACTTCAACTCGGGGATCTTGAAGCAGTTGGCGAAGGTATCGATGATGGCTCGGATCATTCGCTAAGTAATAGACCGCCGTTTACGCCTTCTTCGCAGCAATTTCGCACGTGCCACCCGCCGCTTCAATCGCCGCCTTGGCGGAGGCGCTGAATGCGTGAACACTCACCGTGAGCTTCTTTTTCAATTCACCCCGGCCAAGAACCTTGATGCCGGCAGCGGCGCCTTTCGCCAGGCCAACTGCCCGCAAGGCCGCTTCGTCCACGCGCGCACCGTCGTCAAAACGATTGAGCGCATCGAGATTCACCGCGATGTAATCAATCGAATGGGCGGCGTTGTTGAAACCGCGCTTGGGGATGCGGCGGATGAGCGGCATCTGACCGCCTTCAAAGCCGATGCGGATGGAACTGCCGGAACGGGCCGTCTGGCCTTTGCCACCGCGACCGCTGGTCTTGCCGTGGCCGCTGGATTCACCCTGGCCCAGGCGCTTCCGGCGATGCTTGGCTCCCGGACGTGGTTTGAGATCGTGTAAGCGCATAAAAACTTAGTTGCTGGCTTTCGGTTCGGTGGTCCGCGCAACGCCGCGGATGCGATAGATCTCCTCGCGCAGCCGAAGTTGTTGCAGCGCCGCGAGAGTCGCTTTCGCCACGTTGGCCGCGTTCTTCGAACCAAGTGATTTGCTCAAGATATCTTTCACGCCGGCGGATTCCACCACGGCACGGACCGTCTTGCCGGCGATGATGCCGGTACCCGGCGAGGCCGGACGCAACAACACGCGCGCGCCATCGAAGGCCGAAAAGACCTCATGGGGAATGGTGCTGCCAGTAAGCGAAACATTCAGCATGTTTTGCTTCGCGATTTCGCCGCCCTTGCGGATGGCGTCGGCAACTTCACCGCCCTTGCCGAGGCCAAGGCCGACCTTGCCGGACTTGTCGCCCGCGACAACGAGTGCGCTGAAGCTAAAACGACGGCCGCCCTTGACGACTTTGGACGAGCGGTTGATGAAGATGACTTTTTCGCTCAGCTCGTTGGCCGGCTTGCCATCAATCAGCACTTCGGCACTGTCTGAGGCGGGTTTGGTACGGCGCCCTCCACGCGGTCCGCCACGACCGGGTCCTCTGCCTGCTCCTGTGTTGCTTCTAGTTTGATCGGCCACAATAAAATCTCCTGTTATAGCTGCAATCCTGCTTCTCGAGCCGCATCAGCCAGCGCCTTCACTTTGCCGTGATAGCGCGCCCCGCTGCGGTCAAAAACTGCCTGTTTGATGCCCTTGTTGAGCGCTGCCTCGGCTGCCAGTTTGCCGATCAGCGCCGCACTCTTGACGTTTGCGCCCAGTTCATCCCGGTTTGGCAATGACTTGCTCACGGTGGAGGCGGACGCGAGCGTCAGGCCCGCGCCGTCATCGATGAACTGCACATGGATGTTCTTTCCGGTAAAGCGCACGCTCATGCGAGGGCGCTGGCTCGTGCCGGTGACCTTCTTGCGAATGCGCCAGCGGCGCTTCTGCAACAATTCTTTCTTCTGTTCGGTTCTCATTTCAGGACAGCCACGGATTTTGCCGTAGCCGGTTAATTATTGAACGGTCTTGCCTTCCTTCCGGACGATCTTCTCGTCGGAGTAACGCACGCCCTTGCCCTTGTAAGGCTCCGGCGGATAAAAGCTCCGCAGTTCCGCGGCGACCTTGCCGACCATTTCCTTGCTGGGACCTTCAATCGTCAGCTTGGTGTTTTCCTCAACGGTCACCTTGATCTGGTCGGGAATGCTGTAAAGGATCGGGTGCGAATACCCGAGGCTCATGTTGACAGTCTTGCCCTGAACGGCGGCCTTGAAACCGACGCCGTGAATCTCGAGCTTCTTGACGAAACCTTCGCTCACGCCTTTGACCATGTTGTTGACGATGGCCCGGCTCAACCCGTGAAGGGCTTTGGCCTCGGCATCCTCCCCCTGGCGGGAAACCACGACCTGGGTGCCTTCAACCTTCGCGGTGGTCCGCTTGGGCAGGGTAAAATCCAGTTTGCCTTTCGGGCCTTCGACCCGGATCAATCCGCCTTGGATATCCACCTTGACCTTTGCGGGGATCGGGACGGGCATTCTTCCAATTCTTGACATAACAAAAGCGTGTTGCGGTTACCAAACAAAGCAAATCAACTCGCCGCCAAGGTTCTTCTTCTTGGCGTCCGTCCCGGTCATGACCCCCTGCGGGGTGGAGACGATGGCCACGCCCATGCCGCCGAGCACGCGCGGGATTTCCGTGGCCCCCACGTAGCGGCGAAGCCCGGGCGAACTGACGCGCTTGAGTCCTTCAATCACGCCCTTGCGGCCCTGGAACTTCAGCTTCAGCTTGAGGCGCTTGACCGAACTGCCCGCCACGGAACAGTCGGCGATGTAGCCTTCCTTCTTCAGGATGCTCGCGATGCTTTCTTTTAGCTTCGAATGCGCCAATTCAACATCGGGAACGAGCGCCTGATTCGCGTTGCGAATCTGCGTCAACATGTCAGCAATAGGATCGCTCATAAATTTACCAACTGGCTTTGGTCACGCCGGGAATCAATCCGGCCAACGCGGCTTCTCGGAACGTCAGACGCGAGCAGCCAAACTTGCGGATGTACGCGTGGCGGCGGCCGCTCTTCTCACAACGGTTGGTCAACCGGACGGGGCTGGCGTTGCGCGGGAGCTTGGCCAGGCCGGTGTAGTCGTGCTTGGCCTTCAACTCCGCCCGCAGGGCGGCATATTTCTTAACAGCAGCGCGCTTCTTTTTGTCGCGCTCAATCCATGAAGTCTTTGCCATAAATCATCTTCCTTCCGCGAAGGGCATGCCCATCAGTTTCAACAGTTCAAGCGCCTCGTCGTCGCTTCCCGCCGAAGTGACGATGGTGATGTCCATGCCCTGGGTGCGCTTGATCTTGTCCAGTTCAATCTCGGGGAAAATCGTCTGGTCGGCGACGCCCAGCGAATAATTGCCACGACCGTCGAACGAGCGGGACGAAATACCGCGAAAGTCGCGAATGCGCGGCAGCGCCGCCGAGATGAGCCGGTCCAGAAACTCGTACATCACCTCGCGCCGGAGCGTCACGCGGCAGCCAATGGCCTGGCCCTGGCGCAACTTGAAGTTCGCGATGCTCTTGCGTGACTTGTTGATGACCGGTTTGCGCCCGGTGATCATTGTGAGGTCGCGCGCGGCATCTTCCACCGCGCCCTTTTCAAGAGACGCGCTGACGCCCATGTTGATGACAATCTTCTCGATGCGCGGCACCTGGTGCGGATTTCCGTATTTCCGCTTGTCCATCAAGGCCGGTTTGACGGCGCTGTTGTATTTCTCAAAAAGTCTCGGCTTCATACACTAACCCTTTGTCTCCTCCACGGCGCCACCGCGTTTGACCGCTCCGGCGTCATATCGTTCCGCGAGCATGACGTTGGAAACATGAATGCTGCCTTCCAACTCGACGATCGCGCCCTGCGGATTTTGCTGGTTCTTGCGCACATGCTTCTTCATCAGCTTGGCGCCTTCAATCACGACGCGGTCCTTGCTGCGAAGCACTTCTTTGATCTTGCCGCGCTTGCCGCGCTCGGTTCCGGCGATGATTACGACCTCGTCGCCTTTTTTGACGTGAAATCTCTTCATACTCAAATGACCTCCGGCGCCAGGGAAATAATCTTCATGAACTTCTTGTCGCGCAATTCGCGCGCCACCGGCCCGAAGATGCGCGTGCCGCGCGGGTTGTTGTCCTTGTCAATGATGACAATGGCGTTGCTGTCAAACCGCAGATAGGAGCCATCATTGCGACGGATCGCCTTGCGGGTGCGGACGATGACCGCGTTGACGACGTCACCCTTCTTCACGGTGCCATCCGGGGCGGCTTCCTTGATATGGGCCTTGATCACGTCGCCGATCTGGGCATAGCGCTGGTTGCGGCCCAGCACGCCGATCGCCGCGGCGCGTTTGGCGCCGGTGTTGTCCGCCACGTCTAAAATGGAACGTACTTGCAGCATAAATCCTCGCGCTATTTAGTTTGCGGCCTCGTCGCCGCCACGCTCGACAATTTCGACCAACCGCCACCGCTTCATCTTGGACAGCGGGCGTGTTTCCTCGATGCGAACCCGGTCGCCCACCTTCGCCTCGCCCTTTTCATCGTGGGCGTAGAACTTCTTGAAGCTGGTCACGACCTTCTTGAATTGCGGATGCCGGAAACGGCGCTCCACACGAACGACGACCGTCTTGGTCATCTTGTTCGAGATCACCTCGCCGACGCGGTCTTTGCGTTGGCTGCGGGTTGAATTATTGTCTGACATAGTTTAAATACGCGTCACTTGGCTTTCGGGGCTTTGTCCTTCCGCAACTGGCTGATCCGGGTTTCGACCCGGGCGATATCTTTGCGCAACAGGCGCAGGCGTGCCGGCTTTTCCAACTGGCTGCTCGCCTTTTGCAGGTGCAGGTTGAACAGTTCCTGGCGCAGGTCGCGGCCCTTGGCCTGCAACTCCACCAGCGTCAAATCTTTGAATTCACTCATTTTCATGGCGGATTAGGCAAGATGGTGACGGGAAATGAACTTGGTACGAATCGGCAGCTTGGTCGCCGCCAGGCGCATGGATTCGCGGGCGACCGGCTCGGGCACTCCATCCACTTCAAACAACACACTGGCTGGACGGATCACCGCCACCCAGCCTTCGACGCCCGCCTTGCCGTGACCCATGCGGGTTTCCAGCGGCTTTTTGGTGAACGACTTGTCGGGAAACACACGGATCCAGACCTTGCCGCGGCGCTTCATGAAGCGGTTGATCGCCACGCGGGCCGCTTCAATCTGCTTGGCATCCAGCCAGCAGCGCTCCAGCGCCTGCAATCCGTACTCGCCGAACGCGACGGCATTGCCGCGGGAAGCAATCCCGGACCGGTTGCCGCGCTGCATCTTGCGGTACTTCACTCTTGCGGGCATCATTGCCATAACAAATTCCTCTTCTTAATCAGCGTTAAAATTCCTAGACACTGGCCACCGTGGCCGTCGTGGTCGTTGCCGGGCCGGCAGGCTTGGTTTCCTTCTTGCAGATCCAGCACTTGATGCCGAGCTTGCCATAGACGGTGCTGGCTTCCGCGAAGCCGTAATCAATGTTCGCGCGCAGCGTGTGCAACGGAACGCTGCCCTCGTGGTAAGTTTCCACGCGCGCCAGTTCCGCGCCGCCCAAGCGGCCCGCGCAACGGATCTTGATGCCGTCCGCGCCGAAATCCATGGCCGTCTGCACGGCCTTCTTCATCGCGCGGCGGAACGACACGCGACGCTCCAACTGTAACGCCACGTTCTCGGCGACCAATTGGGCGTCCAACTCCGGCGTCTTGACCTCGTGGATGTCCACATAGATTTCCTTGCCGGTCATCTTGCTCAACTCTTCCTTGAGCTTGTCGATTTCCGCGCCCTTGCGTCCGATGACGACCCCGGGACGCGCGGTGAAAATGGTGATGCGGCAGCGCGTGGCGGCGCGTTCGATCAAAATCTTCGGCACCGAAGCCGATTCGAGCTTCTTCTTGAGCAGCTCGCGAATCTTGCGGTCCTCGGCAAGCAGCTTGCCGAACTCTTTCTTTTCCGCGAACCACTTGGAGCGCCATTCTTTGTTGACGGCGATCCGCAATCCGACGGGATTAGTCTTTTGGCCCATAGCAATTACTCGTCTGAGAGAACAATTTTGATGTGGCTGTGACGCTTGATAATCGGCCCGGCGGAACCGCGCGCCTTGGGCGTGAACCGGCGGAGCGGCGTCGCGGTTTGCGCGACGGCCTCGCGGACCACCAAAGCTTCCGGCTTGGC
>JBFMBT010000319.1:0-7479 GCA_040754875.1 Verrucomicrobiota bacterium | reverse complement strand
AACACGAATAAAATCGGGCGTCTTCGCGGTCTTCGTCGCCGGACAACCCATTCACCAAATGGTGAGCGTCACGCTTTCTGGGCCAAAGCACGCGTTGGCCTGTCATTCGTGTGAATTCGTGTCCCTTCGTGGTTGCTTCATTGCATCGTTACGGCCTAGAGCTGAGGCACACAGGGCGCTTGGTGAACGCGGTAGCGTCCGGGAGTGCGCCGGTTCCGCGGCGCTTTTCCTCCGCGAACCTTGCGGCCGGAATCGCTGGGCTATTGTCGGGCGTCCCTGGCGGGACTTGAGGGAGACAGGCTCCAAGCGATTTTGGTTTCGCCTCGGGGCGGGGCGGATGTTAAGTAGTGATGCGTGAAAGGCATCATACTGGCGGGTGGCGCGGGCTCGCGCTTGTACCCGTTGACGCTGGTGGCAAGCAAACAGCTTCAGCCGGTGTACGACAAGCCGATGGTCTATTATCCGCTGACCACGCTGATCGAGAACGGCATCCGCGAGTTCTGCCTGATTTCCACGCCGGAGGACCTGCCGCGCTTCCGCCAGTTGCTGGGCGACGGCACGGCGTGGGGCGTGTCCTTCGAGTATCGCGAGCAACCCCGGCCCGAGGGCATCGCGCAGGCGTTTCTCGTCGCCGAATCGTTCATCGGCCAGGACAGCGTGGCCCTGATCCTGGGCGACAACGTGTTTTACGGCGGTGACGTGTTTCCCCAGGCGTTCGGCGGGTTCAAAACGGGCGCCACCATCTTTGGGTACCACGTCAACGACCCGGTGCGCTACGGCGTGGTGCAGTTCGATGCCCAGGGCCGCGCCATTTCCATCGAGGAAAAACCGAAGCAACCAAAAAGCAACTACGCAGTCCCGGGCCTGTACCTTTACGACAACCAGATCGTCGCCATTGCGAAGGCGCTGAAGCCCTCCGCGCGCGGTGAACTGGAAATCACCGACGTGAACAACGTGTATCTGGAGCGCGGCCAGTTGCGGGTGTACCGGTTGAGCCGCGGATTTGCGTGGCTGGACGCGGGCACCAGCAGCAGCCTGCACGAAGCCTCGGCCTACGTGCAGACGATCGAGAAACGGCAGGGCATCAAGATCGGCTGTCCCGAAGAAGCGGCGTTCCGGCGTGGCTTCCTGTCGTTGACGCAACTGGACAAGCTGCTGGTGAAGATGCCGCAGTGCGAATACCGCGATTATCTCCGGAACGTCGTGGCCGAGGCAAACCGGCTGCGCGGCTAACGAATTGTTTCGCGCATGATACTTCTTCTTGGCGCCTCAGGATACATCGGGCAGGCCTTTGCGCGGGAATTGCAGCGGCGGCGCTGGGAATTCACGCCGCTGGCGCGCGCGCAGGTCGATTACACCCGCTTCGACACGCTGCTGGAACACTTGCGCTCCACCGTGCCGTCCTTCGTCATCAATGCCGCCGGCTACACCGGCAAGCCAAACGTCGATGCCTGCGAAACGGCGCGGGCCGACACGCTGGCCGGCAACACGCTGTTGCCGGTCACCATCGCCCACGCCTGTGCCGCGGCGAACATTCCCTGGGGCCATGTTTCCTCCGGCTGCGTTTACAACGGGGCCAAGGTGACGGAAAAGGGCCGGACCCGCGTGGAACCGGACCTGACGCGGCGCGAGATGCAATGGCTGATTGCCGCGCACCCCGAGGCCATCCAGGGGTTCACCGAAAGCGATGAGCCGAATTTTACCTTCCGCCATCCGCCGAGCAGCTTTTACAGCGGCACCAAGGCGCTGGCGGAGGAAGCCATCGCCAACCTCGGCCAGAGCTACCTCTGGCGATTGCGCATTCCGTTCGATGAATTTGATCACGCCCGCAATTACCTGTCCAAGCTCCAGCGTTACGCCAAGGTGTATGACAATGTGAACTCGATTTCGCATCGCGGCGACTTTGCGCGCGCGTGTCTCGACTTGTGGGAACGGCGCGCGCCGTTTGGCATCTATAACGCCACCAACCCCGGCCACGTCACCACGCGGCAGGTGGTCGCCCTGGTCCAGCGCATCCTCAATCCAGGGCGCGATTTTCAATTCTGGGCCAGCGACGAGGAATTCTATCGTGTGGCCGTCACGACCCCGCGGTCCAACTGCGTGCTGGACGTGTCGAAACTGCTGGCCACCGGCGTGAAGCTGCGCCCCGTGGAGGAGGCGCTGGAGGACTCGTTGAAGCGCTGGCAGAAAGAAGCGTGAGCGCTTCGGATAAGGTTTGAAATGCCCCGCCAAAACGGAAATAACCGCGCCACATGAATTGCTTCGTCACGGGCGGCTCGGGATTCATCGGCGCGAACCTCGTGCAGGAACTCTGCGCGCGCGGGCACCGCGTGAAGTGCCTCTTGCGGCGGTCGAGTGATGTGCGCGGCCTGCAAGGGGCCGAGTTCGAGCGCGTGGAAGGCGATGTGGCCGACCGCGCGTTGCTGGCGCAGGCCATGCGCGGGTGCGACTGGTGCTTTCACGTGGCCGCCAGCTATCACCTGTGGCTCCCGGATTACGCGCCAATGTATGCGGCGAACGTCGAGGGCACGCGCCACGTGTTGGAAGCCGCGGCACAGGCCGGTTGTTCGCGCATCGTTTACACCAGCACCGTCGGCTGCATCGGCCTGCCGAAGGAGCAGAACGGGCGCGTGACGCCGACCGATGAAGAGACGCCCGTGTCCGAGGCGCAGATGAGCAATCATTACAAGCTCTCGAAGTGGCGCGCGGAACAGGTGGCGCGCGAACTGGCCGGCCAGGGTCTGCCCATCGTCATCGTCAATCCCAGCGCGCCCATCGGCCCGCGCGACGTGAAGCCCACGCCGACCGGCCAGGTGATTGTCGATTTTCTCAACCGCAAGATGCCCGCGTATCTGGACACCGGCTTGAACTGGGTGCACGTGCGCGACGTGGCCATCGGCCACCTTCTCGCCGCGGAAAAGGGGCGCCCCGGCCAGCGTTACATTTTGGGGAATGCGGAAGGCAACTGGACCATGAAACAAGCGTTCGGTGTGCTTGAGGAAATCACCGGCGTGCCCGGGCCGAAGTTTCAAATCCCGCACTTCATCGCGTTGCTGGCGGCGCATGTTGATGAAGGCATCGCCTCGTTCACGGGCAAGGCGCCAAAAGCGCCTTTGGCCGGCGTGCGCATGGCGAAGTACAAAATGTTCTTCAATCCCGCCAAGGCCGTCCGCGAACTGGGCCTGCCGCAAACGCCGCCGCGCCAGGCCTTGCAGGACGCCGTCGATTGGTTTCGCGCCAACGGTTGCGCGCGCGCGTGACGCGCGGTCAGAACCCGCGCAGGGTCTTGATGGATTCCAATAGTTAGCAATTTTGGCCGCCCCCTGGGTCCGCTCACTTCTTCCCGTTCTCCCGCCCGAACATGCCCGTCACAATCGCCAGTTCCTTGCGAATCAAATCCGGCGTGATGCCCAGTGTCACCGCCGCCACGCCCGCCAGCAACGCGTAGCCGCCCACCAGCAACACGGCGTTCCCCGCGTTGACTGGCGCCACATGCATCCGCGCCACGCCCGCCAGCAGCACAATGCCCAGCGGCATCAACGCGCCCCGCACCAGCCACACGCCCGGGCGCAAATTCAATTTCTGCGTCGTATAACGCGTCACCAGCCAGCCCCGCAGCAATTGCGCCACCACCGTCGCCGCGGCAATGCCCAGAATGGAACCGGCCTTCATGGCGGCCAATGACAATCCCAGGTTCAACAGCGCCGTCGAGGCAATCGCGATCCCGCCGGCGCGCAGTCCGCGATCGCTGACCCTCGCCGTCAAGTCCAGCGCCGTCTGCGTGCCCGTGGTGATGGCCAGGTTCAGCGCAAAAGCGATCTGCCACTCCACCGGCGCCTGCATCGATTCGCCCAGCCACCAGCGCATGAACCAATCGTTGCCCGCCAGATACACCAGAGCCGCCACGCAACCAGTGAACGCCTGGAACTGGTTCAGCCGCTCCGCTTCCTCGATCGCGCGCACGCGATCCGCCGGTTCGGGCGACGCAAACCATTGGGTGATCTTCGGCATCGCCACCGCACTCGAGGTCACCACCGCGAACATCGCCAGTTCGCACACCTTGTAATTCAATTGATACAACGGCACCTGCTCGGGACCGAAACCGGCGTTGATGATCAGCCGGTCCGTCGTCGTATAGATATAGGTGCCGAGCCCATACAGGTAAACCCACCAGCTCCGTGCCAGCAGCGATTGCCACAATGGCCAGTCCATCGTCAGCGGACGGAAATGCGCCAGTTCCGGACAGCCCCGGCGCAACAACAGCCAACCGAGGCCGAGGCCGATTACCGACGCCACCAGATACGGCGTGTATTGCATCCACAGCGGGCTTTGCGCGCGCGCCAGCAGTGTGTGGCTCAGCAGCGCAAGTTGCCCGAGCACCAGCGGCGGAAGAATTGGCCATACGAGGTTCAGCCCGGCGCTGTTCAAATTGTTGACGTAACTGTGCAACACCATCAGCGCCACCGCCGGCGCCGCCAGCGCGAACAACAAGGTCAGGGAGCCCGTCCCCGGCACGCTTTCAAATCCGAGCAACTGCGGCAGCCACGGCGCCAGCGCCAGAAATACCAGGCTGCCCACCACCGCCAGGCTCAGGAATACGGCGCGCGCCGCCGCCAGAAAGCGCTCCAGCGCCTGCTCATTCTTTTCCCCGAGGTGCTGTCCGACGCGCAACCCCACCGCGCCGCCCATTCCCAGGTCGCCCAACCCGCCCAGCGCCGCCACGGCTTGAAAACTCACGAACGAGCCGTACAGCGACTTGCCCATCGCCTCCAGCAGCCAGCGCGTCCACAACAGCGACAGGCCCGTGGAAATGACGCGGGAAGCCAGTTGCAGGAGATACGCGAGACGGGTGGAACTGCGATGGCGTTGCAGCCAGGCTGTGAGTTGGCTCTTCAAATCAATCCTCGGACCGATGTCGCCCGGAACCCCGCCATCTAACGCGACCCGCCTCTCACCGGTCAAAGTAAAACCACCGGGGATCCACTACAGGGCCTTGGTCACGCCGGGGATGGCGCAGGGGTAGATGCCGTCGGGGCCGGGTTTGGATTTGGGTTCGGCCTTCCAATCGAGGCGGTCGGGGAAGTAGTTGAGGTCGGATTTGATGGCGTCGTCCCAGGGGATGAGTTTGCCGGAGTAAGTGGCCATGCGGCCGAGGATGGCGGTCATGGTGCTGTCGGCGGCCCAATCGACTTCGTTGTAGGGTTTGCGGGCCTGGATGGCGGCCATGAAATCGTCCCATTCAATCTGGTGGCCGTCGGGGCCGCCTTTGAGCCGCTGGGGTTCCTTGCCGTGGAGGTAAATCATCACGTTGTCGTTGCCGCCTTCGAAGCTGACGTAACCCTTGGAGCCGTGGGCGTGGTGCGTGAAACTCGGCCAGCAACCGGGGATCTGGCGGCATTCGCTAAAGCTGCGCACGCCGTTGGCGTAGGTGTATTGCACGGAATGATGGTCGAAGATCTCGCCGATGCCTTTTTGGGCGCGCACCTGGCGTCCGCCCATGCCGATGGCTTCGACGGGATGTCCCTGGGTGATCCAGTTGCAGACATCAATGCCGTGCACATGTTGCTCGACGATGTGGTCGCCGCTGAGCCAGACGAAGTGGTACCAGTTGTGGACCTGGTATTGCATCTCGGACATGTCGTCCGTGCGCGCGCGGTTCCAGATGCCGTTGGTATTGAAGTAGGAGCGCGTGTATTGGAGATCGCCAATGAGGCCGTCGTGAATCTGCCGGATGAGGTTGCGATGGTTGGTGGCGTGGCGCAGGTGGTGGCCGACGGCGACGAACAATCCTTTTTTCTTCGCTTCCGCGTTGGCGGCGAGCACGCGGCGGTAGCCGGGCGCGTCCACGGCGACGGGTTTTTCCATGAAGACGTGTTTGCCCGCCTTGACCGCCGCCTCGAACATCAGGGGGCGAAATCCGGGCGGCGTGGTGAGCAGGACGACGTCGGCGTTGGTTTCGAGGAGGTATTTGAAGGCGTCGAGGCCGACGAATTTGTTGCCCTCGGAGACGTCCACCTTTTCCTTGAACTGCTTCTCCAGGGTCGCGTGGCTGCGGTCGAGCCGGTCGCGAAACGCGTCGGCCATGGCCATGATCTTCATGCCGGCGTGCGTGGCGTTGCCGAGGGAATTGGCGGCGGCGCCGGTGCCGCGGCCGCCGCAACCGACGAGGGCGATCTTCACCTCGTCACTGCCGGCGGCGTGGGCGAAACGGGAGATATCGAGATTGGCGAGCAGCGCGCCGCCGGCGGCAGCTGAGGTTTTGAGGAAGCGGCGGCGCGAGGTTGAAGGAGGCTGTTTCATGGAATGCTCGGGTTTTGCTGAAACATAGCGTGAGCCGGTTCCATACGGAAGCAGAAGGTGGGCTGCGGATTTAGCGATCGATCACGGGCTGCTTTCGGGCACCCCGGGCGCGCCGACCACGCCGTTCATTTGTCCAGTTGTCGGCAACGATGGTCAACGAAGCAAAACTCGAAATGCGCCGATATCGGGCGGAAGCGGGCGGAATCGGCAGTTTGTCCCATGTAATCCCACTTCCGGGGAAAGTTGAAGCGTGATGCGTTGAAGCGTTGAAGCGTGGACCGACACGTAGATGGACTACGTGGAAAATGAGCGGAAAAGGCCCGGCGAGAGCCGGATTGTCTAAAAACAGGACAATGTCCTACATGAGTGGTGCCATTAACCACTTAGGGTGTATGTTTTCCTCTTTTTTGATTGACTCGGATCAATGAATGGGCTTTATTGCGCGCTGTCGTTCTAAATGGCGCGCAGGTCATATAGGGATAGGTTCGTTGTTGAGTCGCTTGAGTCGAGAGTATTACTGTCGGCTGATGGAGTGGCGCTCAACCTGCCTGCCCCGGACCTGCTTTCCCCCTCGGTCCAAGAGCAAATCCAGATTGACCCGGCCTTTCAAATCGCGAGCAACGCGCTGGCGTACGATAGGGCCGAAAGCACTGATTTGTTTTCCGATGTTGAGTCTGACTTTTTGGTTCCAGCCGAGGAGATTAACAGTGAGGTTTTGAACGACCCCGAGGACTCGACCGGCGCCGACTCTGGAGAGGGTGAATTGAATTCCGACGACGCCTCGGTGAACGAAACCGTGGCACCCGATGCGGGTGTTGGCGGTGAGGATTCGGATGCCGATGAAGTGGGTGGATCATCCGCTGAGTCGGCGGTTGTGGAGACTTTTGACGGTGTATCCGGTGACGCATCCGTGACTGACATTGCGGAGGAGTCGGTGAGTGTTTCCGAGGGCATCGAGACGATCGTGGAGCAATTGACGGAAGGATTGCTTTCAGCGCAAGGGCCTCCGGATAATGCGCTTGCGTCGGTTTCTGGAACTCTGGATGGTGTAGATGCTTCTACGGACGGAAGTTCTCCGTCTGCTTCTTCTGATTCTTCTTCGATTGTATTGTCTTCCACGGCGGCTGCGCTGGCGGTTGAGTCCACTGAACAAATCAATCTGGGGACGGGTTCTTACTC
>JBFMBT010000318.1:0-7527 GCA_040754875.1 Verrucomicrobiota bacterium | reverse complement strand
CGCGTCCGGCGGCGGCCGCCGCGAATACCACGCGCCCGCCACGGCACAAGCCAGGACGGCCATGGCGGCCATCAGCGCCACTTGCTTTCCCAAACTCCCTTCCACGCGCGCCGCCGGCGCCAGTTCCAATCCGATTCGCTCCGCCACCGCGCGAGCGGAGGGCGGGCGCTGCCCCGGCGTTTTCGCCAGGCACGCCGCCACCACCGACGACACCTCGGGCGGGACGACGTTGCTAACGCCCAGTTCCGCCAGGCGGTTTTCCAACGAGTCGGGCGCCAGTTGCCGCGTCTGATGCGCAATGTCGCCGCTGTGAAACGGCGGCTTGCTGGTGAGCAGTTCGTACAGCGTGGCCCCCAGCGAATAAATGTCGTCGGCGGGCTGCGGCGCTTTGCCGTCCAGTTGCTGCGGGCTCATGTAGGCCGGCGTGCCGCTCACCCCGTAACCGCCGGTGCGCCGGCTGGGCAGATCGCTCAGGCTGGCCGCGATGCCGAAATCCGCCAGCTTCAGGCAGCCGCCCGCGTCGAGCATGATGTTGCCCGGTTTGAGGTCGCGATGAATGACGCCGCGCGCGTGCGCGTATTCCAAGGCCTCGCACAACTGCCGCACCAGTGGTTGCACCGCCTCCCAAGTGAAGCAGCGTTGTGGCTGCGCGGCTTTATGCTTCGCCAGGCTCGGGCCATCCACATACTCCATCGAGATGAACGGCGTCTCGTCATCTGCTTCGAACAAGTCGTGGATGCGGATGATGTTCGGATGGCTGAGTTGATGGCTTTTGCGCGTCTCGCGCCGCATGTCCTCCAGCGCCGCCGGATCGTTGCGAATGTCCGGCGGCAAAAACTTCAGCGCCGCGTTTTCCTCCAGCCGCGAATCCCACGCCAGCCAGACCTCGCCCATGCCGCCCTTGCCAAGGAATTGTTTCAATTCATACCGCCCGCCACCCACGCGCTGGCCGGGCGCCAGCGAACCCGTGGACTCAGATGATGGCGGTTCCTGCGACATGTTGATGACCGGGATGCGCGCATTGCATACCAAAACGGCGGCCCGGTGACAATCGGAACGAACGAGAACGACCGGGAATGGAAAAAGTGCCCGCGGTCCGGAGACACTTTTACGTTGATTGCTTGGGTGTGCTTGGTAGGTTTTTCGAGCATTTCCAAAACGAAAGAGCAGCGTGGACGCGGCCCGCAGGCTGGCAGTGGAAGAAGATTGAATCGCCAAATTTGAAAGGACACTTATGAGCAAACAAAACCAGTTTCCCAAACTTCACAATGCCATGTGGCCTGGCCTCGTCGGCAAGGGCAGTCCGGGCGCCGAACCGTTCATCGACCTCGACACCATGCTCGACCTCACCGCCAAGGCCGAGGTCAACGGCACGAAGTTCGATGGCGTGGACCTGTTCCTCTACAACCCACACACGGACATCGACATCAGCGATGACGGCATCAAGGCGCTGGCGGACAAGATCGCCGGCAAAGGCTTCGTCGTCGGCTCGGTCGTGGCGCCCGTATGGTTCGACGGCTCGGCCATGGGCGACGAGACCAAGCGCGCCAACTGGGTGACCGCCGTGCGCAAAGCCTGCCGCATCGGCAAGAAGCTGCGCGACCTGGGCATCCGCCCCTACGGCATTGTGCGCATCGATTCGGCGGCCAGCGTGAGCGATTGGGACAAGGACCCGAAGGGCAACACGAAATTGATCGCGAAGACGTTCCGCGAAGCGGCGGCGGTGGCCGAGGACCACGGCGAACGGCTCGCGGCGGAAGGCGAGATTTGCTGGGCGGGCATGCACTCGTGGCGCGCGATGGTGAATTTGCTGGAGGAAACCGACCGCCCGAAAACGGTGGGCTTCCAGGCAGACATGGCGCACACGTTGCTTTACACGCTCGGTTACAATGCGGAGAAGGACGCGATTCTTCCGGCCGGTTACGATTGGAAGGACAAAAAGGCGTTGGACAAGGCGCTGGCGAAATTGACCGCGGCACTGCGGCCATGGACGTTCGATTTCCACGTCGCCCAAAACGACGCCACGGTCAAAGGCTCCGGCGGCCACGACAAGACGGGCCGCCACTGCGTGGTCAACGATCCCAACGGCAAGCTAAACATCCCGCATCACGCCGGCTTCTGGTTGCGCGACGAAAAGGGCCAGCTCACGAAGAACTTCATGCACATCTGCTGGGACGGTTGCATGTTCCCGAACGAGGTGATGATGAAACAGGAAACGTGGAACAACATCCTGGGCGCGATGATCCAGGTGCGCGAAAAACACGGCTGGAGCGCGATTTAAAATGACGAAGGCCAAATGACGAATGACGAAAGAATGTTGAAAGTCTGAATCTGGGAAAATAGGCGTCGTTCGTCCCCGGGCTGAAAATAATTTACTAAAACAAAGGAAACAGCATCTATGGCAAAGAAACCACTTCGCATTGGACTCATCGGTTACAGCTTCATGGGCCGCGCGCACAGCAACGCCTTCCACCAGGTCAATCACTTCTTTCCTTCCAGCTACGAGATCATCCCGCAGGCCGTGTGCGGGCGCGACGAAGCCAAGGTGAAGGAATTCGCCGACCGCTGGGGTTACAAATCCATCGAGACGGACTGGCGCAAGCTCATCGAGCGCGATGACATTGACGTCATTGACATCGCCACGCCGAACAACATGCACGCCGAGCAGGCCATCGCCGCCGCCAAGGCCGGCAAGATGATCCTGTGCGAAAAGCCGCTCGCGTTGAACTCCAAGCAGGCCGAGATAATGGTCAAGGCCATCGCGAAGGCCGGCGTGCCGAACATGGTCTGGTATAATTACCGCCGTTGCCCCGCCGTCGTCCTCGCCAAGAACATCATCGATTCCGGCAAGCTCGGCCGCGTGTTCCATTATCGCGCGAATTTCCTCCAGGACTGGACCATCAGCCCGGACCTGCCGCAGGGCGGCACCGGTTTGTGGCGGCTCGATGTGAAGGTCGCCGGCTCCGGCGTTACCGGCGATTTGCTGGCGCATTGCATCGACACGGCCCTCTGGCTCAACGGCGGCATCAAGGACGTCAGCGCGATGACCGAGACATTCGTCAAGGAGCGCAAGCACAACCTCACCGGCAAAGTCGAGAAGGTCGGCATCGACGACGCCTGCCTGTTCCACTGCCGTTTCAACAACGGTTCGCTCGGTTTGTTCGAGTCCACCCGCTACGCGCGCGGGCACAAGGCGCTTTACACGTTCGAGATCAATGGCGAACACATGTCGCTCAAATGGGACCTGCACGATCTGCACCGGCTCCAGATTTTCGACCACAGCGACGAGAGCAAGGAACGCGGCTGGAAGAGTGTCCACGTCAGCGACGGCGACCATCCCTACTGCGGCAAGTGGTGGGTGCCGGGCCTGCAGCTCGGTTACGAACACAGCTTCGTCCACGCGATGGTCGAGTTCGTGCAAGGGCTGGAGAGCGGCAAGGGCTGCAAACCGGACTTCAAGGACGGTCTGGCCACCGACTACGTGGTGGACGCCGTGCTCGCCTCCGCCAAGTCCCACAAATGGCAGAAGGTCAAGCAGGTGAAGTGACCGGCGCCACACAGTGATTTGAAGCCCGCGCCGCCCGGCGCGGGCTTTTTTTACAACCACATGGGGATGCAACTTCCAGGAACAAAGAACCACTGGCTATGGGCTGGCGGATTCGCCATGGCGATCTTCGTGTCGTTGGTGATCACGTCCGGACGGTTCACCAATTCGCCGCAATGGAAGCAAGACGCGAATGCCCACTTGCCGCACTCGAAAGGATTGGTGAGGGACTCGGCGACCTTGAAGCGGACGCAAATCGTACCCACGCTGGATGCGCCGATCATGCGCGGCACCAACCTGATTTGGTGCGCTTCATTCCAACTCGCTTGGAAGGAGGTGGCCAAGGCGCTGGCTCACGAAGCGCCGCTCGTCAATGGCGCCGAATCATTTTGCAACCGACTCAACGCGGCATCAGACCCGCGCCAGTTTTTGGCAGCGGACACCTTCTACGCCATCGGCGGAGGCATGGACGCGATTAACCGCATTCGGTCAGAACTGCCGGGCAGGTTCCCCGCGGCGCAACTGCCGGGATTTGGCGTTGTGTCGCCGGATTCGGTGATCGCCTACGCGTATCTGCAAGCGGACGTGCCTTTTGCGCTGCCCTTCTTTGACAATGACCGGGCGGTTGAATTTCGCGAGGCGAGCGGTGGCGCCGTGAAGGTGAAAACGTTTGGCATCAGCGCGAAGGATGACTACGCGTACCACCGTCTGCGCGCCCAGGTGCGCGTATTGTTCGGCAAGGACTCGCACGAGCCCGATGCTGAATTTGCGGTTGATCCGGATCAGCACTCGTCATCAGATCATCGCGGCTCGTGTTAAGCCAAAGGACACGCTGGCTGCCACTTTGTCTGCAACTTTGGCCAAGGTGGAGCGTTTGGCCAAAGACTATGCCGCGAAAGCAGAGGCGGGCTGGGGGAGCCATTATGACAAATTGGGCCCCAATGATACGCTGCTTTTGCCAGAAATGGATTTTCAGGTGCTACATCACTACGCCGAAATCGAGCACTCGACCTTGGCCAACACCTCGCGGGCAGGCCAACCCGTCGAACTCGCGGCGCAGATGATTTCCTTTCGCTTGGACAAGGGCGGAGCTTCGTTACGTTCGGAAGCGAAGGTTTTGGTTAGCCCGGTTCCGACGCATTTTGAGTTTACGAAGCCATTTCTGCTGGTGTTGCGAATGAGAGGGGTGGAACAACCGTTTTTTGTCGCGTGGATTGAGAACGCCGAGTTGTTGCAAGCGTGGTGACAACCGTGCACCGGTTGGAACGGTCTGGAGGGGAAAGGCTTGTGGAGTTTTCGATCTGCCGAATATTTTTGACGTTTCGGGCGTCTGGGTTATAAGTACGCAAAACTGACAATTTAGAAACCATTATGAAGTTATCGTCTCTGCTCGCATTCGGTGTTGTGCTCGGCATCTCCTCGACGGTCGCCCAGGCGGAACTCGGCGACGCCTCCAAGCTCCCTCCGGCCGCCAAGAAGGCCGTGTCCTTCGCCAAGGACATCAAGCCGTTGCTGGACAAGTCCTGTGTCGAATGCCACAAGGGTGAAAAGCCCAAGGGCAAATACAAGATGGACAGCGGCGTGGCCGCCATCATCAAGGGCGGCAGCAGCGGTGATGCCGCCATCATCCCTGGCAACAGCGCCAAGAGCCCGCTGGTGCACTACGCGGCGGACCTCGTCACCGACATGGAAATGCCGCCCACGGACAAGCGCGACAAATATCCCGCGCTGACCAAGGACCAGATCGGCCTGATCCGCGCGTGGATCGACGCGGGCGCGAAGGAATAACGTTCTCCCTTTTACACGAAACGCCTTCGCTGGAAACGGCGAAGGCGTTTTTGCTTTCTCTTCAACCCGCGCGATGAGCAGCGACCAGACCAAAATGCAATCGGCGACATTCCCGCCAGGCATCGGGAACGTCTTCGGCTTCGCGAGCTTCAACGCGCTGTCGTTCCAGATGATCATGGGCAGCCCCATGGTGCTCTACGCGAAAAGCCTCGGCGCCAGCGCCACGGTGCTGGGCATGATCGCCGGCATGATGCCGCTGATGACCATTTTCCAACTGCCGGCGGCGCGGTATGTCGCCAACGTCGGCTACAAACGCTTCGTGCTGGGCGGCTGGACCACGCGTGTTGTGTTCATCTTCATCATGGCATTGGTGCCGGTGACGGACGTGTTTCTCTCACCAGAAACGCGGCTGGCGCTGATGCTGTTCCTGCTGTTCTGGTTCAATCTGTCGCGCGGCATCTCCAGTTGCGGCTGGCTGCCGTGGATCACGTCGCTCATCCCGGCAGCGATTCGCGGCAAGTACCTGGCGCGCGAGGCGGCGGTGGTGAACCTGTCCGCGTTCCTGGCGATGATCCTGAGCGCGGCGTGCGTCGGCCTCGGCAAGGATCCGCGCGCGGGGCAGTTCACGGCGGTATTCGTCATCAGCGCGCTGGCGGGTGTGGTGAGCCTCGCGTATTTGCGGCGCATCCCTGAAGGGGAATCACCCGAGCAGGTGCGCACCTCGACCACGCCGGTGCCGTGGCGCGAAATCGCCAATCATCCGCCATTCCGCAAGCTGCTGCGCATGAATGTGGCTTGGGGCATCGCGTATGGCGGCATCAGTGCCTTCTCGGTGGCGTTTCTCAAGGTATCGGTTGGCCTGGCGGAAGGCAGCATCCTGCTGCTGACGTCGATGACCTTTCTGGGCGGCCTGTGCAGTCTCTGGCTGATGGGCACGCGGTTGGACCGCTTCGGCAGCAAGCCGGTGCTGGTAGCCGGTTGCCTTGGGTGGCTGGTGATTCTGACGGGCTGGGTGTTGATTGCCGGCAAACTCGTGGCGCCGCATCTGTGGTTGATCCTGCTGCTCATGTTTCTCATGGGCCTGGGCGCATCGATGATCAACATGGCCAATACACGCCTGGCGATGGCCATCATTCCGGTAATGGGCCGCAACCATTTCTTCGCGCTGTTCTCGGTGGTGGGCAGCCTCGTGCTCGGGTTGGCGCCGATGGGCTGGGGGCTGTTGATCGACGCCTTCCGCGTGCTCGAGACCGAATGGCACGGGTTTGATTTGAATCGCTACGCCGTGTTCTTCCTGGCCGCGGGCGCGGCCTTCGTCGTCCTGATCTTTTTCTGCCGCAAGCTGGAGGAACCCGAGGCCGGCAGCATGGAGGCGTTGCTGCGCGACTTCCTGGACCAGACTCCCCTGCGCATCACCCTGCGCTTCTGGCCGCGCGGATAACTCAAATCGTGCTCGTCCTCGTCCTCCTCCTCGTCCTCGAATCGAAGCCGCCAAAGTGAGGGCGAGCAACAACCACTCTCACTCTTCAGCCTCGCGCCGCTTAAACCACGACTGAATCAACAGCCACAGAATCGGTGGCAACACCGCGCTGATGACCAGTGCGAGCGCCGGGTGCTTCACCCCCGCATGGCCGACCGTCGCGTACACCAATCCCATTGGCACGCAGCCGCACGCCATCGCCGTGAAGAACAGGCGCGCGGGCATGCGCGTCAATCCCGCCATGCACGCGATGACTTCCGGGAACAACGGCAGCCAGCGTGACAATGTCACCACCCAGCCGCCGACTTCGGTGAACAGCTTCTCGCCACGCGCCAGGTCGCGTTCGCCCACGAGCCGCACCGCCGCCTTGCGCCCGAGCAGCCGGCACGCGCCGTAGGCGAGCGTGCCCGATAAAAAGGAACCCGCCGCCCCGATCAACCCGCCCCACACGGGTCCGTAAACAAATCCCAGCGCGGCCATCACCGCCGAGCCCGGCACGGGCAGGAACAAATCCGCCATCAGCAGCACGATGCCCGCCGCCCACGCCCAGTGGCCGTAGCCGCGCAGCCACGACACCGCGCCTTCCTGCGTGAACGTGCGCGCCAGCGAGTCGCCCCAGATGAAAAACGGAATCAGGAACAGGACCGCCAGCCCAAGAAAAATCCACAGCAGTCGCACGGCTTACTTGGTGGTCATCGGAAATCTCGGCTTCACG
>JBFMBT010000317.1:0-7538 GCA_040754875.1 Verrucomicrobiota bacterium | reverse complement strand
CAGGGTTCAAAGTTCTCTCGACCGCTTTCCGCCCGCTATTGCCCGATAATGCCCGCTTCTGCCACATAATATTTTTTTCCAGCCGACCATGAGCCCTGAGCTTCGAAGCTTGAACCTTTTGGCCTTGGGGTTTCTTTCGTCATTTGGCCTTCGTCCTTCATCATTATCGCTCCGCCGCTCGACCAAACCACTCCGCCGCTCGGCCGCCGCCAGACATTTCTGACACTTCAACGAGCCCCATGATTTTCCCATTTACCATTGGCCCGACCCGAATCACCATGGGCGCCATCAATTATGAAGCTCCCCGGAATTGTTGCCTTGTCGATTGCGCTCCTGCTGGCCGGTTGCGCCCATCAACGCCCGGCGTCGCCCACTGCACAAGCCGCCGCGCCCCAGTCCTTCACCACACCCAAGTTGGACATTCTCAACAAACAGATCGAGATGAGCCCGTCCAACTCGCAGGCGTACTCCAACCGCGGCTACACGCTGGCGTTGCTGGGCCGCAAAGAAGCCGCCCGCGCCGACTTGCGCAAAGCCCTGGAACTCACCGACACCGCCGCCATGCACAACCGCGCTGGCTGGGCCTATTTCAACATGGAAGATTTCGCCGAGGCCCTGCGCGTCTGGGAAATCGGCGCGGAGAAAAGCAACCGCCGTTCGCACTACGATTACTATTCGCTGGTGCTGGGCTACTGGGGCGTGGGCAACACGCAGAAGGCGGTGGAGAATTATCACCTGGCCGTGGAACGCGACCCGCGCTTCGGCGAATACAAGACGCTTCAAGAGCGCACCGCCGAGTGGACGCCGCTGGAGCGCCGCGCCATGCACGACATCTATATTCTTTGGAGCAAGACCTGGCGCCCTTGATGCGCCTGGAACACGGCGGCATTTCACTTTTCCACCACCACCACGCGGTCGAATTCCGCCGTGGTCCTTTCGTCATAACCGCCGTTGTGGTGGAGGACAAAGCGCACCGCCCAGCCGTGGCGGCCCGCCAGTTTCATTCCTTCATCCGCGCCTAGGACGACCAGGCTGGTGGCCAGCGCGTCGGCCTGCGTGGCGGACGGGTGGACGACGCTGACGGAGGCGACGTGGTTGGTCACGGGCCAGCCAGTGCGCGGGTCGATGATGTGGGCGAAGCGTCGGCCGGCGAGTTCGTGGAAGTTGCGGTAACCGCCGGAAGTGGCGATTGCGCAGTCGGACAGGGCCACGACACGTTCAATCTGGCGCGCGTCCGGGGCCGGGCGTTCGATGCCGACGCGCCAAGGGCGACCTTGCGGGCTGTGGCCGCGGGCCTTGAGTTCGCCGCCGATGTCCACGAGGCAATGGTGAATGCCCAGGCTTTCCAGGCGCGCCACCACGGCGTCCACGGCGTAGCCCTTGGCAATGCCGGAGAGGTCCACGGAGATGTCGCGCAGCTTGCGCAGGGCGGGGGGATCGGGGCGGACGAGCAAGTGTTGGTGGCCGACACGTCGGCGCGCGGTCTCAATCGCGGTGGGGGTCGGGGGAGCCGTCAGCTCCCGCTGCGGCCCGAAGCCCCAGAGTTGCACGAGCGGAAAGACGGTGGGATCGAACGCGCCGTCGGTGGCGCGGGCGGCCTGCAAGGCGGCGGCAAAGACCCCGGCGGTCTCGGGCGCGACGGGGAAGAATTCGGAGCCGGGCGAGCGGTTGAAGCGCGAGATTTCGGATTGGGCGTCGTAGGTGGACAGCAAAGCGTCGAGGCGCCCGACGACATCGCCGGCGGCGCGGGCGACGCCATTGGTGTCATCGGGTGCGCCGCACCATTTCACGGACCAGGTAGTGCCCATGGTACGACCGGAGACGGCGTGGAGGGGCGGGGGAGCGGCGGGCGCCGGGGGAGCGGCGCCGAGCAGAACGATGGCAGCGAACCGCGCGAAGTTCACGCAGCAAGTTCAAGACGCAAAGGGCGAAGTGTCAAAGCGCAAATGCGCCCTTTCGGCCCACGGCGGACAAAGGCGTGGCAGCCTTCGAGCCTACTTGCCTTTATGCACGCTATGGCAGGCTTTGCAGTTGGAGGCGGACTTGAGGGCTTCGGTGCCCTTGGGGTCGCCTTTGTTGATCAATTCGGCGGCGCGGATGAGCGCGGCGGTCTTGGTCTTCCAACTGTCGGCATCGCCTTCGGGCGGCTGCAGTTTGGCCATGGCCTGGTAGTACTCGAGCAACTGCTTTTTCTCGGTGGCGCTGGCCTGGCCGGAGATGGCTTTTTTGACCGTGGCGGTGTCGCCCTTGTGGCCGTTCTTCATGATGTCCTTGATGGTCCATTTCTCGGCGGCGGTCACATAAATGCCGTGACCGATGACGCCGAGGCTGAGGGCCGCGACCAGGGCGGGCAGCACGAAACGCGGGGAGAAGAGGTTTTTGCGCATAGTGTTTGGAGCTGTGTCGCACCGGTTGTGCCGCAAGCGCGGAAAAAATGCAAATTGAAATGGCCAGGGTGATTTGTTTATCTGTGCGCGCCACATGAAAAACGTGTTCCGGGTTCTGTTGCTGATCGCCCTTTCTTTCACCGGCGCGAGCCTTCCCGCCGCGGAGAAACTGCCGCAATGGGACGTGCGCGCGGCCACCGAAGACGGCGAGGTGGAGGTCGATCTGGCCACGGGGGTGTTGAAATCGGACAAAGGCGTGATCGTGCGCTATGGCGACGCGGAAATGACGGCGGGCCGGGTGATGCTCAACCAGGAGACAGGCGAGGCGCTGGCCGAGGGGATGGTGACGCTCCAGCGCGCGGGGCAGGTGTGGCACGGCGACAAGCTGAAATACAATTTCAAGACCGAGCAGATCGAGGCCGAGGTGTTCAAGACGGGCGCGCCGCCGTTTTTCGCCAGCGGCTTCGGGCTGGCGGCGGACAAAACGCACAGCGTCTATAGCGCGTATGACGCGTTCGTGACAACCGATGACGTGGCCGAGCCGGGTTATCGCATCCGCGCCAAGTCGCTGGTGATCATTCCGGGAAAGATGCTCGAGGCGAAAGGCGCAACGGTGTACCTGGGGGATGTGCCGGTGTTTTACTGGCCGTATTATCGCCGCAGCCTGGAGCGGCATCCGAACAACATCGAGTTGACGCCGGGTTATCGCAGCCGGTTCGGGCCATATCTGCTGGGCGCGTACAACTGGTATTACAACGACAGGCTCAACGGGTCGTTCAACCTGGATTACCGCGCCAAGCGCGGTTTCGGCGGCGGACCGGACGTGATTTATGACGCGGGCCGGTTCGGCAAATTTGAGGCGCGCTATTATTACCTGAAGGACGACGCGCCGGGCACGAACAGCCTGAACCTGCCGCTGAACGATGACCGGTCGCGCGTGTTCTTCAGCCACCAGGTCGCGTTGCGCACGAACCTGACGGCCAAAACGGTCGTGCGTTATCAAAGCGATGAATTCCTGCTGCGCGATTTTTTCGACAACGAATACGAGAAAAACATCCAGCCGACGACGTTCACGGAAATCAACCAGCTCTGGCCGAACTTCAGCCTGAACGTGCTGGCGCAACCGCAGATCAATGATTTCTTCGACACGGTGGAGCGCCTGCCGGACGTCAAGCTCACGGGCCTGCGGCAGCAACTGGGCGTGTCGCCGTTTTACTACGAGAGCGAGAGTTCGGCGGGTTATTACCGGCGGCAATTCGGCAACAACGCGTTTCCCGAATTCGCCGCGTGGCGCGCGGACACATATCACCAGCTCACGCTGCCGCGCACGTTCTTCGGCTGGCTGAACGTGACGCCGCGCGTGGGCGGGCGGCTGACGCATTACGGCGAGACGGAGGGGGCGGGCATCCCGTTCACCGAGCGCGACCGCGGCGTGTTCAACACGGGCGCGGAGGTGTCGTTCAAGGCGTCGCGTGTCTGGCGCGAGACGCAAAGCAAATTCTGGGACGTGAACGAGCTGCGGCACATCGTGCAGCCCTCGGTCAACTACGTGTATGTGCCGTCGCCCAACGTTCTGCCGGCACAGTTGCCGCAGTTTGATTACGAGCTGCCGAGCTTCCGGTTGCTGCCCATCGAGTATCCGGATTACAACGCGATTGATTCCATCGACAGCCAGAATGTGTTTCGCTTTGCGTTGCGGAACAAGTTGCAGACCAAACGCGCGCAGGGCATCGACAACGTGGTGAACTGGGCGCTCTACACGGACTGGCGCGTGCATCCGCGCGCGGGGCAGGGGACGTTTGCGGACGTTTTCTCCGATCTCGATTTCAAGCCGCGCGACTGGCTCACGCTGACGTCCGAGATGCGCTACGACATTGGCGCGGGACATTTCCGGCAGGCGTTTCACACGCTGACGCTCGCGCCCAAAAGCAACTGGAGCTTGAGCCTTGGGCACCGGTATTTTCGCGACGACCCGGCGCTCGGGCCGTTCTCGGGCAACAACCTGTTCAACAGCACCGTCTATTATCGCTTGAACGAAAACTGGGCGGCGCGGGCGACGCATTATTTCGAGGCGCGCGACGGGCGGTTGGAAGAACAATTCTACACGCTCTATCGCGACATGCGCAGTTGGACGGGCGCCGTTACCCTGCGCCTGCGCGAGAGTCGCGTCGGCCCGGATGATATAACCATCGCGGTGACGTTCTCGCTGAAGGCGTTCCCGCGCTTCAATGTCGGCAGCGACAGCAGCAGCCCGTCGTTGTTGTTGGGCAGCTAGAGGGTTTTGTTTTGGCGACGAAGACCATCGATCACTTCAGGGTCTTCGCCACCAAGCGCGTCCACACCTGGTAGCCGGCCGCGGTCATGTGCAAGCCGTCTGCCACAAAGTATTCCGCGCGCGGGTACCCGTCCTTTCCAATCATTGGCGTGGCGATGTCCACAAAGCCGAGGCGTTTGTCCTGCCGGCAATACTCCGCGATCAGGCGGTTGGTTTCGCGCACTTCCTCCAGCAGATGCTGCCGTTTCAAACTCGGCTTCACCGCGATGTAGCGGATCTTCGTCGCCGGCAGCGCGCCATGGATCTTTCCCACCAACGCCTGAAAATCGGCGAGCACCTGCGTGGGGGATTTGCCGGCGGCCAGGTCGTTGTCGCCCGCATAGACGACGACCATTCGCGGTTGGTGCGGCAAAATGATCCGCTCCGCAAACGCCACCGAATCCGCCACCTGCGATCCGCCGAACCCGCGGTTGATCACCCGGTGTTTGGGGAAATCCTCCGCCAGCGTCTTCCACAACCGGATGCTCGAACTCCCGACAAACAACACCGCGTTCTTCGGCGGCGGATTGGTCCGGTCCATCTGCTCAAAAGCCCGGATATCCTTCTCCCACTTGGCGGACGCCGTCGCGGTGGACTGGCTCCATCCGTCCGCCGTCAATGAAAGCCACACGCCCAGCGCCACGAGCATCGCGATCCGCCCAAATGTCATTCGCATGCGCGAACCTTGCCTGATTCCGGCGCCGCATTCAATTGTGCCGTTATCGGGCAGAAGCGGGCGGAACCGGCCGTTCGTCCCACGTAATCCCACTTACGGGCAGTTGAAGGGTGAAGCGTTGAATGAGTTGAAGCGTCCCGAATGGCAACACTCGATTCAACGATTCACGTTTTATCGATTCAACGAGCAAAAATAGTTTGCACAGTTTGCAGAGTTTGCTGGTTTGTTAGACAGAGTCCGCGAAGTGTGCCACGGTGCCAGCGACATGAGAATCGACAACGCTTCGGACCGCGCGGCTCCAGCCGCGCTTACGGTGTCGCCTGCCGGGCGGGGGATGAATCCACCCGGATCGGCTTGCCCCGCCGTAAGCGGGCAGAATGCCCGCGGTCCGGTCGGTGTTCAGCCTTTTCCACCCGGTTCCGGAACGAAATATTACAGCCAACAGGAAGCAACATGTTGTCAATAAGAATGTTATGATGCTTTGTCGCCTCACTCGGGCGGAACCCTGCGACTGCTCCGGTGCGTGGCAAAACTCGCTCCTTTTCGCCACAGGCCATGTCCGTCCACGTAAATCCACATCTGCCACGGCGCAAAATGAATTTACGCGCCACCCGTGTAACTCATGCAACCGATTTGACTGATTTAACCTTTCCGCCGTCGCACCCGACCCTTCGGCCCGCACAAAAAAGTGGAATCACCCGCAAAGTTTGGCATCTTTAAACGTATGGCTCACATCATCATCAAACCGGGCTGGCACATCCCGGAACGGCTCGTGACGCCGGAGCACGCGGTGCTCGACCGGCGGCGGTTCCTCAAGCAAATGGGCTTCACCGGCGGCGCTTTGGCCGCGCTCGCGGGCGGCGGCGCCCTCGCGAATGCGGCAAAGAAAGGTTACCCTTATCCTCGCAACATGGTGTTCAGCCCGCCCGGCAAGCTGTCCGATGAACGCACGGCCGCCACCTACAACAATTTCTACGAGTTTTCCACCACCAAGGACCGGGTCCATGAACTGGTCGGGCCGTTTGTCGTGTCGCCGTGGTCCATTGAAATCGGCGGCCTGGTCGAGAAGCCGATGAAGATCGACGTGGCCGAACTCATCGACACGATGCCGATGGAAGAGCGCGTGTACCGTTTCCGTTGTGTCGAGGCGTGGGCGATGGTGGTGCCGTGGACCGGTTTCCCGCTCAAAAAGCTCATCGAAAAGGTCCAGCCCAAGCCCGAGGCGAAGTTCGTCAAGTTCCAGACGGCCTTTCGTCCGAACCAGATGCCCGGCACCGCGCGGCTGCGCAGTTATCCATGGCCTTACACCGAGGGCCTGCGCATGGACGAAGCGATGAATGATTTGACGCTGGTGACCACCGGCATTTTTGGCAAGCCCCTGCCCAAGCAGCATGGCGCGCCCATCCGCATCGTCGTGCCGTGGAAATACGGCTACAAGAGCATCAAGTCGGTGGACAAAATCGAATTCGTTGCCACGCAGCCGAAGACCTTGTGGGAAACGCTCGCGCCGGACGAGTATCCATTTGAATCGAACGTGGATCCGCGCGTGCCGCATCCGCGCTGGTCGCAGGCGACCGAGCGCATGATCGACAGCGGCGACCGCGTGCGCACGCAACTTTACAATGGCTACGGCGATTACGTGGCGAAATTGTATCAGAAGCGGTGAAGATGTCCGAACGCGTCCCATTCTTATGGACCGCGGCTGTCCCCAGCCGCAGCGTGTGGCTCGCAGCGACGAGTCAGGAGGTTCGTTTCAGGTTCGTACGCGTGCGATGTTATTGTGCCACACGCGGATGGGGTCGCCGATGGTCCTGCGCGGTGGTTGGTCTGCGCAGCGCTGCGGCTGGTCTGCGACACAGCCGCGGTCCAGGTTGGCGGTTGATTGGTGACGTCGCAGGGGTTGCATTCGAGGCCGGGCGGATTGGCGGCGTCGCGGTCTCCCTCACCCTGCCCTCTCCCCAAGGAGAGGGTTTCGTTGTTGCCGCGCAGGGCGAAAATCAAGTCGATGGTTCGCGATACTTCACAAACAGGGAGCGGGGGATTGTTCCGAGCGACAATTGCAGGCGCAGTGCTGCGGCTGGTCTGCGACACAGCCGCGGTCCGTCAAAATCGCAAATCGCAAATCGTAAATCATAAATCCCCATGCCCGTCCCCGTCCTCA
>JBFMBT010000316.1:0-7546 GCA_040754875.1 Verrucomicrobiota bacterium | reverse complement strand
GTAGAACGCCCGGTAACGGGCACTATCGGAGTGAACTTCCGCCGAAATGGCGGCGGCATTCTCGGCTGCCAGCAATGTTTTCATGAGCGGAAGGCGCCGACGTTCTGGAGGATGGTGGTCTTGGTCTCGGCGCTGCACAGCTTGAAGAGGGTGCAATCGCACACGAGGTCCGGCTCGACGCCGGCCCGCAGCAGGGCCGCGCCGTTGATGCTGGCGCGCGGGGTGATGTACAAACTCTCGGGCACCGACCCGGAGACAAACTCCCGCACCTTTAAGACGTAATCGGCCCATGGTTTGCTCCCGCACAGGGCGATTTCCAGGTCGTGGTCGTAGTCGAGCCGCCGCATGACAAAACGGTCGAGTGACGCGGCATCGAGCTTGTTGCGCACAAAGCCGCCCGTGCTCCCCTTGCCCCGGGTGTTGTCGCCCACGATGCAGAAGAAGTTCTGGTGCTTCTTCACGAGAGTCCCGTCCGGGAACCGGAAGCTCGATTGTGACAGCATCGAGTTGAGCGACACGATGATGCCGGGGTCGCCGTTGGCGATCTCGTCGATGCCCAGGATGCCGCCGTTCTCGTAGGGTTCGCGGGCGATGCCCGGCACGTACTGGCCGGTGGCCAGGTTCTTGAACCCGACGATCACACTCGACGTATCGGTCGGTGAGATGGCTTTGACGTAGGCGGCGACGCCAAACGCCTCGGCCAGTTGCTCGAAGATGTGGGACTTGCCGCCGCCGGGCGGACCATCCAGCCAGAGGGGCACCGGATAACCGCCCCGGTCCCGGGCCGACGCCATTTTCAGAATCTCCGGCAACTGTTTGTGCGCCAGGCCGGAGATGGGCCGGACCTCGCCGTTGGGCTGGACAATTTCCAAGCGTTGGGTCACACCTTCCAGGGCTTTGGCCACCAGTTCCCGAATCTTTTCAATCGGCGGTTCGCTGGTCTTCACGGCCTGCGCGACGTGGTCTTTGACGATGCCCAGAATGTGCTCGACCAGCTTCTGCCCATGTTCGGCGGAGACTTCCGCAGCCAGGTCGCGAACGCGGGCTTCGTCCAATTCGCCTTTGCCCGAAGCTTTCAACTTGGCAATCGCCTTGGCCAATAGCGTGGCCGCGTCCTCGTGGTCGCCTTCCTCCGGTGTGGGAATCACCGTCGGCGCAGGTTTCGGTTCCGCCTTCGGTTCCCCCTGTGGCCCGGGCGGCAAGCCCTCCCCCTGTGGCCTGGACGGCGAGTCCCCGGACGGCGAGTCGGTCAGGTCCATGGGGTCCAGGCGTTTGTCGCCCTTGGCGAGCTGGCCCTGGAGCGAATCGAGCTTGCGGCTGACAATCGCCGAGATGACTTCGCGGTAGAATCTCACCTTCTCCCCGTCCTCCACCTCGGCGGAGTTGTGGTAGTTGATGAGCAGGTTGAAGCGCCCGCCGGTCGCCGCCCGCAGATGGGCGTGGACCCGCTGCTGGACGACCGGTCCGCCGGCCTTGGAGTTGAGCAGGTTGTTGAGAACGGCGAAGACTTCCGCGGGAGTTTTTGTCGTAGCTGTCACGTATTTTAAGGATGTTGTTGAGGGTTAGAGGCCAAGCAACGCCTTGGCGGCGATGACGGCCGGGTCGGTGTCGTCGATGATCGGTTCGTTGGTTGTTTGTTGTTTGCGGTTTCGGGTGAAGGGTTTGGGGGCGATGCAGGAGTGCGACCAACTGCCCATCTCGCCGCTGGGCAGCGGGTGGCCGCGCTTGGCGAAGCGAAAGCCGTACTGACCGATGGCCTTGCGCTTCGTGGCCTTGGCCTGGCAGGCGTCGCACGCGCAGCCCTTGAAACACGGTTTGAGCGTGTCGCCGGTGATCCAGACCCAGTGCCGGTCCACTTCGGCCAGCGCGTACAGGTCCGGGTGCTGTTCCAGCAGCCACGCCAGAACTTCTTCGGTGGGGATTTTCATTTCATGGAGGTGAGGGTGAGCTGGCCCGGCGCCGTGAGGGTGACCACGACGCGCGTGCCCGGTTTGAACCCCGCCGCTTCCAGCCACTTTCCGTGGAGCCGGATGCGGGGTTTGATTTGTTGCTTGAAGAAGTCGCCGGTCCGTTCCACGGCAAGCGATCGTGTCATAGGCAGTTCATGGCTCGCAGGGAACGAAACTTGCGGGGATGACCGATGATGATGGAGTCCAAGAGCGGGATGTTGAGCAACCGCCCCGCCCGCTCCAGTTGTCGGGAGATGGTGATATCCGGCGCGCTTGGGTCCGGGTCCCCCGAAGGATGGCAGTGCATTATAACGACCCCATAGGCTTGCCCGCAGACAATCGCCGCCCGGAAGACATCCCGGGCATGGATGGTCACCGAATCGAGCGTGCCGACGCCGACGAGCACATGCCCGATGGCCCGATGCCGGGCATTGACCAGCAACACCACGGCGCACTCGACGTCCGGGTTGTACCAGGGCGCCGCAGTGACATGCCGCCGCCAGTAGGCGACGGCCCGTTCCGGCGTGTCCACGAGCATGAGCTTCGCCGGCGTGGGACATTCGCGCAGGCTCACCACGCGAAACTCCTGTGGTTGATGATACTTCATACTCCGGCGTCCCGTTCCTTCTCGCCGTTGACGTCGGGCGACCCGGCGCCGACCCAGTGGAGGAACAGCGCCGCCGTGAGCGCGACGCCGACAAACAGTCCGATGAAGAACATAAATATACCTTTTATGTTAGGTGTCATATTTGCCCAGCAAAAGACTTTTCCGTCCAGATCCCAAAACCCACGTAGGTTCCGGGTTGGTGTTCCACTTCCTCGATGTAGGCCGGATGAAAGCCGCGCTGTGCGGCAATGGTCACGGCCTCGGCCAGGCTCTCGCACGGCTCGGCCAGGGCCGGTCTCCCCTCGAAGTCGCACACCATGAACCGGCCGAACAGGTTGGTGGTTTGGAGCGCGGCCTGCAGGGCGTGTTCGGCATCGTCGGTGATGAACACCCAGCCCGGGGACACCACGCGGAAACGCCGCTCATCGTCGATCTCGCGCAACTCCGGGTTCGGGTGGGCGACACGCATATGTATATCCTCGCCAAAGCGGAACAGCGGGCCGTGATCGGATTCGTGGGAAACGTCCTGGGCCAGCGGATGTTCCGCGATGGTCACCGGTACATCGTAGTCGAGGCCGTACACGACGGCCCAAAGATGGGTTGCCATATTATTTATTAGCCATTGATCCAGCGTTGATACTCCCCGGCACAGCCGCCACGGGTGAAGCTGCGCCAGGCCGCCACGTTGCGGGCCAGGGCAAACTTCCGGGTGGTGAGGGCGCCCTGCTTCACGCTGCTCAGCAGGGCGGACACTTCGCGTACGTATTGGGGGTCATTCTCCAGCATCAGGGCGTGCCGTTCCGACGACACGGCTTCGGTGGATTCTGTCATGGTCTCCTTATGGATTACCGAGGGAACTGCGCTCGTTCAGGATGCAGACCGTTTACTGCATCGACGCATGGGATGCGTTTCGCGCTGTAGTGAGGAAGATTAATACCGCAGGGAGTTGACTCTCACGCGTGTGTCTTGTGTCTCCCTGCGGCGTTGGTTGCTACTAAGCGCCGGGCGACGACGCCAAGGAGGTAGAGGGTGGGGACCCTCGGAAGAAACGTACGCCGCCCAGCAACGGAATTGATGCACCAGCGCCGCAGCGTTGGCAAACCCAAAATCGTCTGTTTACTTGAGGATCAGCCGGCCTTCGGCCACAACGAGCTTCGGTTGGGCGCGGGCCACGCCGCCGTTGTTGATGGCGGCGGCGTAAAGATTGCCGCCGGCAGCGCGAATTTCACTCGTAGCCGCCTGAATCGCATCCGTATGGCTCTTTGAAGCAACCAGCACACCGATGGACTCCTGCCCGGACTGGCGCAATTCGACCACGTTCTTCGCCGCGTCCCGCGCCGCCAAGATATCGTCTGGCAACAACCCCGCCTTGGCCGAACCGACGCCAGCAGGCCGCGCCATCAGTGCAGGCGGCGGCGCGGTGAACACAACGGGTGGCGGAAACAAATCCAGGCGCGGACTGGGTGGCCCGATGTGGAAATCCGGATTGCGCGTCGGCACACGGGCCAAGTCGATCCCCGGCAAACCCGGATACGGCGTCCCTGCTGGCCAACCCGGGGGCGGTTGGATGAGGACTACCGATTGTGCAGACGTGAATTGAGCCAGCGCGAACAAGGCGAGGAGCAGTAAGAGTTTTTTCACATTTTCCTCCTCGCACAAGCGGTTCACCTTTTCAAGGGGCAAAACGGTTTGTCCTACAGGCGGCGTGAGAGTCTAAGGGAATTCCCCTATGGCGAGCCCGCAGTCTTGTGGCAACCTGTCGGGTGTTGAATTCAACTCCCCTTGTTTTCGTCGTGGACGACGATCCGGCGGTGGCCAACGTGCTGGCCTGCATCCTCAAGAGTAACGGCTGCCTGACCCGCGTGTTCACCGACCCATCTCAGGCTGCCCGCCCCGAACTGCCCGCGCCCGACCTGCTGGTCACCGACTATTGCATGCCGGCGATGAACGGCGTGGAACTGATGCGCCGCTGCCGCCTGCTCTGGCCGGGCCTCAAAACCCTCATGGTCAGCGGCGGTTTCCCCCAGTGGACGCATGATCAGCCCGAGCGGTTTCTGGCCAAACCCTTCTGGCCACGAGAGCTGGTGCAGGCCGTCAGGGAATTGACGACCGATGGGGATTACGGGCCGGACCGGACGTGTCCAACGTTCAAGCGTTTCAACAACGCGGACAGGGGACCGGCCCGGCACGAAGGGATTCAACCAGAACGTCCGCGCCACACCCAATAGGGTCGTCTGCCCATCACGGCGACGCGCCGTCGAATTCCTTCAAGCGCGGGAATTCCGCCACCGTGTCGCGCCACGCCAGTTCGTCTGCTTCCTCATCCGATTTGCTGTCGCCCAGATGATAACAGAAGGCGTGGGTCCACACCGCCTCTTCTTCGGGAGTCAACTTCGTGCGTTTCATGGGGTTATTGGATTGGCGGGATCGTCATAAGCTGCGCTTTTGTATGGGGTGTTGACCCCGTTGCACGTGGGGTCACCTCTGTAGGACAGTCGCGCATGGTTTCGGGTGAATCGAAGGCATTCTCACAACTCTGCGCGTGGGCCGCACAGCAGCAAACCTGGATTCTCGCATCAGGCGTGCGCCTGATTCCCAACGCCATGCTCGACGCCAAAAAGGCCGGCGTCGCACGTCCCGAAAACATCCGGCTCTTGGCCGTACCGAAAATACCAGTGCCGGAAGATCCCGTTTTGCGGGCGCTACTCGAACGGGCATGCCTGCTATCTCAGAACAACGCCGGTCTGACGCTCCACTATGGCATTTACCTGCGGCTGGACCAGTCGATCGACCGCCGCCTGCTCGTACAACAACTCGCGCGAGTCGCCCAGTACGAACAGATGCGCGGGATCGAAGGTTTCTTCAAACAGTACCTGTGGGAAGTGGAGAACGTCGGTTATCCGTCCGCGCCGATGGAACAAGCGACGCGGCTGGCGGTGGAAAAGGTCTGCGGCTGCCAGGCTTAGTGATTTTCATCCGTTATTCCGCAGGAAATGTCCGGCGATGCCGCTGCTTTCCAGACAAGGGGCGTTGTCTGCGCCGTAGGCGATGAGCACCGAGGGCGCGCCGGCGCTGCCCGACTTCGTGCCGTCCACGTTGTAGAAACTCAAACGCCCCTTGATGAACAAGAGCGCGTCCGCCTTCGGCCACACATGGTCGAAGAACGCACGCGTCTCTGTGCGGGCGAACACCAGTGCGATGCCGTTGCCATGCGCGGCCAGTCTGCCCAGCCACTTCGGAAGTTCAGCCCCGTACGGAGGATTGCACCAGACGCGTCCATGCCATCGTTGGGCCAGTCCATCATCCAGCCGGGTGAAGTGACGCCGCGCCATCGGCCACGGCCGGATGATCGGCGCGCACGGGTCCAACTCAAATTCGCCCAGCGCCGCCAGAATTTCCGGCGGCGTCAGCCACTCGTCCTTGCCGTCGGGCACGCGTTCGTGCGAGAACGCCTTGCCCTTGATCTCCGGCTCGCGAACGGCGCGCACAAACAAATCGTTCATGCCACCTCCGTGAACGGGATTTCCTCAAAACAGGCGATGCGCGCCAGCAGGTCGCAGATCTGGTTGCGTTCGTGCGGCGTGATGGAGGGATTCCACCACGCCAACTGGCGCACTTCATTCATCTGCGCGGCCAGGTCGTGCTTCCATCGCTCGTCCTCGGGCTCGCACTCGTAACGCCCGGCGCTGCTGATGTCGGTCAGTATCGACGGCATCTTGTCGGCGTGCACCTCGATCACGTGGCAGGCGTCGCCGGATTGTACGAAGTGTCGTTTCAGGTCATCGAGGATCTGGTCGCTGGTGATGGTTTCACCGCCAATGGTGAGTTCGGCACCGGCGGGAACAGCCAGCACGAGGTCATAGTTGCCGTTGCGACGGGCAAGGTAGAGGGCTTCGAGTAACATTGGTCCTTTCTATTCGCTTCGGAAGTGAAGCGAGCCAGGGCACGCAAAAATGCCCTGGCTCGCGGCACTGGCTTGACTCGCTCACAGTGATTGGGATAAGAAGCGCCCCGTTCCCTAACATCCAGCGGTGTCCGTCGTCTGTTCCTCGGGGGTTCACTCCCGTCCTTTCCTTGGCGACGGACACCGCTTTTGTGTGCGTTGCTTTGAAAACCGTGGCGTGTTATTGTCTCAAGGCTGTGTTCGGCCAAAGGCAAAACAAACCCGAACACGCCCGATGAATCCAAGGTGGTACCGCACGGAGCCTGATAGCTCTTGTCCTAAGCGAGCGATACTCCGCCCCGTGCGGTTCTTTTGCGCTTGCCGCGCGTAGGACAAGGGTGTTTCCTCAAACTGTCGAACGGTGCTGACCCAAGGCTCTCGGTCGGCACCTCTCGCACCGCTCCGCATAGAGGCGACCCAACATCCGTCTCTATGCGGTTTTCATTTCCAAACTTTGACGCAACCGGGAGGCTGTGCTTCATTTCCTCTGCGCAACTGGCCGCGTTGCCGCGGCGTACTTTTCGAATCGCGCCCTCCTAGAGACTATGCGCTTGCCGAGCACCCACCGCCCGGTAAAGTCAAACGGACGTCGGAACGCCGCTGGAAAAGCGCGGTGTCAACGCGACTTCACCGGGCGCTTCTCTGCGTAGTCGGCTTACAACGTTCAGGGCCACAGTGGGCTTTAGCTCTTCGGGCACTCTGCCCCCCGCCCGCTGCGGCCCTTTCCACTCCTATGGACGAGGAAGGTAATCATCCGGACTGAACAACTTCGTAACCTTGGTCCGTTTGAGTTTCCACCCGCCACAGCCGCCGTAACTGCCATCCTCAGCGTACTCATTCCCCCGACAAATCCGGCGGAAACTGAGGGGGAAAGCGCATTGACTTTAGGTGCCTCACCCCATCGCGAAACTCCCCGGGCGCATGTAGTGGTTGGGTTCATGAAATATGAACTTAACGGTGCGTCGAGTTTCGGCGGCCGTCTTCTCCGCGGTTCCTCATTCCTTTTCTTCACCGCCATCGCGCCCGCACTGCTGGCCGACACCAACA
>JBFMBT010000315.1:0-7590 GCA_040754875.1 Verrucomicrobiota bacterium | reverse complement strand
CCTCTCCCTTGGGGAGAGGGAGAAGTTGTTGCCGCGTTGGGTGAATGGCGATGCGTCCGGGTTTGCCGTGTGATGGTTCATGCGAAGGACGCAAAGCTTGTGGACCGCGCGACTCCAGTCGCGCTTACGACACGGCCGACCAAACGAGAGACGATTTCACCCTGACTGCCACGCCCCATCGTAAGCGGGCAGAATGCCCGCGGTCCGGTGTTGGCGCCGTTACATACTCCAACCTACACTCGCGGACAAGGCTGTCCGCGCTCCGGTTCATGGGAAGTTCGCCACTGGGACGAGGCTGTTCCGAGGCTGTCCCCACCCCGGGGGCGTTTACTTGATGCCTGCGAGGCGTTCGCGCCAGATATGGTAGAGGAGGACGGTGGCTTTGACGTCGCGCAGGCAGTATTCGGCGATGTCGCGGTAGCGGCCGGCGGCCATGAGGTCGTTTACATCCATGCCGGTGATGCCCTGGCTTTTGGGGGATTCGATGCCGAAGGCTTTGCAGTAGAAATCGAGGTTGAAGCGGCGGGCCGCGCCATCGCGTCCGCTGACATTGTAAAACGTAAATTGTTCGGCCAGATCGCAATGCGGCTCGGTCTGGAACCGGTAACCGAGCCAGTCCTTGCGCGAGATGGGGACATTCAGCACGGCCGAACGCAGATAGATAAATGGGACGTCGAAGCCGCGTCCGTTGAAGGTGACAATGGAATCGTAGTGCTGCGCGACATCCCAGAACGCGGTGAGCAGCTCGACCTCGTCGGCGCAGGGCACGAATTCGACGGGGCCGGCTTCATCGGAGTTTTCCTCGTAATCATCGGCGAGGAAGAGCACCTGGCCGCGCATGGTGTCGGAGTTGACCATGGCCATGCAGACGACCTGCGCGGTGAGGGGCCAGAGATTGAACTGGCGCTGGATTTCGGCGCGGCGCCCGGCGCGCTGGGTTTCATCGGCGATTTTCTCGGCATCGCGGAAGAGATACTCGCGCTGGGTGTCGTCGAACTGTTCGAGCGGGAGCGCGGAAGTTTCGATGTCGAAGACGAGAGTGGCCATGGAAGAGAGGAACGCGGTTTCCAAAAAGACAGAAGTCCCGACCGCGCGATCCGGGACTTCTGTCTCGTATTAAGTCTGCACGGTGGCAGTTATTTCTTTTTCTTCGCTGCTGCTTTTTTCTTTTTCTTGGCGGCCATTCAACTCACCACCTTTCCAGGCATGGTAAAAAATTTTGTAACGTTTCGCAAATCAAGGTCGTTGTTTTTTGAAGTCGTCACGAAATTGTCACCGGGATTTTTAGTTTGACTATCCATGAATTAGGAAAAAATCGCGCACAATGCAACCAATTTTCTTTCGACAAAAAATTTTTTTCGCTCCAACGTGCGCGACACGATGTCGAATGATGCGAAACAAACGCCGATGATGGCGCAGTACCGGCGCATCAAAAGCGAGTTGCCGCCGGGTGCGCTGCTGCTGTTTCGCCTCGGAGATTTCTACGAATTATTTTTCGAAGACGCGCAGGCGGGCGCGCAGATTCTCAACGTGGCGCTGACCAAACGCGGCGTGATTCCGATGTGCGGCATTCCGTTTCACGCCGCCAATGCATACATCGCGCGCATCCTCAAGGCGGGGCGCAAGGTGGCGATCTGTGACCAGATGGAGGACGCACGACCAGGGCAACTGGTCAAACGCGAGGTGACGCAAATTCTCAGTCCGGGCACGCACTTCGACGAACGCATGCTCGTGGCGGAGCGCAATAATTTTCTCGCGGCAGTCCACACCGTCGGCAGCGCGTTCGGGCTGGCGGTCGTCGATCTGACCACGGGCGATTTCAAAACGACGGAAGTGGAGGCGGAGAGCGCGTTGTTGAGCGAGTTGGAGCGGTTGCGCCCGGCGGAGATCATTTATCCGGGCGAATCGGCGGCGTTGCGGCGTTTGTTGCAGCCGGGTTCGGCGATTGTGCAGGGGCATGAGGACTGGGTGTTCGCGCCGGAAACGGCGGTTTACACCGTGCGTGACCATTTCAAAGTGGCGTCGCTGGACGGGTTTGGGTTGAAGGGAAGGATGGCGGCCATCGGCGCGGCGGGGGCGGTGCTGCATTATCTCACGCAGCACCTGCGGCGCGACGTGCAGCATCTCACGCGGCTGTCGTTCTACCAAAGCACCGATTTTCTGACGCTCGATGTCACGACGCTGCGCAACCTGGAAATCCTCGAACCGTTGCATCGCGACGCGCCGAAGACCTCGTGCCTGTTCGGCGCGCTCAATCGCACGGTGACGCCGATGGGCGCGCGGCGCTTGCGCGACTGGCTCACGCAGCCGCTGGCCTCGGTCGCCGCCATCACGCAGCGCCAGGAAGCCGTGCAAACGTGGACGCAACACGGACCGGCGCTGGAACAATTCCGGCAGGCGCTGGCGGAAGTGCGCGACCTGGAACGCACGCTCGGGCGGTTGACCATCGGCAGCGGCAACGCGCGCGATTTGCAGTCGCTGCGAATGGCGCTCGAACAGATTCCCGGCATTCGCGGGATCGTGGAATCGTTGCAGGCGCATTCGCAGGGATCCTCTCCATCGAGCGAACTTCTCGCGGAAGACCCGGCGCCGAAGCAGGCGAACGGGCCGTCGCTGCTCGCGGAGCTGCTGGAAAAACTGACGCCGCTGCCCGAACTGGCGGCGCACATCGCGCGGGCGATCGTCGATGAACCGCCGCTGGCGGTGAAGGAAGGCGGAATGATCCGCGAAGGATTTGATGTGGCGCTCGACGAATTGCGCAACGCGTCGCGCGACGGCAAGGATTGGATTGCGAAATTGCAACAGGACGAAATCGAGCGCACGGGCATTTCGTCGCTGAAGGTGCGGTTCAACTCGGTGTTCGGCTATTACATCGAGGTCACGAAGTCGAACCTCGACAAGGTGCCGGCGCATTACATCCGCAAGCAGACCATCGCCAACGGCGAGCGCTACATCACGCCCGAGTTGAAGGAGATGGAGGGCAAGATTCTCGGCGCGGAGGAGCGCAGCACCAAGCTGGAATACGAATTGTTCCTGCGCGTGCGCGAGGCGGTGATTGCGCGATTGCCGGAGATTCAGGAAACGGCGCGCGCGCTGGCGCAACTGGATGTGCTGGCGTCCTTCGCAGAAACGGCGCGGCTGTATCAATATTGCCGGCCGGAAATCGGCGACGAAGGCGTGTTGCGCATCCGCGACGGGCGGCATCCGATTCTGGATCAGGCGCTGACGGAGGAACGTTTCGTGCCGAACGACACGGAATTGCACAGCGCGGCGCGGCAGATTGCGCTCATCACGGGGCCGAACATGGCGGGCAAGAGCACGTTCATCCGGCAGGTGGCGCTGCTGGCGCTGATGGCGCACACCGGTTCGTTCGTGCCGGCGGCCTCGGCGCGCATTGACCTGGTGGACCGCATCTTCACCCGCATCGGCGCGAGCGACGACCTGGCGCGCGGGCAATCGACCTTCATGGTCGAGATGAGCGAGACGGCGAACATTTTGAACAACGCCACGCCGCGCAGTTTGATCATCCTCGATGAAATCGGCCGCGGCACCAGCACGTTCGACGGCTTGAGCCTGGCGTGGTCGATTGTCGAATATCTGCACAACCAGGTCGGCGCCAAGACGCTGTTCGCCACGCATTACCACGAATTGACGGAACTGGCGGGCCGCCTGCCGCGCGTGGCGAATTACAACGTGGCTGTGCGCGAGTGGAACGATCAGATCATTTTCCTGCGCAAGATTGTCGAGGGCGGCACGGACAAGAGCTACGGCATCCAGGTGGCGCGGCTGGCGGGCGTGCCGAAGACCGTCATCGAACGGGCGAAGGTGATCCTGGGCAACCTGGAGGAGAGCGAATTGACGCCCGAAGGCAACGTGCGCCAGCACACGCGGCACCGCGCCGAGCGCGAGAAGCTCAAGCAGCTCGAACCGCCACCGCAACTGGATTTGTTCGGGTGAGGCGAACGCGCGTTATCGCCCGCGATACGGCTGGCCGCTTTCGTAAAGTTTCATGCGCAGTTCGATTTCCGCGGCGATCCCGGCCTGTCCGGCGGCGCGCGCAAGGGAGGCGGCGGTGCGCGCCAGTCGCACGGCTTCGGAGAAGCGGCCGGATTCCGCGTGGGCCTCGGCCAGCGCGTCCATGGCCAGAAAATCCTTTCCCTGGCTCAAGTTCACGGCGTGGTCGGCCAGTTTCAACGCCGTCGCGCCATCACGCAGAGCGGCATCGGGGCTGGTCGCCAGCAGATGCGCGGTGAAGGTCAGCGCCCGCACATGGTCCGGCGCGATGCGCAAGGTCTCGCGCAATTCTTTCAGGGCCTCGGGGTGTTGTCCGGTGCTGGCCAGCACCAGACCCAGGCGATAATGCGGCTCGGCTTCCTCCGGCGCCAGGCGCGCCCACTCGCGGAAATGGGTGAGCGCGGCGTCCACGCGGCCGAGGCGCAATTCCATGAAGCCGATTCCCGCGTGGGTGCGCGCGTCGTTGGGGTTCAGTTTCAAAGCGGCCTCGTAATGCGGCGCGGCCTCATTCAACCGGCCCACGCGCGAATAGGTTGCGGCGAGATTGTAATGCGCTTCGGCCATGTTTGGATTGATGCGCAACAGCTCCTGGTAATGCGTGACGGCTTCGTCGAACCGGCCGAGCTTCACCAGCATGTTCGCCAGGTTGTTGCGCGCGGTGAGCTGGGCCGGCTTTTCCGCAAGCGCCTTGCGATAATGTTCCGCCGCCGCCTCGAACTGGCCTTCCTGGCTCAACACATTGCCGAGGCCCAGGTGCGTCTCCGCGTTGTCCGGCGTGATGCGCAGGGCCTTTTGGAATACTTCCTTTGCCTCGGCGCGCTGTCCGGCGGCTTCGAGCGCGTCGCCCAGGCAGTTCAAGGCGTCGGTAAAATAAGGTTGGATGCGCACGGCCTCGCGCAGGTAGGGAATCGCTTGGGCGGGCTGGCCGCGGTTGGCGAGGACGTTGCCCATGCCCATCAACGCGATGTAATTGTCTTTCGTCACTTTGATGGCGTGCGAGAACAGCGCCTCGCTGTTGCGCCAGACCTGCATCTGCTCGCGCGTGAGCACGGCGCAGGTCACCAGCACCACCACTGCCGCCACGGCGGCGGGTTTCTTCAAATCAGTGCGGCGCCGGACCACCTCGGCGCCACCCCACGCCAGCAGGATGAAGATTCCCGTCAAAGGGACGTAGGTGAAATGGTCGGCGATCGAGTGCCATCCGGCCTGCACCAGGCCGATGACCGGAACCAGGGTCCCGAAAAACCAAAACCACCCCACGGCCAGCCAGGGTCGCGCGCGCCATTGCCACGCAGCCGCTGCGCAACCTCCGGCCACCGCTGCGCCGCAAATGAGCACCCGCCACGCGGGCCAGAATCCCGGATGCGGATAAAACGCCGCCAATCCCTCCGGCCAGAACGTCAGTTGCAGGTAACGTCCATATGACACCAGGGCGTTCGCCAGCCGCAGCCCCAGCGGCAGGCTGTCCGACGAGATGAACGATCCGCCGGCCTTTTGATTCAAGAACGTGATGGCGCTGATGGCCGCGGTCAGCGCGAAGAACGGCACCTTTTCCAGCACCAACCGCTGCCACGGCACGAAGGCGTGGGTGGCATCCGGCGCCGATTCAGTCGCTTTGCCCAGGCGCAAATCCCATCGCCGCAGCGGCCAAAAATCCAGCAGCAACAACAGGCACGGCAACGTCACCACCATCGACTTCGACAATAATCCGAGGACGAAGAACACGAGCGCCAGCGTGTAAAAACCCAAGTGTGCCCGCCCTCCTGAACCTTGAACTTTGAACCTTGAACCTTCCGCATACCGCCAGTAGGCCCAGATCGTCAGCGACCAGAAGAACGTGCTCAACACGTCCTTGCGCTCGGCGATCCAGGCGACGGATTCGACGTGGAGCGGATGCCAGGCGAACAACGCCGCCACCCACGCGCCTTCCCACAACCGCCCGGTCATGCCATGCAGCAGCAGGAACAACAACACGGTGTTCACGGTGTGGAACAGGAGGTTCACGCTGTGGTGCGCGGCCGCATTTGTGCCGAACAATTCGCAATCCAGCATGTGCGACAACAATGTGAGCGGCTGCCAGTATTCCAGGACGCGGCCGGTGAACGCGTACTTCAATCCCTCCATGCTCAGGCCGCGCGTCACGTAAGGATTTTGCACGACATACGCGGGGTCATCGTAATCGACGAACTCGAAGCGGGTCGCCGGCCAGTAAAGGATCAGCGTTCCAAAGGCCAGGAGCAGGGCGATGAGCGTGGCGCGGCGCATGAATGTGGCAGACGCCGGGAAAGTAAAGGGGTCTCCACGCCGATTCAATTGCGAATGGGGACGCACGGCGCCGGAGTCCCGCCTTCAATCACCCGCGGGACGGGCGTTTACAGCGGAGCCAGCAACCGGCGGACAGTTCCGACGAGCGCGTCCAATTCGTATGGCTTGCGCAGAAACGCGTCGCCGCGGTGGAATTCGCGAACCCAGTCCATCGCCTCGGCGTTGTAACCGCTGGTGAAGAGAACGCGAAGGCCGGGCTTTTCCTCCCGTAACCGTCGGCCCAGGGTCAGGCCGGATATGCCGTCCGACAACATGACATCCGTGAGCAACAGGTCGATGACGGCGGCGTGGTCGGACCAGTGATCCATCGCGCCTTGGGCATCAGCCGCGCACAGGACCTGAAAGCCATGACGCCGCAGAATGGCCTTCACCAGGTCCAGCACCGCCGGCTCATCCTCCACGACAAGAATGGTAGGCGGCATATCGGCTCTCGAAGGCACACGCGACAATAGTTGTTCAGGGGCTACCTCGAGCGCCGACTGTCCGGATTGCTGACGAGTCGCACTCAATGATGTGATTTTGTCAGCAGCCCGCGTGCCGGAACCGGTCGAAGAAACCGGCGAAATGTGAAGGGAATTGATTTCCGCACCCGGGCGTTGCTGCTCAAAAGCTGGACAGGCTGCCTCGTTCGCGGACAGAGATCGCAAACCTGTGGCTTAGTCGAAGTCGGAGCAACTCATGAAATAGTGGCAACGGGGACAGCGGAGCTTGCACTTTTCGTTGTGCAATTCGTGGCCGCAGCGCGGGCACCAACGCCAGTATTCGCCCGCGCCAGGTTCGACGTTTACCGGGCACGACCCGGCGTCCGGTTCAGCGGGAGCTGGTTCTTCGCGTTGCATGCCACGCTTTTACCACCGGGCGGCCGGGAGGCAAGCGGGGAAGACCGGCCCTTGCGGGCCTGACGGGCGCGTGACGAAAGCGGCGGGCCGTTGTCCATTATCAAGCAGGGCGGATGCGCGCGGTAGAACCCGGCGCGCCATGGCCGCCACGGTTGCGAATCGAGCTGAACAACTGATCACGGAGGCCGCATGTCACGATTTTCCTATGTCGCCCTGGATGGCAAAGGCCGGGAGACGCGCGGGACGCTCTCGGTCAGGGACCAGACGGAAGCCATTGCCCGGATCAAGGAGATGGGCTATTTCCCCACCAAAATCGTCGAACAAACCGCCGCAGCGGATGCCGCCAGGCCGCCGGCGGGGCCGGCGAAACCGCGCGCGGGCCTCGGGCGGCTCGCTGCGTTGAACATCAAGC
>JBFMBT010000314.1:0-7595 GCA_040754875.1 Verrucomicrobiota bacterium | reverse complement strand
TTGCCGCACATCTTTTTGCCGGCCCATTCGATTGCCAGTCCCCGGAATCAGCGCCGATGAACGGTTGCTCTTTTGTGCTCTCTCGTGGGTTTCTAACTAATTTTCTGGCACCCCTCCTGGGTGCGTGGTGTTTTGCATCGCTGACCGGGGGTATCGTCGCTGCACTCCTCAACCCCCGGCTACTGTCTGGCACGCCTCCGGCGTGCTTTGAACACGGGCTGGACATAAAACATGGTGCTCCGATTCGCGCATGCACGCCACGCCACGCCCTAACGATTCCACGATTTAACGATTTAACGATTTAACGATTGAGCGGCGTCCTGCTACCTTCGGCGCGCGTGTCCAACAAGTTCTACGCACCGGGTGAGGAACGGGCGGCGAAGGTCAATGACCTGTTCGCGACGGTGGCGCCGCGCTATGACCTGATCAACGACCTTCAGAGTTTCGGCCTGCATCGGCTGTGGAAACGGCGGCTGGTGCGGCTGGCGGACGTGAAACGCGGCGAGCGAGCGCTGGATTTGTGCTGCGGCACGGGGGATGTCGCCTTCGCGCTGGCGCGGGCGGGGGCGGAAGTGACGGGACTGGATTTCAGCGCGCCGATGCTCGAAGTGGCGGCCAAACGCGCGGAAACGGAGGCGCCCGCGGGCGCGGTGCGTCCGGTGTTCCTGCGCGGTGACGCATTGCAGATACCGTTTCCCGACGAGCACTTTGAGATTGTCACGATCAGTTACGGGCTGCGGAACCTGGCGGACTTCGAGGGCGGGTTGCGCGAGCTGTTGCGGGTGACGAAGCGCGGCGGGCGCGTGTTGGTGCTGGATTTCGGCGTGCCGGACAACCATCTGTGGCGCATGGGATATTTTATTTACCTGCGCTGGTGCGTGCCGGTGTTCGGGCGCCTGTTCTGCGGCGATTCGGACACGCACGCGTATATTCTGGAATCGCTGGAGCATTATCCCGCGCAACACGGCGTGCAGCGGAAGATGACGGAGCTGGGGTGCGCGGAGGCGGAGATTGTGAATCTGCTGGGCGGGGTGATGACGATCAATTATGGGAGGAAGCAGGGTGGGTGAAATCCGAAATTTGAAAGCCGAGTCCGAAACAAATCCACGGGTTGAAATCCGGAAGCTTGAACTCCAACAACGGGTCTTTCACGGTTTGGCGGCCTCGGCGCGGTAGCGTTCCAGGTCGCGCCCGAGGATTTGTGCGAGGTTGAACTGGCCGGTCCGCTGCGCGATGGCCAGGCCGGCCTGGGCGGATGCCAGCGCCTCGGCCCATTGGCCCCGCCGGGCAAACGCGGCGGCGATGGATTGGAAGAACATGATCTGTTGTGGCGGGGCGATGCGGCCCTGCGTGGCGTTCATCGCGCGGGTGAACGATGCCTTGGCCGAATCCACCTCCCCCAGTTGCGCCTGCGCCAGGGCCAGATTGGCCAGCGCCGTGTGGTGGCCGGGGTTGAGCTCGAGTTCGGCGGAGAAGTATTTTGCCGCCTCCGCAGTCTGCCCCTGCCGGGCCAGCAACACGCCGATGGAGTTGCGGAGGTCCGGCAGATTTGAATCAAGCCGCAACGCCTGCTGCGCGTGCGCCAGTGCCTCGTCCCGCTTGCCCATCGCTGACAAGGTTTCGAAGAAATCGTAGTGCCAGCCCGCGCGGTCCGGCCGCAGTTGCACCGCCGCGCGCAAGTGTTCTTCCGCCCGCGCGTAATTCTCCTGCGCCGCCCAGACGCGGCCCAGCCGATGATGGATATCCGCCCGGTAAGGGTCATCGCCCAGCCGTTGGAGGACCGTTTCCAGCAGGACCTCGCCGTTCTGCCAGATGCGCGTCTGCCGCTGGCTCATCACTGCCAGCACCGCCAACAGTACGGTTGTCACGCCCAGCGCCGCGTATCGCCGCGCCCGCCGTTCCCATAATTTCCACAGGATCCAGCCCGCCAACACCGACCAGCAGATGCCGACGGCCACACTGTAGCGGTCACTCGGATAATGCGGGTGCTCGGTCAGCCCCAGCAGCGGCACGAGCAACGCGAGGTGACACAGCCACAAGCCCAGCGCCAGCGGCCAGCGATGGCGCATCACCAGCAGCATCACACTCACCGCCACCACGCCCGCCGCGCTCAGCACGAACGGCCAGTCCCCCGGCTGGAACCAGATCAACCGCGTGTCCACCGGCGACAAATCCACGGGCGCCCACGGCTTCCAGGCGTAATATGCCCAGATGTAAAACGCCTGCATCACCCGTTCGAGCAGCGAGAATTCCTCCAGGCTCACCGGCCCCGTCCAGCCCGGTGCGTGCGAGCGGCTGTAGAAGTTGATTCCCGCCACCACGAGCGTCACCAGCGCGAACGGCGCCTTTTCCCGATACGCCTGCCAGGCGGCGCCGTTCAGCCAGTGCCCCGGGCCCAGCTTGCGAAACAGGAACACATCCGCGACCAGCAGCACGCCGAGATACCCCAGCGCCAGCGGGAAACTCAACAACGACGCCGCAAACGCCGCCACGGAGGCCCAATACCAGCCGGCCCGTTTCGTGGCGCGCGTCATCGCCTCGCAGTAACACAACAGCGAAACCAAGAGGAAGAACAGCGCCTGGCAGTACAACAATTCCACCGCCCACGCCACCACCTCGACCCGCAACGGGTGCAGCGCCCACACTCCAGCCGCCACCGCGGCACAAACTGTGGTCGCCAGGTTGCCGCCCGCGCCCGCCGCCAGCCGCAAGATCTTTCGCACCAGCAGAAAAACCAGAAACGCGTTCGCGCTGTGCAGCAGCAGATTCGCCAGATGATAGCCAAACGGGTCCAATCCCCAGAGCGTGTGGATGAGCGACCACGTCAGCCAGCTCAACGGCTGGTAGCGCCATTGGTAGGTCAGGTCCGTGAACATCCAGTGGATGCGTTCGAGGCTGAGCGACCCATGGTGCGGGTTGGCGTACAGGTTGATGTCGTCGTCCCACGGAACGAAATCCGCCCGCAACGCCTGCCCGAAAACGAGGAAAGTCAGCGCCGTGAGCAGGACGCCAACCAACAGGTCCCCTTTGATGTGGCGCATAGGTCAGGTCGGTGGATTCGCCCCTCACGATAAAAGGCGCGGCGCCGCCTCACAAGGCCAACTTCCCCGGCAAACGCACAAAAAGCGTGCGCGAAGACGGCGTTCAGAGCTACTGTGCGGGCATGGACCAGTTGCTCAAACTTCTGCACGAAAACGCGGCCCTCAAGCCCGCGCAACTTGCCGGCATGTTGAACCTGCCGGAAACCGATGTCGTGGCCAAGATCCGCGGTTACGAGCGCGACCAGGTCATCCTCGGTTACCGTACCATCCTCAATGAAGAGAAGCTCGGCGTGGAAATCGTGCGCGCGGTGATCGAGGTGAAAATCACCCCCGAACGCGAAGGCGGCTTCGATCGCATTGCCAACCGCATCGCCAAATACGACGAGGTGCGTTCCTGTTATTTGATGTCCGGCGGCTACGATTTGCTGGTCGTCGTGGAAGGCGAGACGCTCCGCGAAGTCGCGACCTTTGTCTCTGAAAAACTGGCCACGTTGCAGGGCGTGGTTTCCACCGCCACGCACTTCATGCTCAAACCCTACAAGGAACAAGGCGTGTTGATGCACCAGGAGCGCAACGACGAGCGTCTCGCGGTGTCACCCTGATTCCCCGTCCACCCGCCATGAATCGCCGGCGCTTCCTCTATCTGGCCGGGGCATCGGCCGGCGCCATTTCGGCCTGGGCCGATTCGGCGGTTCCCCGCTTCCGTCTCGCCAGATTCGTTGCGGATGTCACCCCGCCGGTCGGCTCCATGCTGTTTGGCGCGAAGGAAGCCAAAGAAATTGTGGATGGACTCGAGGCCCGGGGTCTCGTCTTCCTGAGCGATGACAAACCCATTGTCCTGGTTTCCGTCGATTGGATTGAAATCCGCAACGACGCCTTTGACGCCTGGCGCAACGCCCTTGCGGAGGCTGCCGGCACAACGCCCGACCGGGTCATGCTCACGTGCGTCCACCAGCACGACGCACCGCTGGCGGACCTGGAAGCGCAACGCATCCTGGAAGAGCGCAAGGTCAATGCCACGCTGATCGACCTGGAGTTCCATGAGCGCACCGTGCGGCACGTGGCGAGTTGCCTGAAGGATTCTCTTACGCGCCAACGGGCCGTTACCAACATCGGCATCGGTCAGGCAAAGGTGGGGCAAGTCGCTTCCAACCGGCGTGTGGTTCATCCGGATGGCCGCATCGAGCACGGCCGCGGCAGCGCCAGCGGCGGCAACGCGTTTTATCGCGAGGCCGATGATGGACTCATCGATCCATGGCTGAAGCTCATTACCTTCTGGAACGGATCCACCCAGCTTGCCGGACTGCACACTTACGCGACTCATCCCATGAGCTACTATGGGAAAGGGGGTGTCTCCTGTGACTTTCCCGGCATCGCGCGCCGACGCCGTCATTGGGACGATCCGACCTGCCTGCAAATCTACGCCTCCGGTTGCAGCGGCAATGTGACCGCCGGCAAATACAACGACGGCTCGCCCGACAATCGCGCTGTCCTCGCTGATCGCCTCTACCGGGGCATGGTCGCCGCGCAGGAGGCGACCCGGATTCATCCGCTCAAGTCCCTTCGCTGGAAATCCGTGCCGTTGCGCCTGGAACCGCGCAATTCGTCCGGCTTCACCGTGGCGGATTTGGAAAAGAAACTGCGCGAAAAAACCGCCACCCCCTTTTCCGCCTTTGAATTCACCAAGGCCGCGCTCGGCCTGAGCTGGCGCAAGCGCGCCGATGCCGGCCACAAGCTGGATGTCCCGGTGCTTGACCTCGGCCCCGCGCAAATCATCCTTCTGCCGGCCGAGTCGTATGTGGAATTCCAATTGTTCGCGCAGGAACAGCGGCCCGCTTCCTTCGTCATGGTGATGGGCTACGGCGAGTGCGCGCCCGGTTACATCCCCACCGAACAAGCCTGGGCGGAAAACGACTCCAACCTGCGCGACTGGTGCTGGGTCGCCCCCGGCGCGGAAGCCGCCCTGAAAACGGCCATCGCCCAGGCAATGAAACCGCAACTGTGATCGCCGGTTGCGTTCGCGCAAAACCGTTGCGAAAAAACCGCTGACAAGGGGGGCAAAATCGCTTTCACTCTCCCGGTTTTATTATGCCGAAGCGCACCGATATTCATTCCGTCCTGATCATTGGAGCCGGGCCCATCATCATCGGGCAGGCTTGTGAGTTCGATTATTCCGGCACGCAGGCGTGCAAAGCCCTCAAGGAAGAAGGCTACCGCGTGGTGCTGGTGAACTCGAACCCGGCGACGATCATGACGGACCCGGAGTTTGCGGACCGCACGTACATCGAACCCATCACGCCGGAGTGCGTGGAGAAAATCATCGCGCGCGAAACCGCCGAACTGAAGGCGATGGGCGCGAAGGGCAGGCTGGTGTTGCTGCCCACGCTCGGCGGCCAGACCGCTTTGAACACGGCGATGGCGCTGTTCCGCAAGGGCGTGCTGGAAAAATATGGCGTCGAGATGATTGGCGCGAAGGCCGAGGCCATCGAGAAAGGCGAGGACCGCCAGATTTTCAAGGACCTGATGTTGTCCATCGGGCTGGATGTGCCCATCAGCGGCACGGCGCACAATCTGGAGGAGGCGCGCGCGGTGTCGGAAAAAATCGGGCGCTTTCCGCTCATCATCCGGCCCGCGTTCACCCTGGGCGGCACGGGCGGCGGCATTGCGTATAATCGCGATGAATTTGAGGAGATTGCCAAGCGCGGCATCGAGCTGTCTCCGGTCAGCGAGATTTTGGTCGAAGAATCATTGCTCGGCTGGAAGGAGTACGAGATGGAAGTGATGCGCGACAAGGCGGACAACTGCGTCATCATTTGTTCCATCGAGAACTTCGATCCGATGGGCGTGCACACGGGCGATTCCATCACGGTGGCGCCGATCCAGACGTTGACGGACAAGGAATATCAGATCATGCGCGACGCGTCGTTCGCGGTGATTCGCGCGGTGGGCGTGGAGACGGGCGGGTCGAACATCCAGTTCGGCGTGAACCCGGACAACGGACGCATGGTCATCATCGAGATGAACCCGCGCGTGTCGCGTTCCTCGGCGTTGGCGTCGAAGGCCACGGGTTTTCCCATCGCGAAGATCGCGGCGAAGCTGGCGGTCGGTTACCTGCTGGACGAAATCAAAAATGACATCACCCGCGAAACACCGGCAAGCTTCGAGCCGACGATTGATTATTGCGTGGTGAAGGTGCCGCGCTTTGCCTTTGAGAAATTTTCGCAGGCGGACCCGACGTTGAACACGCAGATGAAGTCCGTGGGCGAAGCGATGTCCATCGGGCGCACGTTCAAGGAATCGCTGCAAAAATGCCTGCGTTCGCTGGAAATCGGGCGCAGCGGCCTGGGCGGCGACGGCAAGCCCTGGCGCATCGGCACGGAAGTGTATGGGGACCGCGACGTGCTGCCGCGCGACGTCATCACGCGCAAGCTGACCGCGCCCAACGCCGAACGCGTGTTCTTCATCCGCCACGCCCTGCGCGCCGGCTTCACCATCGACGAGATTTTCGACCTGACCAGGATCGACCGCTGGTTCCTCACGCAGATGAAGGAGATTGTGGATTTCGAGGAGGAACTGGCGGCGGTGAAGAATTGATGGCTTGTGGATATCTTCGACTCATTGTTTGGAAGGAAGCTGTTCAAGCCTCAACCTGACGATGTGAAGATGTGGCAGTCCGCAGGCCAGTTCAAAGTTTGCGAGCCGTGCAAGTGCCTTGAACCACAATATGGCAGCGGGCGCTTCGGCCAGTTGCACTTGCACTCGGAAGCGCAGGATACAGCTTGCGAGGCGTGGAAATTACTGGAAAGCCTCGTCGAATCTGCGGTCACAAAGCAAAGCAAGGAATTTGCTCCCGGCCTGGAGATGCCGGCCGAAATGTGGAGCCAGATCATCACGTTGCCACGTTCAATTGCCGGGCTCACATCAGTAAGGCGGCTCTACCTTTACGGCAGTAATCTGGTACGGATCCCTCCAGAAATCGGCGCCTTGAAGGAACTGGAGGAACTGGACATTTACACATCGTATCGACTCCATTGGTTGCCGTTCGAGGTCACCCGGTGTCCAAAACTCAAGCATAGCCGGGCGAGCACACGCGCGCTTTACGGCAACTACAAATACCGTCCGCCGTTTCCGCGACTTGGCAAAGAAACGTCGGCTTTTGCTTCAGGCTCTTGCAGCGTGTGCGGCAGAAGTCTTCCGGAGTCAGTGCTTCAAGTATGGATATCTGTACGCGTGGCGACGGATGTTTTTCCGTTGCTTGTCAACGCTTGTTCCGACGCGTGCATCAAGCAACTCCCGCAACCACCGGCTGGATATGTCGATCACCCACACACCGGCGGACTTCATTTGGTCCAGCCGCGACCAGGACAAATGGTTCGCGGGGTGGTCGTGCCGGACCAGGACTGACGCCGTGCCCCAAGCAGTTTGTGTAGCGCGCTACGTGCGCGCCGAGAGCGGCGGCAAGACGACCTCGGCCAAGACCGGGCTCGACAAAGGGAAGCTGCCGTATTGGGTGAAACTGGTGCGGGCAGGCGACAAATTCAGCGGCTATGAATC
>JBFMBT010000313.1:0-7605 GCA_040754875.1 Verrucomicrobiota bacterium | reverse complement strand
GTGCACTTGGAAGACGCCTTACGACCGTCCACCCAAATCCACCTAAATCCACATCTGGCCCCCCTCAAGATATTCGTAGCAGTCCCGCCGGGCGGGATAAGGAGGCTCTGGTCTCAAAAATCCACAGCCCACGTCTCGCCTCAGACGAATCACGCATTACGCATCACGCATCTCGCGTCCCGCGCCCCCCACCCGTCAATCAGCTTGCCATGACCTCGATTCTTATTAACGTCTCCCGGTTCGTCAGACTGAATGCCGGTCGCGTCGGCGGCGTCGGTATGATGCAGTGTTGCCTCAGGAAGTTGGCTTCAAGCCCGCAACGTCCCAAGGCGGAACCCTAAATCGTTAATGGAAATGTTGATTCGACTGTTATTGTTGTGCGTGTTCAGCGGCGGCCTTGCCTTCGCCCAGCAGGGCGACAAACCCGGCGAAGTGCAGAAGCCCTTGGTGCCCAAGGAATTGATTCCACCCTCGCCCGTCCTCTCCCCGGAGCAGGCGCTCAAATCTTTCAAGCTCGCGCCCGGCTTCCGCATCGAGTTGGTGGCCGCCGAACCGCTCGTGCATGATCCGGTCGCCATCCAATTCGACGCCGATGGCCGCCTCTGGGTCGTCGAGATGCGCGGCTACATGCCCGACGCCGATGGCCGCGGAGAATCGGAAAAGGTCGGCTCCATCGCCGTCCTGGAAGACACTGACGGCGACGGCCGGATGGACAAGCGCACCACGTTCCTGGACCAACTGGTCATGCCGCGCGCCATTTCGCTGGTCCACAAAGGCGTGTTGATTTCGGAGCCGCCCAAGCTGTGGTTTTGGCGCGACACCAACGGCGACTTCATCGCCGACGAGAAGGAAGAAATCGCCAAGGATTACGCCACGCAGGCGGACCCGGCGCTCGGGCCAAAGGCCAGTCCGGAGCATGCGTCCAACGGCTTGATGTGGGCGCTGGACAACTGGATTTACAGCGCCAATCACACCACGCGTTTCCGTTACTTCGACGGCGAATGGAAACGCGAGCCCACCACCTTCCGCGGCCAGTGGGGCATCTCGCAGGATGACTTCGGCCGGCTGGTCTTCAATTCCAACAGCGACCAGTTGCGCATCGACCTCGTGCCCTCCGCCTACCTGACGCGCAACCCGTACTTCCGCGGCGCGGCCGGCTTGAACGTCGATCCCGTCAAGGACCAGCGCACCTACCCCGCGCGCGTCACGCCCGGCATCAATCGTGGTTACCAGGCGCCCATGCTGCGCGATGGCAAACTCGCCAAGTTCACCGCCGCGTGCGGCCCGGTGATTTATCGCGGCGACCAGTTCCCGCCCGAGTTTCGCGGCAACGCCTTCGTGTGCGAGCCCTCCGGCAATCTGATCAAACGCAACATCCTCACTGAACGCGACGGCATTGTCTCGGCGAAGCAGGCGTACGCGGACACGGAATTCCTCGCTTCGACCGATGAGCGCTTCCGTCCGGTCAACGCCGGCAACGGCCCCGATGGCGCGCTGTATATCGTCGATATGTATCGCGGCATTTTGCAGCACCGCATTTTCCTCACCACCTACCTGCGCCAGCAGATCGTGGACCGCGGGCTGGAAAAACCGGTCGGACTGGGGCGCATTTACCGCATTGTTTACGCGGGCAAGGCGCTTGGGCCCAAGCCGCAGTTGTCCAGGGCCGGCCCCGAGGAATTGGTGCAGCACCTGTCGCATCCCAACGGCTGGTGGCGCGACACCGCGCAACGGCTGCTGGTGGAACGCAACTCCGCCGCCAGCCTCGAACCGCTCAAGAAGCTGGCGACCACCGCGAAGAATCCGCTCGCGAGCATCCATGCGTTGTGGACGCTGGACGGCCTCGGGCAACTGGACACCGCGACCGTCAAAACGGCGCTGGCCAATCCGAACACCAAGGTCCGCGCCACCGCGATCCGCCTGAGCGAACCGTTCCTGAAGAGCGACGCCAAGGAAGAGTTGCTGCCCCTGGTGCTCAAACAACTCGAGGCTCCGCAAGCCGACGTCCAGTTGCAACTCGCCTTCACGCTCGGCGAAGCCAAAGACCCGCAGGCCGAAAAGGCGCTGGGCGCGATTGCACTCAAGTATGCGACGAATGTTTACCTCCGCGACGCGATCGTCACCGGCCTCTTCCAGCGCGAACTGGAATTCATCGACTTGCTCGTGCACGACAAAAAGGCCGCCAACAAGGTCGCGGGCCTCGACACGTTGCTGAGCAATCTCGCGCGCTGCCTCACCACCGAAGCGCGCACCAACCGTGTCGAGCGATTGCTCGAAATCATCGGCGCGCCGGCCACGGCTTCGTGGCAGCGCCTGGCGTTGCTGGATGGCATCGCCGCCAACGTCCCGAAGTCCACCAAAGGCAAGCCCTCGGTGGTGCGCCCGCGCGTCGTGCGTTTCGCCTCCGAGCCGCCCGCGTGGGCCGCATTGCTACGTAACAAGGAGAAGAGCGTCGTCGAACGCGTGGCGAAGGCGTCGCCGCTGATTTACTGGCCCGGCAAACCCGGCGTGCCGCCCGAGCCAGAGGTCAAACCGTTGACCGCGCCACAGCAGGCGCAATTCGAAACCGGCCGGATGCTTTACGAAGCCACTTGCGCCGCGTGCCATCAACCCCACGGCTTCGGCCTGGACGGATTGGCCCCGCCGCTGGTGGATTCCGAATGGGTGCTCGGCACGGAACAGCGCTCGGCCCGCATCATCCTTCACGGCCTCAGCGGACGCATCACCGTCAAAGGCCAGAAATACGACCTGGACATGCCGGCGTTTGGTTCCTTCGATGACGAGCAACTCGCCGCGTTGCTCACTTACATCCGCCGCGAATGGGGGCATACCGGGAATCCGGTTTCAGCCGCCACCATCCAGAAGATTCGCGCCGCGACATCAAAGCGCGAGAATCAATGGACCGAAGCGGAGTTGTTGAAGGTCAAATGAAGCAACGCGGACATCGTGCGCCGGGCGAACTACTTCGACAGGGCCACGATGTAGCGCTGGAACCGCGCGGTGTCCTCCTCCTGCCGGAGGTTCTCGTAGATGTGGTAGAGGTTCGAGCAGACGCGCTGCAAGATGCGGCGGGGGCTGATGGGCGACAGCGAGCGATCGTTGAAATCCTGCCCCGTATGCTGGAGGTATTTGATGCAATCCGCCTTCGTCAGCAGCTTGCCCTTGTGGAAGGCGTCGATGAAAATCTCGTCGGTCGCCGACTGGAACCGGCAGATGAAATGTCCCGGCATGCCGATGCCGGCCACGGGCAGCTTCAAGCGCCGCGCCAGGGCCAGATAAATCAGGCAGAGGCTGATGGGATTGCCCAGGCGCCGGTCCACGACGCAGTTCAAGTAACTGTTGCGCGGGTCGTAATAATTCTGCTCGTTGCCGGCAAAGCCCAAAGTGGTGAACACGTGCTGGTTGATCTCCAGCAGAATGCGTTGCGGCTCCGCGCCGAAATCGATCCGCTCCAGCAACTCCCCGGCCCAACTGTCCAGCAACGCCTGATACGCCTCGATGTTGATGTCGGGATACTGCGTCTGCGCCAGGAGCCAGCAACCTTTCTCCACATCGAAGTCCTCGCCATGGCTCAGGCAAAAACCCAGAAAGCGATTGTCGGCCGCGTGGCGCTCGAAATGGCGGACGATTTCCCGCACACGCGAGCGAATCACGGGATCATTATGAAGGAGATGCGGGCGAAGCCATTCAACGACCATCTGGCCTTGGTCGATGATCTTGGCGCGGACCGTCTGATAAACCCCCAAGTCATCATCTCCCAGGAGAACAAGCAGCGCAGCCTTTTGGGCGTCCGTAAGGCGGTGCAGATTCCCGCTGATGAGCGATGTACTCATACGCCGGTCGTTGCCGGATAATGACAGTTCAATCCAAAAAATACAACACTGAAATAATGCCTCGGTTGCTCGTGCGGCCGATTTGGTGCGACGCGGCCCCGCCCCAACCTGCCCATCAGACGCCAAACCCGCGCCGTGTGTTCAACATTCTTGACACACCGCGTCGCCAGGCCGTGCCACCATTCTCATTCGCTTCTGATGTTGCATCCGTGCTACCTTACAGGCAGTCTTTCCCGGAAGAGACGCCCAGACGCATGGCGATGAGACTTGAGGTGATAACCGAATTTGCGAATCTAACTTGCACGCGATCAACGCGATAGAGCGTTTTACTCCCCGATAATCCACCCCCGTGAAGCGGCGAATCCCCATTGCAGCTACCCGTCGTGCCAAGGCCATCGCCCACCGGCTCCACCGCTGGACCATGCTGGCGCGCGAATCCGGTTATCGTGCGGCGGAGCTGGCTCGCCTCTGCCGCGTGACGGTTCGCCAGTTGGAGCGGATTTACCAAAAGGAATTGGGGTGCAGCCCCCAGGAATGGCTCAATCACCAGCGGATGGTGGCCGCCCAGATGCTCTTGCTGGAGTCGCGCACCGTCAAAATGGTCGCCCTGCGCCTGGGTTTCAAACAAGAATCCCACTTCTGCCGGGAGTTCAAACGCTACCACGAAATGACGCCCTCCGAGTTCATCGACCTGCATCGGCGGCTGAATTCTTACCAAAATGTCGCATTTAGATAACAAATGTCGCATTTAGATAATTGAATTTGTTTGTGAAACCCGCGCTTCGTGCGATTTTGTAAACACTCCGTTTGTTCGGCCAAGACGCGACCACAGCCGACCGGGGTCAAGTTACATGTCGTGCGATGATGCAAGCGCAGTTGATTCGGACACCGGCGGCGATTCTCCTGCTTCGCATTTCTTCCACTTCGGTTGAAGCATCCACACATGGCGCACGCTTTTCACCGCTCAGGCGCTAAGGAAGTGAAAAGGACTTGTGGTGAGGGCCTGTTTGAGGCTCTCACCACTGTCCATTTGCGATTGCAATTAATTGCAATTCAATAGCTTAGCAAATGCCCACCGAGGCAGCCAGCCAACCTCCAGCAATGGTTCCCGGATAATTTGCTGGAATAATTCCGCCAATGGGCTTCTCCTAATTTGTGTGGTTGAGCTCAAGTTTGAAGAGTTGGTCAACCGATATTACGAACCGTTGTATCGGTTCGCCCTCAGCCTGACCCAGCGCGAAGCCGAGGCCAGCGACCTGACGCAACAGACGTTCTATCTGTGGGCCACCAAGGGTCACCAGCTGCGCGACAAATCAAAGGTCAAGACGTGGCTCTTCACCACCCTGCATCGCGAGTTCCTCGGATCCCGCCGCCGGGAAACGCGGTTCCCGCATTACGAAGTGGACGACGTGCGCAATGAACTGCCGGCCATAGCACCCGCCATGGTGAATCAGATCGACGGGGCAACCGTCATGGATGCCCTGTTGCAGGTGGACGAGTTGTATCGCGCGCCTCTCATGCTGTTTTACCTGGAACAACATTCCTATCTGGAAATCGCCGCCTTGTTGAGCATCCCGCCGGGCACCGTGATGTCGCGCCTGGCACGCGGCAAGGAGCAATTGCGCAAGCTGCTCGCGGTGACGCGCACCGGCGGTTCGGATAAGATCGTGCCGCTCAAGATGAACGATTTGAAACAAAGGGATCGTCATGGATAGCCGCGAAGCCAGGTTCATCCTGCAAGCCTACCGGCCCAACGGCCAGGACGCGCATGATCCGCAATTTCGCGAAGCGCTGGCTCTGGTCGAGAAGGATCCGGAGTTGCGCCAATGGTTCCACGAACAACAGGCCATCGACGCGGCCATCAGCGCCAAGTTGAAAGCGGCCCCCGTGCCGGCGGAATTGAAGGACAACATCCTCACCGGCACCAAGGTGATTCCGCAGAACAAGGTGTGGTGGCGCCAGGCGTTGGTCGCCACGGCCGCCTGCTTGTTGATTGCCGTGGCGGGCGTGCGGCTGTGGCGGCAATTCCAGCCCATTCCGAGTTACACCGATCCGCTGGATATCCTGGGCTACTCGAGCGGCTTTGAGTTGATGGATGGCTGCGCCGCGCCCATAACGCTGGAAACGTCGCCCAAATTCACGCGCTATTGCGTGGACATGGTGAAGTTTCTCGGACAACTGGACCACCTGGACAAGCTGTCAAACAACCCGCAGGAATTGCGCCAGTGGCTGGCGAAATCGAAAGGTCACGCCGATTTTGTACTGCCGGCCGGCTTGTCCAGGCAACCTCCGCAGGGATGCCGCGTGCTGGATTGGAACGGCAAGCGCGTGACGTTGATGTGCTTCAACCCGGGCACCGGCCAGTTCGACAAGAAAGTTCATCTGCTGATCATCAACCGCGCCGATGCTCCGGACGGGCCGCCGCCGGGCATCCCGGTTTTCCTGCAATATCCCAATGTCGCCACGGCCTCGTGGACCAAGGACGACAAGACCTACATCCTCGTCTGCGATGGTCAGCGGGATTACCTGCACCGTTATTTCGCGCAAGCGGGGCCGTAACTGCCGGACCGGCTGTCCTCAGCCGCAGCACAACCATCGCAATGGATTGGCTTCAATGTTCCCTCCGTGCGTCGCGGAACCCGGCAACCACGCACGAACTTAAACGATCCCTGAATCTTTGTTCCAACCGACGCGCTGCGGCTGAGGACAGCCGCGGTCCGAAAGCGCGCTGCCCAACGTTCACTTGGAATAAACCCGTTCCTCGATTAATCTATCAAGCGTCATGCCGATCCAGTTCGAAGCGAAGTTAGCGCAGCACGGTTTAATCCTCCGTCGCACCCGTCTGCAAACGCTCCAACTCAATGTGGGTCGCAAATGCAACCAAGCCTGCCGCCATTGCCACGTTGATGCCGCGCCGTGGCGCACGGAAATGGTGGACGAACCCACGGCCCGGCGCATCGCCGGTTGGATTCGCCGGCATCGACCGCCCGTTGTCGATATCACCGGCGGCGCGCCGGAGTTGAGCAAACACTTTCGCTTCTTGGTTGAAACGGCGCGCGCAGCCGGCGCGCATGTCATCGACCGCAACAATCTCACGATTTTGGTCGAGCCTGGCTTTGAAGATCTGCCCGAATTCCTCGCGCAAAACCAGGTGGAGGTGATTGCCTCCCTGCCCTGCTATCTCAAAGAAAACGTGAACCAGCAGCGCGGCAATGGCGTCTTTGAAAAGAGCATCGCGGGACTGCGCCGTTTGAACGCCGTCGGCTACGGCCGCGCGTTGCCCCTGAACCTCGTTTACAATCCGCTCGGCCCCCAACTGCCCCCGCCGCAAGCCGAATTGGAAGCGGATTATCACGAAGTGTTGGAGCGCGACTACGGCATCGTCTTCAACCGGCTCTACGTATTGACCAACCAGCCCATCGCGCGGTTTGCGGAGGATTTGCACAAGCACGGCCAGTGGGACGCTTACCTTGAACTGCTGGCCAACAGTTTCAATCCGCACACGGTCGCGGGTCTGATGTGCCGCACCACGCTGAGCGTGGATTACCGCGGCGAAATCTATGATTGCGATTTCAACCAGATGCTGGACCTGGGCCTGCGCAACGGCCAGCCGCTTTACCTGTGGGACATCACGCCTGGACAATTGGAGTCGCAAAGCATCCGCACGGGCATTCACTGCCATGCCTGCACGGCGGGCAGTGGCAGCAGTTGCACGGGCGCGCTGGCCGCCTGAGGGAGTTTGAACCATGACAAGCATTCATCCGGAAACCGA
>JBFMBT010000312.1:0-7626 GCA_040754875.1 Verrucomicrobiota bacterium | reverse complement strand
GGGCACCTCCGCAGTCGTGGATTACGAGGTGGTGTCCGCCCCGGTGATCATGAACGACACTCTCTACTTCAGCGCCGATGATGGCGTCCGCGGATTCGAGCTCTGGAAAACAGACGGCACTGAAGCTGGCACCGTGCTGGTCAAGGACATCAATCCGAGTGGCAGCAGTGCGCCCGCGAACTTGGCGGCCCTGAATGGAGCGCTGTTTTTCGGCGCAAACGATGGCGTCAATGGGGATGAATTGTGGAAAAGCGATGGCACCGAGGCCGGCACGGTATTGCTCAAAGACATCAGGGCTGGATCGGCTACCAGTTTTCCCAGGGCTATGACCGCCGTGGGAGAAACCATGTTCTTTAGAGCAAACGACGGTGTTCATGGGATTGAACTCTGGAAGAGCGATGGCACCGAGGCTGGCACCGTGCTCGTCAAAGACATCAACTCCGGAACGGCCAGCGCAAATCTGGATGACTTGGTGGCCTTCAATGGATTGCTGATCTTCTCAGCGCGTGATGCGGTCAATGGTTCCGAACCGTGGAGGAGCGATGGGACGGAAGCAGGCACTTTTATGCTGGCGAACACCCTGGCGGGTGCGGGCTCGTCCATTGAAGGTTTTACGCCGTTGACCGGGCTGGCATTTTTCAGCGGCGCGGACGGAAATCTTTGGAAAACGGATGGGACAACAAATGGCACAGCGATCGTCAAGGAGATCTATCCCGGCGGCACGCCTTACGCATCCTGGCTGATGGCATTGGGCGGATACATTTACTTCACCGCCGACGACCGGACCCATGGATATGAGTTGTGGCGCAGCGATGGCACCGAGGCGGGAACCACTCTCGTTTCGGATCTTTGGCCGGGGCCCGACGGCAACACACTGCCAATCGGATCGGTGGGAGGCACTCTGTTCTTTGCCGGTCAGGCCAGCACCGGCGGCTACGAACTCTACCTGCTGGAGGGTGGCGGGTTGTTCGACACTTCGTCCGCCAGTTACAGCGGCGGCCAGTTCCAGTTCTCGATCGAGGGCGTCAACGGCCAGCTTCTCCAGATCGATGCCTCGGATGACTTGGTGAACTGGACGACCATCCACACAGGCACCGTGACCAGCGGCAAACTGGATGTCACTGACAACGACGCGGGCTCGCATCCGAACCGCAGTTATCGGGCGAGCGTGGTGGTTCCAAGGTGAACTTCTGCCATTTTCAAAAAACTTCGGCAGCCTGACCGCTCCGAAGGAAGGAGACCACGGGAATTGCCCGTGGTCTCCTTTTTCGCCTCACGCCCGATACACGGGATTTGCATGGCCTTCGCCATTGCCATTGCCATTGCCGTTGCCGTTGCCGTCGCCATTCTTCCAGGAACTGAAGAACATGGATGCCTCGGACAGTTTTTTCTCCATGGCCTGCACCTGGCGGGCACGGGTGGACAAGGCTTGCCTTGCTTCGTCGCGCTCCTTCGTGGTGCGCGCCAACTGCGCCTTCAAAGGTTCGACGGCGCCGCGGATTTTTTCCTCGGACTCCCGCTCCCACTGCGCGCGCGCATCCGCCAGACGGGCCTCCGCTTGCGCAGCCAACAGGGCTTCCAATTCCTGCTCGCGCTGGCGGGCCCTGGACTGGGCGGCCTCGTCCTTCTGCTGCATTTCCTTGCGCAACTGGGCTCCCAGTTCACGCAGGCTCGCGTCGGCCACGGCCTGGCGCTGGCGAAGAATCTCTTCGGTTTGCGCGGCGAGCTCGGCGCGGACGGCGTCCAGCTTCGCCTGCCATTGCTGGTCTGACCGGCGGGACTTGGCCAGGAACAGGTCGTCCTTCTGCTGCAATTCCTGTTTCAGGCGGGCCTGGGCCTCGCACGTTTGGACATCGAGCTGGCGCTCGAATTCGGACCGCAGACGGCGCAGTTCCTGGTCGGCCTGGCGTTGCGTTTCGGCCAGGCGGGTTTCGGCCAGGGCCTGCAATTGTTCCTCGCGATGTCTGAGCCGGGCTTCAGCGGTCTCGTCGCGCCGCTGGGTGTCCTGCTTCCCGCGCGCTTCCATTTCGGCGGCACGCGCCTCGAACTGGCGGGCCAGCTCCAACTCGCGGCGGCGGGACTCCTCTTCGATCCGGGTCTGATGCTCGGCCAGGCGCGCGTTGGCGGCGAGAGCCAGTTCGTGCTCCCGTTGTTTGGCCTGGTGGCGGAACTCCTCTTCGCGCTGGCGGAGGGTTTTTCCAAACTCCTCCTGCAAATGCTCCGCGTGCTGTTTTTCCAGGCGAAGCGCCTTCTCCATTTCGCGGACGACATCCTCCCTGGTCTCGGATAACTTGTACGAGAACTCCTCGGTCAGTTGTTGCAGACGCGATTCGGCGGCATCGCGCGCCTGGATGGCGGCCTTCAGGTCATGGGTCAACCGGGCGACAGATTCGCGCGAGGCCAGTTCGGCATCGGCGGCCTGGCGGCGGGCCTGGACCACCTGCGCTTTGGATTCTTCGGAAACCTCCAGCAATTTTTCATGCTGGGCCTGGATCAGGGCCGCGCGCTCGGCCTCAAAGGCGGCGCGTTGCGAGTCCAATTCCTGGCGCGCCTGGGTCAGGCGCTCGGTCCAGGCGTTCTGGCGCATCTGAATCTGGCGTTCGATTTCCGACGCCTGCAAATCGCGCAAGGCATCCTTCTCGATGATGGCACGATTGAGCGAATCCGCCATGCCGGCGAGCTTGGCCACCCATTCGTCTTCCTGCGCCTTCAAATGCGCGGCGTGGTCCTGCTCCTTTTTCTTCAACTGCTCCTTGTGCCGGGCGGCGGTTCCGGTCAGGGCTTCCTGAACGGCTTGCAGCTCGGATTCCTTCTCCGCCAGCACCTTGTCCGCGGCGGTCTTCGCGGCGCTCAATGCCCGGTCGCGACGCGCCAGTTCGGCGTTGGCTTCGTTGGCAAGGCGCTCGGCGCGCAAAACCTTTTGACGCCCCGCCCGGATGTAAAGTGAGTGCAGGTGACGCCCGAAAAAGCCGAGGCGATGGGCGCGGCGCTGCTGCTCGGGTTGAAAGACCGTGGAGAAACCAATTTCAACCAGCAACGTGGGCAGGAAGGCAACGATGAACGCCAGCACGGGATAAACCCAGATGCGCACCATGCTGATTTGATCCGTGAGAATATCGCCGCGTTCCTTGGCGGTGGACTTGATCGACGCCGGGCGCTCGCCCATGATCCAGCCGCGCACGATTTCGACGGTGGTGGCGATCCGGTGAACCTGGGTCTGCCGGATGGAGGCTTCCCGCGCTTCGTAAGCTGCCTCGGCATTTTTGCGCGCGGCGTCCAGTTCCGCCCGGATACCACCGACTTTCTGGACGGCCACCGCCAGTTCCTGGTCGATTTCCTTCTGTTCGGCCTTCCAATCCGTCATCAACGTGGCCTGGGCCGCGAGCAATTCGTTGCGCTTGCGGTCGGCCTCCTCGCGCTTGGCGCTGGAACGCTGGTCGAATTCCTCACGCACCTTGCGGGCATCGGCTTCCACCTGGGCGACGCGCTCACGGCGTTTGTCGTTGATCTGCTGCAATTCCTGTTCGCGGGTCTTGATTTGCGCGTCGATTTCCGCGAGCGCCACCGGCTTGAGAACCGTGTTGGTTTCGCGCTCGGGCGCCACGCCGGGATCCACCGGCTCCTTCATGAACTTGCGCCGGAGGTAGCTGGCGTTGTCATATTCCGCCCGGTCCTTCAAGTAAGCCGTTTTCAGGTTGGTGTAATCGGCCAGTTTCGCCTTGTACTCGTTCTCGATGCGAGCCTCCTCGGCGTTCCATTCGCTGGCGCGCGCCAGCTCGACTTCGCGCCGTGCGCGCAACTCGGTGAGGGCCTTGCCCGCCTGTTCGGCATCCGCGTTGAACCGTTGAATGATGGCCGCCTCCCGGGTGGAGACTTCGGACAATTCCTTCTTCTCGAATTCGGTCAGGTTGATGGCGTCGGCGCGCGACTGGTCATTGTGCTTGAGCAACTCTTCGAGGCTGGCCTTGGCCTGTGCCTGTTTGGCGGTCAACTCGGCGAGCTTTTGCACGCGCTCCGCCTTCTTTTGTTCAATCGCGGCCAGTTCGCCGTTGAGCTGGATGATCCGGGTTTCCTCCGTCATGGCCTTCTCGAGCATCTGGCTGGCCGGCGTCATGGCGACACCCATTTCATACACGGCCATGTCCTTGACCAATTGGAAAGTGAGCAGGCAGATCAGCGGCAGGCCGAAGACCAGCATCATGCCCTTCTGCCAGCCGCGGCGGGAGGCCGTCCAGATGGCCAGCGGGAGCTTGAGCAACTCCACGGCGAGAATGGTCGCGCCAATCGGGCCGATGCCAAAAAAGGTGACCCCCATGCCGCTGGGCACGCAGACCAACTGCTGGTATTTCCATCCGGTGGCCAGAATGACGAATTCCGTGATGGTCGCCATGACCAGCAAGGGAATGGTCAAGTAAGCAATGCGCTTGTTCTTGAACCGCTGCCAGGGGGAGCCGGTGTCCTGCGCGGCTGGCGTGGGGACGGAAGGATTGTTTGGTGCGTCGGTGTTCATGACTGCATTTGGGGGTTGTGTTGTTGGGCGGTGCGTGCGCGGAAGTCCAAGCGGCTTGCCTGCCAGCGTGCCGACCCGAGAGACAACCTCCCTGAGCAGCATGATCCGGCCGCACGTGTGGGCGTGCAGCCGAACAAGTCGAAAAGTATGGCGTGAGCGCCGCCGGCCACAGGCGCGAGCGCGCCCAAAACCAGCAAACTCAAACCAACTACCATGGAGCTTTCCATATCGCTGCCACTGTTGCCCAATTGCAGCGATGGCAATATCGGCGGAATGCTGATTCTTCTGTCAGATGACCGGCACGCCGCGTGTCGGTGTCCGTCCTACACAGGCGCCCAGGCCAAAGGGCTCCCCTACCCGTTCCATTGATAGTCAAGGACCTCCCGCCATACCCCAGCCGAACGTACTCGTGATTCGCCCAGCGCTGTGGCACCATCCCCTCATTATGTCCGACACCATCCAGTCCTTGACTGCCGAGATTCGCGCGTTTCGCGACGCGCGCGACTGGCGCCAGTTCCATGCGCCCAAGGAACTCGCCGTCGCCATTGCCGCCGAAGCTGGTGAACTGCTCCAGCATTTCGTCTGGCAATCGACCGAACAATCCGAACGGCGCGCCGCCGAGCGCAAAGCCGAAATCGCGTCGGAAATCGCCGATGTCGGCATCCTTCTGTTCGAGCTCGCGGACAACCTCGGCCTGGACCTCGCCCAAACCATGCGCGACAAGCTGGCGAAGAACCACCAGCGTTATCCCGTTGAAAAGGCGCGCGGCTCCAACAAAAAATACAACGAATTGTGAGCGACGCCGCGCCCACCCAACCGGTTCCGGATCCGCCGGGAAAATCACACCGGCGGCGGCCCCGCTATTCCGGCACGCACCCGCGGCGCTTCGCGGAGAAGTACAAGGAACACGATCCCGGGCGTTTCGCAGACACCGTTGCAAAAGTGCTCGCCTCTGGCAAAACGCCTGCCGGAACGCATCGACCCATCATGGTGGCGGAAATCCTGGAAGTGCTCGCACCGCATCCAGGCGAGGTCGCCGTGGACTGCACGCTGGGCCACGGAGGTCACGCGCGTGAGATTTTGCCGCGGCTGATTCCCGGTGGACGCCTTCTGGGACTGGATGCCGATCCGATTGAATTGCCCAAGGCCGAGGCCCGCCTGCGCGCGCTGGGGTTCGGACCGGATGTCTTCACCGCGCATCGCACCAATTTCGCCGGGTTGCCGAAGGTACTGGCTGACGCCGGGCTTGCCGGTACGGACTGCATCCTGGCCGACCTCGGCGTTTCTTCCATGCAACTGGACGACCCCGCGCGCGGTTTTTCCGTAAAGGCCGAAGGCCCGCTGGACATGCGGATGAATCCACAGCGCGGTTTCCCGGCATCGGTGCTGATCCAGAAAATCAAGCCGGAGGCGTTGGCCGACCTGCTCATGGCCAATGCCGACGAACCCCGCGCCGCCATCCTGTCGAACGCCCTCGCCGGCCGCTCACTCGCCACCACCACCGCACTTGCCGCCGCCATCCGCGATGCCCTGCCCCGCGTTGGCCGCGAGGAACAGGACCTTGCTGTCCGGCGCGTGTTCCAGGCGTTGCGCATCGCGGTCAATGATGAATTCTCCGTGCTCGACACGTTTCTGCGCCACTTGCCCGACTGCCTGAACCCCGGCGGGCGCGTCGCGATCCTGACGTTCCATTCGGGCGAGGATCGGCGCGTCAAGCACGCCTTCGAAGCCGGCTTGCGCGGCGGCTGGTACGCGGACGTCGCACGCGAAGTGATCCGCCCCGGCCCGGCCGAGCGTCACGCCAATCCCCGTTCCGCGCCCGCCAAACTTCGCTGGGCGCGCAAAGCTTTATGACCAAACCAATCCAACGTTGCCCCTGGCCGTCCGGCGAACTTTACCTTGCCTACCACGACCACGAATGGGGCGTGCCCTCGCATGACGACCGCCACTTGTTCGAAATGCTCATCCTCGAAGGCGCGCAGGCGGGCCTGAGCTGGAGCACCATTCTCAACAAACGCGAAAATTACCGCGCTGCCTTCGATCAGTTCGATGCCGGGAAAATCGCCCGTTACGATGCGCGCAAGGTCGCTGCCTTGCTGGCCGATCCCGGCATCGTGCGCAACCGGCTCAAAGTGGCCGCCGCGATCCAAAACGCGAAGGCGTGCCTCGCCGTGCAGGAGGAATTCGGCTCCCTCGACCGTTACCTCTGGCAGTTCGTGGACGGCAAGCCGAAGCAAAACCGTTTTCGCACGATGAAGGAAGTTCCCGCCCGGACGCCGCAATCCGACGCCATGAGCAAGGCCTTGCTGGAACGCGGCTTCAAATTCGTCGGCTCAACCATCTGCTACGCGTTCATGCAGGCCGTCGGCATGGTCAACGACCACCTGGTGACCTGTTACCGCCACAAGGAGGTCGCGCGCTCCAATTAGATTTTGAATTTCGCGCGCGGGAGCCTTATATGATGCCCATGCGCCCAATCCTTTTCGCTGCCTCGTTGCTCGCTCTTTCCAGTGTTGCGGTTCCCGCCGCCGCACCCCCGTGGGCGGAAATCCTTGGCCCGCGCCAGGGCGCCGTCCCCGCTGCCGCCGCCTTCAAACCAACCTGGCGCGGCGACCTCAACTCCGCCCTCAAGGAAGCGCAGCAGGAGAACCGCCCGCTCTTTGTCACCATGCGCTGCCTGCCCTGCAAACAATGCGCCGACTTCGACAAGGAAGTCCTCGAAGGCGGGCCGGACCTCGATCCCATTCTCACCCAATTCATCACCGTCCGCCTCACTGATGCCCGTGCCATCGACCTGCGCCTCTTTCCCGTGGAAGGCTTTCAGGACCTCGACCTCTCGTGGTGGGGCTGGCTGCTCTCCCCGCACGGCCACATCTACGCCATTTACGGCGGCAAGGACCACGTCTCCGATTCCACGCGCATTTCCAAGGCTTCCCTCATCCGCACGCTCAACGAAGTCCTCAAATATCATTACGACCCGCGCCGCCGGATGTGGAATCTCGACGGCCCCGCGCCCGACCTGAATTCCGCCCTCCGCTCTCCCACCCAACTGCCCGGCTACGCGTCCTGGAAAAGCAAGGCCCCGCCCAAGGCCATGGACCATCAGGGCCAGACCT
>JBFMBT010000311.1:0-7661 GCA_040754875.1 Verrucomicrobiota bacterium | reverse complement strand
GAACATTGATTCCCTTGCGCGCAACGGCGTGCGCTTCACCAATGGTTACGTCAGCGCGCCGGTGTGTTGTCCCTCGCGCGCGGGCTTGATGACGGGGCGGTATCAAACACGTTTCGGGCATGAGTTGAACGCCATCGGCGCGCAGAATCTCGAACCGCACGTTGGCCTGCCGCTCACGGAAACCACCCTGGCCAGCGCGTTGAAGCAGGCGGGCTACGCCACCGGAATGGTTGGCAAATGGCATCTCGGCGGCAGCGAGCGTTTTCATCCGCTTCAGCGTGGCTTCGATTCGTTCTATGGTTTTCTCCATGAAGGCCATTTCTTTTTGCCACCGCCGTATCCCGGCGCGACCTCCTTTCTGCGAACGAACGCCCTGCCACCCGACACTGGCCCACGCCTCACCGCCGGCCACATCATCTGGTCTTCCCACCTGCGGCACAACGAGCCGCCCTACGACGTGAACAATCCCATCCTGCGCGGCACGCAGCCCATTACGGAAACGGATTACCTCACTGACGCATTCACGCGCGAGGCCACCGCTTTCATCGCGAAGCACGAGAGCAACCGTCCGTTCTTCCTCTACCTGCCTTACAACGCCGTCCACAGTCCGCTGCAAGCCACGCCCAAATATCTTGACCGCTTCCCCCACATCGCGGACATCCACCGGCGCATTTTCGCCGCGATGCTTTCGGCGCTGGACGACAGCATCGGCGCCGTGCTCAAGCAGGTGCGCGATGCGGGGCACGAGCAGAACACGTTGATCTTTTTTCTCAGCGACAACGGCGGGCCCACGGCCGAACTTACCTCGAGCAACAAGCCATTGTCCGGCGGCAAAGGCGCATTGCTCGAAGGCGGCATCCGCGTGCCGTTCCTCGCGCAATGGAAGGGCCGTCTGCCCGCGGGCAAGGTTTACGAGCAACCGGTCATCTCGCTGGACATCTTCGCCACCGCCCTCGCCGCCGCCGGCGCGAAGCTCCCGGCGAAGCTTGATGGCGTGGATCTGTTGCCCTACCTCACCGGCGCGAAGTCTGGCGCGCCGCATGACGCGTTGTTTTGGCGTTACGGGCCGCAACTCGCCGTCCGGCGCGGTGATTGGAAACTCGTCAAGCTACCGCCCCGTCTCGCCAGCAAACCCGTCCAACTCTTCAACCTCGCCACCGACGTCGCCGAGCAGCACGACCTGAGCGAAAAAGAACCCGCCAAGGTTCGCGAACTGGAAAAACTCCTGAGCGATTGGAACGCGCAGCAGGTTCCCCCGCTCTGGGGCGATGCCAAACCCAAAGCCAAAAAATGAAGTCGCACGTCAACGCTCCCCGGCAAAGCCGGGGCCTTGAAAGCAGGAATGGTTCAGCGTCCTGTTTGGTCCACTGCGCACCGCGTGGCACAGATCGAGGAGCCTGCGAAATGTTCATAGGTCCTTCCCCCTCACCCCGGCCCTCTCCCTTGGGGAGAGGGAGTCAACGTTCGCCGTCGCGGAACAAACTCAGTGTTATTGGGCGCGCCCGTACGTCGTGGCCCTGCCAACCAAGGCGGATTACGATGCCCCCTCTCCCCAAGGGAGAGGGCCGGGGTGAGGGGGAAAGACGCCCGCCTCCATCCACGAGTTTGGCCACTCCGGGAGTTGCCAGGCTCGACGAGTCCTCCGGCAGAGCCGCAGGGTTCCATATTGGACTCAGATTCCTCTGCTTGCTCGTTGCCGCCGCCTGCGCGCTCGCAGGCTCGCCCTGTCACGCCGCCGACGCGCCGCGTCCCAACATGGTCGTCATCCTCGTCGATGATCTGCGCTGGGACGACATCGGGTGCATGGGCCATCCGTTCTCCAGGACGCCGCATGCCGACCGCATCGCGCGCGAGGGCGCGCGATTCCTGAACGCCTTCGCCGTCACGCCGCTGTGCTCGCCGAGCCGCGCGAGTTTTCTCACCGGCCTTTACACGCACGCGCACGGCATCATCGACAACACCGAGCGCGGCCCGCAAACCCACAAGCTGCCGACCTTCCCGCAGGCCCTGCAACGCGCGGGCTACGAAACCGCGTTCATCGGCAAATGGCACATGGGCAACGACCATTCGCCACGCCCCGGCTTCGATTATTGGGCGTGCCTGAAAGGACAGGGCACGTCCAACGACCCCGAGCTGAACATCAACGGCAAGCCCGCGAAATTCACCGGCTACACGACCGATGTCCTCAGCACGCGCGCCGTGGACTTCCTCAAGCGCCCGCACAGCAAACCATTTCTCCTTTATCTCGCGCACAAGGCGCTGCACCCGGAAGTCCAGCAACTGGCCGATGGCAGCCTGTCCGGTGGCGCGGCGAAATTCATTCCCGCGGCGCGCCACAAGAATCTTTACACCGGCGCAACTGTCCCGCGCCGCCCCAACGCGTTGAAGCCGCCCGAAAACAAGCCCGCGCTGCAACGGCAGATTGGCGGCCTCCCGCCGCTCGGCCCCGCGACGGGCAGTCCCGACGACACCATCCTCGACCGCCTACGCATGCTGGCCGCCGTGGACGACAGCACCGGCGACATCCTCCGCGCGCTCGAACAAACCAGGCAACTCGACAACACGTTGGTCATTTTCACGAGCGACCACGGCTATTGGTATGGCGAACACGGCTTGAGCGTGGAACGCCGCCTCGCTTACGAGGAAGGCATCCGCATTCCGCTGTTGATGCGCCTGCCGCGCCTGGCCAAAGCCGGCAGCACGCCCGCCGAAATGTCGTTAAGCATCGACCTCGCGCCCACGTTGGTGGAACTCGCCGGCGCGCCGGTGCCCGCCAATCTTCCCGGCCGCTCGCTCGTGCCCGTCCTCAAGGGCCAGGCGAAAAACTGGCGCAAATCGTTTCTTATCGAGTATTACAGCGACATTGTTTTCCCGCGCATCCCGCACATGGGTTACAAGGCCATTCGCACCGACCGTTACCTGTACATCGGCTACACCGAACTCGAAGACATGGACGAACTCTACGACCTGCAAAGCGACCCGTATGAGATGAAAAACCTCATCGACGACGAGGCCACGGAAAAGACCGTCATTGATTTGAAAGCGCAAATGGCCGCGTTGCTGGATGACAGCGCGCAACGGCAGGCCACCAGGTCCAAACCGTAACAGTGCAAATCAATTTGAAATGAACGCAGAAACGCGGTGAGGGGCGCGGCGTTTACGCCGCTTCAGCGTCCAATGAACAGTGAGCCCAATCCACCTCAAGCGCCGTCGAGCAAGCTTTGTTGAAGCGGGCTAAAGCCCGCGCCCCGGTCGCATTCAACCACTCCGTTACGGCTAAAAATGATATGAAACAAATCCTTCTCGCCGCATGGCTGACCGCCTCCACCGCCTTCGCCGCGGAAAAACTCAACGTCCTGTTCATCGCCGTCGATGATCTCAACACCGGCCTCGGCTGCTACGGCCATCCGCTCGTGAAATCGCCGCACATCGACAAACTCGCCGGCCGCGGCGTGAAATTCGACCGCGCCTACTGCCAGTATGCCCTCTGCAATCCCACGCGCGCCTCGCTCATGACCGGCCTGCGGCCCAACACCACGCGCGTGTTCGATAACTCGGCGCATTTCCGCCAGGCGCTGCCCGATGTCACCACGCTGCCCCAGTTATTCCGCCAGCACGGCTATTTCGCCGCGCGCGTCGGCAAGATTTATCATTACGGCGTGCCCATGCAGATTGGCACCGACGGACTCGATGACCCGCCGTCGTGGGAGAAAGTCGTCAACCCCAAGGGCCGCGACAGAACCGAGGAAGACACCATCCCGCGCCGCTCGGAAAAGGCGCTCGCGAGCATCAACAGCATCACGTCCGTCCTGGCCATGGACAGCCGCGACGAGGACCAGACTGATGGGTTGATTGCCACCGAAGCGATCCAATTGCTCGAACAGAACAAGGACAAACCGTTCTTTCTCGCCGTGGGCTTCTTCCGTCCGCACCTCCCGTGGGTCGCGCCGAAGAAATATTTTGACCTGTACCCCATGGACAAAGTTTCCATGCCGAAAGAACCGGCCAATGATCGCGACGACATCCCGCGCCTCGCCTTGACGGGCAACACTCCCAATTACGGCGCAAGCGATGCTGATTGCCGCGCGGGCATTCGCGCTTACTACGCCTGCACTTCCTTCATGGACGCGCAGGTGGGCCGCGTACTCGACGCGCTGGACCGCCTCAAGCTCACCGACAAAACCGTGGTCGTGCTGTGGGGCGACCACGGCTTCCACCTTGGCGAACATGGTTTGTGGAAGAAGACCACGCTGTTCGAAGAAAGTACCCGCGTGCCGCTCATCGTTTCCGCGCCCGGCATGAAAGCTCGCGGCCAAGCCTCGCCGCGCCTCGTCGAATTGGTGGACATTTATCCCTCGCTCGCCGACCTCTGCGGCCTGCCCGGGCCAAAGAATCTTCACGGCAAAAGCTTCAAGCCGCTCCTGAATGATCCGCAACAAACCTGGAAACCCGCCGCCTACACGCAGGTGCAACGCGGCGGCCAGACGGGCTACAGCGTGCGCACCGAACGCTGGCGTTACAACGAATGGGACAGCGGCAAATCCGGCGTCGAACTCTACGATCACCAGACCGACCCCCGCGAATTCACCAACCTCGCCACCGACCCCAAACACGCCGCGACCGTCGCCGAGATGAAACAATTACTGAGCGCCCTGCCCAAAGGCGCCCCAACCGAACCCAAAGCCAAACGCAAGAAGCAATAACCGCATTCCACTGAATACTGAACACTGGTTACTTTCCACGCAACCCCTTGTAACCATCGGCCCGCGCGCCGCGTCCTAAATGATAACCTCCAACTAAACTATGAAACGTCTGCTGCTGGCCTTCGTGGTCGCGCTGGGCGCGTGGTATTGCGCACCTGCTTCGGCTGCTTCCAAACCCAATGTCCTCTTCATCGCGGTCGATGACCTCAACGACTGGGTCAAACACCTCGGCGGGCATCCCCAAGGCGCCAGCCCCAACATCGACAAACTCGCCAAGCGCGGCGTCACCTTCGCCAACGCCCATTGCGCGTCGCCCGTGTGCAATCCGTCGCGCGCCGCGCTGATGTCCGGCATGCGTTCCTCGACCACCGGCGTGTACAGCAACAGCATCGACTGGCGCAAATACATCACTTCGGAGCAGACGCTGAACCAGACCTTCCGCAACGCCGGTTACTGGGTCGGCGGTTCGGGCAAGATTTACCACGGCAGTTTCCCGCGCCTCGGCGATTGGGACGACTACATGCAGGATCGCGGCGCCAATCCAAAGCCCGCAGCCGGCCAGCCCGGTGGCGTGGGCGGCATCACGTTCGCGCCGGTCGATGCCAAGGACGAGGACCTTGATGATTATCGCATCACCGACTGGGCCATCAATCAGCTCCAGCGCAAACATGACAAACCATTCTTCCTCGCCTGCGGCCTGCACAAGCCGCACATGCCCTGGTACGTCCCGCGCAAGTATTACGACATGTTCCCCGCCGACAAAATCGTCCTGCCCAAGGTGCTCGAAACCGACCTTGATGATGTTCCCACCGGTGGCAAGAAAATGGCCAAACCGGACGGCGACCACGCCACGATGCTCAAGTCCGGCCGCTGGAAGGAGGCCGTGCAAGGTTATCTCGCGGCCATTGCCTACACGGACATGAACATTGGCCGCTTGATGGCGGCTTTCGACAAGAGCGCGTACAAGGACAATACGATCATCGTCTTCTGGGGTGACCACGGCTGGCATCTGGGCGAGAAACAGCATTGGCGCAAATTCACGCTGTGGGAGGAAGCCACGCGCGCGCCGCTGATGTGGGTCGTTCCCGGCGTCACCAAGCCCGGCGGCGTCTGCAACCGGCCCGTCGATTTCATGAGCATCTTTCCCACGTTGACGGACCTTTGTGGCATTCCCACGCCGAAGCACGTCGAAGGCGTCAGCATCCGGCCGTTGCTTGGCAATCCGAATGCGCAATGGAGCCACGCGGCGTTGACCACGCATGGCCGCAACAATCACGGCGTGCGCACCGAGCAATGGCGCTACATCCGTTACGACGATGGCGGCGAGGAACTTTACAACGAGCTGACCGACCCCATGGAATGGGCCAACCTCGCGAACGATCCCAAATACGCCGACGTGAAGAAGGAATTGGCGAAATCTTTTCCCAAGACCAATGTCCCCACGCCCGGCGCCGACCGCAATGACGGCGAAGCGCCCAAGAAGGCCAACAAGAAAAAGAAGGACAAGTGACCGTTATGCGACGCTGGCTGATTCTGCTGGTTTGCGCGCTCGGCGTCCTTGGCGCCTCCGCCGCCGAGCGTTTCAATCTCCTCCTCATCACCGCCGACGACCTCAACGGTGATTCCATGGGCTGGATGGGCTCCAAACTCGGCGCAACGCCAAACATCGATGCGTTCGCGCAAAGCTGCCATCGCTTCGCGCATCATCACGTCACCGTGCCCATCTGCCAGCCGTCGCGTTCCGCGTTCATGACGGGCCGCGTCCCGCACCGCAACGGCGCGCTCGGCTTCCATCCCATCAACCCGGACGTGCCCACGCTGCCGGACACGTTGAAAAACGCCGGCTACTTCACCGCGGGCATCAACAAACTCGCGCACATGAAGCCCGACACGCGGTTCCCGTGGGAAATGCGCCACGATGGCTCGGGCAAAAATCCGAAGCTGCTCGGCCAACAAGTCGCGGAATGTCTCAAGGCCGCCGCGGACGCAAAGAAGCCGTTTTTCATCAACGCCAACATCACCGACCCGCATCGGCCCTTTCCGCAGAGCGAACAGGAATCCGCCCGCAAGGGTAAAGGAAACAAAAACAAGAAGGCCGGCAAAAGCGAAGCCAATGACTCGGTGGTAAAATCATTTCCCGCTTCCGAACTGGTCATCCCCGGCATGCTCGAAGAACTGCCCGATATCCGCAAAGAGATCGGCCAGTATTTCTCCGGCGTGAACCGCTTCGACCAAAGCTTTGGCGAAATCATCGGCGCGCTCAAAACGTCCGGCCAGATGGACAACACCGTGATTGTCTTTCTTTCCGATCACGGCATCTCCGCGCCGTTCAGCAAGGCCACCCTTTATCGCAACGGCACGTGGACTCCCCTGCTCCTTCGCTTCCCCGGCATGGGCAAACCAAGCGTCAACAAAACCGATTTCATCAGCAGCGTGGACATCATGCCCTCCGTGTTGGAGATCCTCGGCGTCAAGGCACCCGAAGGCATGGATGGCCGGAGCTTTGTGCCGTTGCTCAAGGGCCAGAAACAGCCCAACCGTGATTACGTCATCACGCACGTCAACTCGGTGAGCAGCGGCAAAAGCTTCCCCAGCCGTTGCATTCGCACGCACAACTTCTCGTACATCTGGAACGCCTGGCCCGACGGCCAGACGCAATATCGCGTCGAAGCCATGAATGGCCTCACCTTCAACGCCCTTGCCAGGGCCGGCGAATCCGATCCCGTCCTCAAGGAGCGCGTGCAACACTGGCTGTTCCGCACGCCCGAAGAATTCTACGATATTTCCAAAGATCCCAACGAGCGCCGCAACCTCATCAACGATGCCGCCGCAAAAAAAGAAATCGATCGCCTGAAGAAGATTCTCCTCGCCCACATGGAAAAGACCAACGACCCGCAGCTCGCAAAATTCAAGGCGACCCTGCCATAGCATTCCCCGACATGATCCCGAAGTTGTCCC
>JBFMBT010000310.1:0-7714 GCA_040754875.1 Verrucomicrobiota bacterium | reverse complement strand
CAGCGACCGGACATTGAGAAGCCGGTTTTGGATCAGAAGGAAATTGAAAAGCCATCCACGCCTTTCGCCGAAACCGTGAATTTTTTGATCGACCGTCCTGACGTCGTCAAGCCGGAGTTTGAAAAGTGCGATGAAAGGTTCCGTGTTCCGATGACGCTCCCTGGAACCCGTTTTCTCAATACTTCCACCAACGCGGTGGCCATTTCATCCCCCGTCGGGCCACGGGCTTCCGAAGTTCGCGGTCGCGCGCTGTTCTTCATTCCCCCGCCTTCGAGCGTTCCGGCCGCTTGCTGCGGCTCAAGTTCCGTCGGAAAGTAATCCGGCTGGCACTCACGCCTTCAAGCTATCTGTCGGTTTCAGGGTGCGGTCGATAAACATCCGGAACCACAGTTCCAGCCAAAGCAACGACCACAGCCGGTGCGTGTGGTCAGCAGCGCCCGCCGTGTGTTCCTCAACGAACCGCTTCACGCTGTCGGCATTAAGCCATCCTTCCTTGATGACACGCCCGTCTATCAGCCATTGCCGCAACAACGGCGCGAATTCACCCCGCAACCAATGATCCAACGGCAAGGCGAATCCTTGTTTCGCCCGATAAATGGCCTCCGCCGGCATGTAACGTTCCGCCACTCGCTTGAGCAGGTACTTCTGCCGCCCGCAGCGAACCTTCAGGAATGGATCAATCGAGCACGAAAGCTCACATAATTCCGTGTCCAGGAACGGCGAACGCAGTTCCAATGAATTCTTCATCGACGCCACATCGACCTTCACCAGGTAATCATCCGGCAGGCGCGTGGCGATGGTGAAAAACAATTGCTGGTCAACGAGGTTCAACGACGACCAAAATTCCCGCAACTCTTCGTAAGGGTGCGTGTGGCGGTGGCCGTTCAATTCCGCCCGGAACGCCGGCCCATACAACCGTTGCTTCTGCGCCTGGTTGAACGCCATCGAGAAACTGAAGCGCACCGCCGCCTCTGGATGCGCATAGACCATCATGGTCTTGAGTTTGCGCAGGCGCGGATGCCGTTCCACGAAGTCCGGATCGTTCAAGACGACGTCCTCCAAGGCGCTCCTCAACATGCGAGGCGACAGCTTGTCGTAAAAATGTGCGAAATACGCCGCCCGGGAATTGCTGTATCCCCCGAACATCTCATCGCCTCCATCACCCGTCAGCGCCACCGTCACAAAACGCCGCGCCGCTTGCGCCACATAATACGTAGGGATCGCCGAGGAGTCAGCGAACGGCTCACCATATTCCCAAACCAGCGAAGGCAGCACTTCGAGCACGTCCGGACGCAACACGATCTCCTGGTGCTCAGTCCCATATCGCTCCGCGATCTGCCGTGAATACGGAAGCTCCGAGTAATCCTCCTCCTCGAAGCCGATGGAGAACGTTTTCACCCGGCCCGCCGTGTAATCGCTCATCAACGCCACCACAAGGCTCGAATCCACGCCGCCACTCAGAAACGCCCCCAGGGGCACGTCGCTGACCAACCGTTTGCGCACAGCTTGGCGCAGCTTTTGCTCGATTAAATCCAACGTGTCCCGCTCGCTGCGCTCAACCTTGGCGCTGAAATCCATCTGCCAGTAACGAACTGCGCGAACGTCGCCCCGTGTGAACACGCAATAATGCGCGGGTTGGACCTTCGAGACTTCCTTGAAGATGCAGTGGCTTTGCGGAACCCCGAGATGGAACAAGTAACAATCAATGGCTTCCGGGCTGATTGTAAGGCCCCGCGGGTCCGCCAGCCAAAGTGACTTGATATCGGACGAAAACTCCACCTTGGTTCCGCGCCGGAGATAATACAGCGGCTTCTTCCCGAAGCGATCCCGCGCCAGCAAAAGCTTTTCGTTCCGCGCATCCCAAAGCCCGATGGCAAACATCCCGTCGATTTTTGCAAAAACTCCTTCGCCCCATTCATCGTACCCGTGCACGATGACTTCGGTATCCGACTGGGAACGAAATTGATGGCCGCGCGCCAGCAGTTGGTCGCGCAGTTCGTGAAAGTTGTAAATCTCACCGTTGAAAACGATCCAGACGGTCCCGTCCTCGTTCGCCATCGGTTGGTTCGCCTTGGGCGACAAATCAATGATCTTCAACCGGCGATGCCCCAAGCCCACGAACCGGTCCAGGTGAATCCCGCCGTAGTCCGGCCCGCGATTGAGCATCACATCGCGCATCGCCACCAACCGCGATTCGCTCACGGGGTGACCGTCAAAATCCAGGATGCCGCAAATGCCACACATGATCTTTTACGCACTCAGCTGTGACCGCAGTTTGTAGCGGTAGTCGCGATATTGCCCGGCATTGCCGATCCGGCCGTCCTCAGCCGCGTGAAGAATATTCGTCATCTCACGCGCAGAAACATAATGCAACCGGTAGCCATTGCGTTCCACTAATTGCTGCGTCGCGTGTTCATGAAACCGTCGCATTGGTTCGCCCAGCAACATCGACGAATTCTGCGGGATGGCGCCGTGCGTGTGCAACTTGATGAACACCCATTCCGGCCGCCCTTGCACATGAATGCCCAACTCCAGCCAGCATTGCAACCGGTCCGGCCGCGGCGGATTGGCGCCCGTAAGGTCGCCATTTTCGATGCGTGGCAGGACGCCCAGTTTGCGCCGGCGCCAATTCAGGCCCAACGGACCCTGAATCAGCAGCAGTTCCCCTGCCCCGGGCCGCGGGTTCGCCGCCGTGCCATTCTCCACACGAACCGGAACGCCGTGGTCGTGTGACTTGGCGCCCGGCGTATCCTGGGCGTAATAAAGACTGTTGACCGTGCGTGTTTGCGTCGGGTTGGGCGCCGAAGGCATGGTGAAATCTGCATAACATCCAGCGGCCTGCAGGATGGACAACTCATTACGCACGCCGCAATGTCGGCCGCTGGGATGCGAATCGTCCAGGGCCCAATCACCGTGAACAAATCCAAAACGCACTGTCCCCGCGTCATCCCGGCACAGCAAGCCATGCCGGCCGAGGTCTCCCTTCCCCCGCTCCAGCTTTTCCCGCAAACCTGTCTCGGAGTCCCGGTCATGGTGCAGATGAATTTCCGTTTCGCCGCCGCTCAACCGGCAGAGTTCGCTCAATTCGCCCAAGATGTCCGAGTCGTATTGTTCTACCGGATAGAAAAACGTGTGCCGCGGGTGCACCCCATCCGCATCCGAAAAATCCGCAATCAACTTCGGAAACCGGTCTTTCCACGACGCCATCCGCGCCATGGCCTCTGGCTTGTTCGCCGCGTGAAACGGCTCGAAGTGGTCGCACACGCAGATCATCACCTCAGTGACTCCTGCTGCAGCCGGTCGCCGAGGATGTCGCAGATAACCCGGGAGCCAGAGATCAAGCGCCTTGTACACGCGAAGAATCAGGCCGGAGTTTTTACTGTTTCCCACCCCGGACGGTTCGCGCGGGTCAGGAAATACCAAAAGCCGCGAACCGTCATCCAGTTCAAGAAAACAAACCCGGCAGGGAGCGCCAGCAGTTTGCTCTTTCCCGGGAAAACCATTCCTGTCAGGGCCAGCAGGTAGAAACCGCACTGGCCAGAAAACAAAAGCCGATAAAAGGCGAGGTCGAGAAGCAGGGCATTGGTGACAAACGTCAACAGCATGAGTACGGGCCCCAGCAGCCGAAGATACTTGTGCGAGATGAGCTGCCACCATACGCGGTTCCGCCAGGGCAGCAACCACGCCGGATGACGGAAGAGCATCTGAAAGTTTCCCGCCAACGTGCGGCGCTTGCGGATTTTTTCGCTGGCCGGCTCCAATGGCTGCGGGTCGAAACACACCGCTTCGGGATCAAACACCACGCGATAGCCCTGCGTGACGATGTTCATCGGCGTGACAACGTCGTCCAGGATGGTGTCGGCTGGCAACGGCCGGAACAGGCTCTTTCGAATCGCATAAATCGCCCCGGTGCAGCCGACGGACGAATCCACGAGGCTCTCGGATCCGCGGACGAACTTTTCCAGCCGCCAGTACGCATCCACACCGCCCCCCACGCTCGTGGCCGCCGTATTGGTCGAGCAGTTCCCGGAAACGGCACCCACTCGAGGATCGGAAAAGTGACGGATGAGATTTGGAATGCTGGTTGGTTCGAATTGCTGCCGCGCATCCGCGAACACAATGATTTCCCCCCGCGCCGCCGCCACGCCATCATTCAAACACGCGGCCTTGCCTCGACGCTCACGACACTCCACCAATAACACGCGCTCGTCCGATAGCGATTTCGCCAGTTCCACGGTGCCATCCGATGAGCCGTCCGAAACAACCACAACCTGCAACGAGCCTGATACGCCGCGCGCGTCGAGCAGATTTCGGACGCGACCCTCAAGCCGATGCGCCTCATTGTGGGCAACCAGGACAACGGACACAGGAGCATTGCTGCGTTCCGCCATGGCGCCGGCACGTTTCCGCCCGCGCGCCAGCAGGCCAATGAGGAGCGGATACCCCAGAAACGTGTAAGCCACCAGCATGAACGCGGCCCAGAAAAGCAAGCTCATCGTTGACAATGGCACTCAAGGCGTGGTCTTGGTCGAACCGCAGTCAAAAGTTTTTGATGACGTACATCCAAAATTCCAATGTCGCCTTGCCCCAAACCCAGATGATCAGCAGATCAATGATCCCGATTCTTTTCCAGGTCAGTTTGGTAACGCCAGCAGATTCAGTGGCGCTTGTTGCAGGAGCCTGCTCTTTGGTCAAGGTGGCGCTGATTTGCGTGGCCTGCAACACCGCTGCCGCCGGTGCCACCTCGTGCGGCACTGCCAACGCCGACACCGGAGCCAACGCAGGTTGCGCAACGATGACTTCCTCACGGCTGGCCTGTGCCTTCAGTTGCAAATGCCGGTGAAACGCCGCTGTTGTCGCCGCGAGGATGAAAAACGGCATGTGGTAACTCCAGTTAATCAGCCAACCGGAAACGATTTGGGCGACCAGAAAAGTTACGAGAATCCGCCTGACACGTTCTTCATCAACGTCCAGATTCTTGGCGGTTACCAAAGTTCTCGCACAACAATACGCAATCGCCAAGTAAAGCACCAACCCCAAGTACCCCAAATCAGCGCCAAGGCCAACGTACGTGCTGTGTGGTGAGAACGGGAGCCCTGTGGCGCGTTCAAACTCACGCACGAATCCTTGCACTCCAAGTCCTCTTGGGTTCTCCTGCATTTTGATCAAGCCAAATTTGAATGCATCGAGGCGCCCCACAATCCCCGGGTCCGCGCGCGGCGAACGCATCTGCTCCATGCGTGGCAATTTGTTGAGGGCCGTGACGCCGCTCGTCAGCGCCAGAACCAGAATCAAGATTTGAACCACACGCGGCCGGCCAAATACAAACGCGGTCAAAAGAGTGATAAACCCAACCAGGAAGGCTCCCTTTGACTGCGTCATAAAAACGCATGCAAAAGGCACTGCCATCAACGGGATCGCCACCTCTTTGACAAAAATCGGGCGCTTCCAGACCCAATAAAAATAAATGGCCGCCAATATCGGCACGACAGTGTGCCCCAGCGAGTTGGGGTTATGGACGCCGGACAAGTGCAGCGCCAGGCGCCCTTTCCACATGCCATGCGTCCGATCGTAAGTATCGAACGGATCAAAGCCGAATTCGCTGGCAACCGCCAGTGCGGCGAGGATGTAAATCAACACGGTCCACAGCGCCAACAACCGGCGGATTCGATCCAGATTTGACAGTGCCTGGACGAAAATCAGGTACATCAAAAAATATGCCTGTAACAACCCCCACGCGTCGCGCCAATATTCCGCCGTGTAGAGAATCCAACCCAGGTAGACTACCAGCGCATAATCATGCGGGGTGCAAAACACGCGTTTGAGGGAGAAGCCGTCCTTGCGGAAGACGATGCCAACAACGGCAGCAAGCGCGGCCAGCGACACCAGATGCATCGCTCCAAACAGCGAATTCCATTCATGAACCCGCAGGTATTGCAGGACCATGTAAAAGCTGATGCCAAAAAAATCCATGTTGTCGCTTCGGATTAACGCGGAGTCATCGCACGGTTTCCCGTCCCGCCACCGTTCGATATAGGCGGGCGTAATGCTCCACCATCGAATGGATCGAGAATCGGGAAACCACCGTTTGCCTCGCCGCCGTCCCCATCCGGGCCAGACGTGCTGGATTTTCGAGCGCGGCTTTCAAGCGCGCGCACAGTTTTTCCGCATCGCCCAAATCTGCCACCATCCCATCCTGCCCGCTGGTGATGACCTCGGCATTTCCACAGGCCACATGGCACAATGCAGGAATTCCGCAGGCCATTGCTTCGAGTGTCGCATTCGACAGGCCCTCGTTGACTGACGGCACCACCAGCAGGTTCATCGCCCGGTAAAATGGCCGGGGATCGGACTGAAAGCCAGCCAGATGAATTCGGCTGGACGCCGGGTGGGCCCGGCATAATTGCTCGACGCGCGCCTGTTCCGTCCCGCCCGCACCCACGACGAGCAGGTGCAAGTCGGGCATCTCCCGCGCCAGTATCTCGAACGCCTGCAAAACCAGCTCATGGCGCTTGCGCCAGGCAAAACTCCCCAAAATCCCCACGACCCGCGCATCGTCAGGAATATTAAAGCGGCGGCGGACTGTTTCGTCGCTGGCTGGTTGAAACCGGTCCGAGTCCACCCCGTTGATCACCGCCTCCATGCGGTGGCCGGGAAATCCGTGTTCAGAAAAGTGATCACATAAGCTGCGAGAAACCGTGTGGACGCGGGCGCAACGCGCATACAGCCATCGGCGCAACCAAACATGGCTCCGCCGGATTTCATACGGGAACAACATGCCGTGTTCGCCATGGAGAATGGGAACATTCCCTCCGCCGAACAACCGTGAAAACACCGTGTAAATCAAAGGGCCGTAATTGTGCGTGTGGATCAGGTCCGGACGCACGCTGCGAACGACATGCGCCAACCGGGCAGCGGTCCTCCATGAAAGGCCTGGCGGCTTGTCCAGAATCCGCACATTCGCCGGCTCCGGCAGCCTCGCCGCAAATTCCCCGCCTTGCTCCAGGCAACAGACGTAAAAGCCAAAACCTTGGCTGGCCAGACGTGACGCAACATTGACCAGCCCGTTCTCCATTCCGCCTGGTTCCAGCGAGAAAACAACGTGCAGGACGCGAACCATCCTCTCAGACGCCTTGGAAAACGGCGCCGTGGAAACCACTGGTTGCGCACTCAGGTTCATTGTCGCATTGAACCGGTTTCAACCGCCTTTGATCGTCGCCGGTCAATCCTGAACAGTTCGATCAAAATGCGCGCCACAGTGCGCAGGCGCAAACAGTGGACAATCGAACCGATTTCACGTGTCTGAAGCCATAACGGCCATGCCAACAAAGATTTGGCTGCATCCTGCAGCGCCGGCCATGGTCGGCCGGTGCCCAGGTACATCAGCGCTGTCTGGTGGTAAAAAACCGCGCACACCTTCAACCAAAACAACCAGCGCCATTTTGAGACGGCCCCGTTCTCGTACGCCTTGCGCAGCGTGATGCGCATATTCTTTTTCATGCGGTCGGCATTGCCACTCATGTTGCTGGCATGCCGGCATACCTGGACCAGCCGGGCATCCTCCAATTGAACCCGCCTGCGCGTTGCGATCCGGATCCACATATCCCGATCTTCGGAACTTCGCAGATTCGTGTCAAAGTTCCCGGCTTCGGCGAAGGCCGCCTTGCGAGCCACCACAGCCGAGGGTGAAAAGCGCGTCGAAAGAATAATATCC
>JBFMBT010000309.1:0-7721 GCA_040754875.1 Verrucomicrobiota bacterium | reverse complement strand
CTCAAAGCCTTCATAAGGTAATCACGCCCATGGGTTTCAGCTACCATACTCCATCTCCCTATGATTTCCAGTGCGATTCGCCCCCAATCAATCCCTCGGCCGGTCAACCACGCACACCGCTCCCCCGATTCAACGGTCCAACTTTTCAACGCTTCAACGAAAAACAGTTTGCACAGTTTGCATAGTTTGCTGCTTTGTTGGACGGAATTTTCCCTTCGGGCCATCGTGTTGGCGCGATGAAATTCGCCCTGGCAAAATGCGGCCCGACCGCGGTTGCGTCACCCCCGGCGGTGACCAGCCGCAGCACCCCTCTGGCGCCATCCAGCAACCGGGTTGCCGTTTCACCAGCCGCAATAACCGGTTATAACCGGTTATTACCGGTTATTCGCGGGGGGGGGTACCTCGCACCTTATCTCACGTCGCTCAGTGCGTCGGTCCTGCGCCGCTTTGTCCCACGACCCGCTCAACCCAAACTTTGAACTTTAAACCCCTTGAAACTTTGAATCCCCCTTTGGAGCTTGCCCCCACCGCAACGGGCAGCATGCCGCGATCCCCAAACCATGGTCAAATGGAACGGGATAACACCGGCAAATGGCAAATGACAAATGGGGTTCACGCATGCTTGACGCTCCGGGCGCAGAAGCGTACTCCTCTGTTCACCGCGCTGGAGCGTTCCGACACATGCCGGGGGCGTTCCTTGCCGGACGGTGCGCCATGAGTCCAGAGACACCTCGAAACACGCCAGGACCCGCAGCCGGGGAAGCTTCCCGGTTGGTCGCGGGCCAGGCCGTTGGCCGGCGGCGTTACACGCTGCGCCACCAGCTTGGGCAGGGCGGCATGGGGGTCGTCTGGCTGGCGCATGACACGCGCCTGGACAAACTGGTGGCGCTCAAGTTTCTCTCCGACCAGCTTCGGTTTGATCCCGCCGGCATCAATGAATTGCGGCGCGAAACGCTGCGCAGCCTGCAACTGACGCATCCGAACATCCTGCGCATTTACGACCTGGTGGAGGAGGAAGGGGAGCTGCCGTTCATCTCGATGGAATATGTGGTGGGGATGAACCTCACGGCGTTGCGCCTGGAGCAACCGCAGCCCATCCTCACGTGGGACCTGCTGGGGCCGCTGGCCGCGCAGTTGTGCGACGCGCTCGATTACGCGCACGGCCAGCGCATCATCCATCGCGACCTCAAGCCGTCCAATCTGATGCTGGACAACAAGGGGGCGTTGAAGCTCACGGACTTCGGCGTGGCGGCGGTGGTGGCGGAAACGCTCAGCCGCGTCACCGGCAAGGAAACCAAGGGCACGCCCTCGTACATGAGCCCCGAGCAGCTTCGGGGGCTGAGCGCGCAGGTGACGGACGATATTTATGCGCTGGGCGCGACGCTGTATGAGTTGCTCACGAGCAAGCCGCCTTTTTATTCGGGCGACATTTCGTATCAGGTGCGGAACGTGGCCGCGGAGCCGATGGAGGCGCGGCTGGGGGCGTTCAACCTGCGCAATGACATTCCGCCAGCGGTATCGGCAACCGTCATGGCGTGTCTGGCGAAGGAGGCGGCGCAGCGCCCGACCAGCGCGCGGGCGGTCAAAGAGATGCTTTTCGGCACGCGGACGATTTCCCCCGAGGACCTGCCGGAAACCGTGGCGGTGGAGCCGGAACCGGCGGCGCACGCCATGTCGCTGCCATCGCGGCGCATCGCCTGGGCGGCGTTTGGCGTGGTGTGCGTGGCTGTGGCCGGCCTGGTGACGATGGCGTTGAAGCAGACGGGCCAGAAGCCCGTGGCGGCGCCGCCCGCCGTCACGGGGACGGCCAGTCCCGCAACAGAGCCGCCCGGCGCGTTGCTGCTTCCTTCACCCAACGAAGAAGGTTTTCAACCGTTGTTCAACGGAACGAACTTTGGCGGCTGGTCGGCCCAGCCCAAAGAGGCCTGGGCGATCGAAGGCGGCAGTGTCGTTGGGAAGGCCGCGGTTGACGACGACAGCCATCTGATTCGCTCGGCCGAGCTGGGAGATTTTGAATTGCGTTTTTCGTGGAAGGCGTCGCCCAGCCCGGGCGCGTCGTTGGCGTTCCGTTCCGCGCGCAATGCGCACGGGCAACTGGCCACGCGTTATCTGGCGCTGCTGACCGGGCCGCGCCCCGGCACGATTTTGGTGAGCGATGAAGGCCGTTACGTGCCGCCCGTCGCGGTGGGCCAGTCGGTGGAACTGGACGATGGCCGATGGAAAAGGACCGGGTCGGCCAGCCCGGCCAACGACACGCCGACCATCCACCCAAATGAGTGGAACGATTTCACACTCATCGCGCGCGGCAACCGGTTCGCCTGCTTCATCAACGGCGTTGCTTCGGCGTCCCTCACCGATTGCCTGCCGACCGCCTCGTTGCGCGGCGCGCTTTACTTCCGCGTGGTGTCCAGCGCGGAAAGCAACCCGACGTTGCAGGTGCGGAACCTTCGCCTGCGCACGTTGCCGCCGCTGCCCGCGCTGGCCGGCAAGGCTTCTCCCGCGCTGGAAACGCTGCCGCTGAGCCCCCTGCCCTCGCGCACCGAGGAGGGATTTGAAACGATTTTCAACGGCGGCGAGCCGGACGAAGAGGGGGTCTGGAGTTTTCCCGACGGCACGCTCCACGGTGTGCTGGACAAGCCCGGCCGGACTGCGATGGTCGGTTGGAAGAAGGATGTGGGCGATTTTGAAATGCGCTTTTCGGCGCGCGTCCAGGGGCGGGCGTCGTTTCGTTACCGCGAACAACCGCGCAGCGCGGAAAGCGCCTCGCCGTTCGTCATGATGGTGTTGTCCGATGAGTCGCCGGGAGCCATCGGGCGGGTCAGCCACGGCCAGATCAGCACGTTCGGGCCGGGGGCGGTCACCGCCTTGCGCGACGGCAAGCTGCTGCGCATGGCCACCATTCGCGCGTCCAAGGAGGCGTTGCTCAAGGAATACAAGGCGGGCGACTGGAACGATTACATTGTCATCGCGCGCGCCGGGCGGTTCACGCATTACGTCAACGGCGTGCTTTTCCAGGAATACATCAACGAAGACTTTGATCCGGCGGACGCCGCGGGGCGGATCAGTTTCCGCCTGAGCACGCAGATTGTGGCGCCGCCCGCCGCCATCGAGGTGCGCAACGCGCGCATCAAACTACTCGCGCCGTAACGCGTCCGGAGCCCGAAGGAGGACCAACTAATGCGCCACTCGCCGCGCAAAAATATCCAGCCGCGCCAGTTCCGCGCGCAAGCTCGCGGTCTCCGCCGCCGTCAGGTTGCGCAACGGCAGGCGCACCGGCCCGCAGTCCACTCCCATGAAGCCCATGATGACCTTGCTCGCCGCCAGGCCGCGGTACCGGTGCAGGATGGAGACAAACTCAATCGCCTTGCCCTGCGCCACGCGCGCTTCCTCGAGCCTGCCCGTCCGGAAGGCTTCCATCACGTGGTGATAGACGGGCGCGGCGTAACAATAGGTGCTGCCGATCGCCCCCTTCGCGCCCAGCGCCAGCGCCGAGAGCAGGATTTCATCGCGCCCCCACAACACTTCGTAGCGCCCGCCCTCCCAGTGCAGGCACTGGTAATACTCCATCAAATCGTAATGCGTGTACTTGATGCCGGCGAGGTTCGGAATGCGCGCGGAAGCCTGCTGCAGGAACTCAATCATCGAAACACCCACACCCGTCAGGCTCGGGATATGATAATAATAGAATGGCAGTTCCGGCGCGGCCGCGGCCACCTCCGCGCAGTACGCCACCAAGTCGGCCACGCCCGCCGGTTTGAAAAAGCTCGGCCCCATCGCGCTCACAGCGTCCGCGTCCATCCGTTGGGCGTGCGCCGCCAGTTCCTTCACCTCGGTGAGCGAATTGGCGCCCACGTGAACAACCACCCGCAGCTTCTCCCGGCACAGTTCCAGCCAGCGTTCCGCCGTCTGCCAGCGTTCCGGCGCGCTCAACAGGACCGATTCGCCCGTGCTCCCGTTGACGAAGACCGCCGCCACGTTGCTTTCCACGAGCAATTGCGCGTGGGCTTCGATACCGCGCAGGTTCAAAGTGCCGTCCGTGTGCATCGGCGTGTGCGCCGCCGCCACCAATCCCGAGAGGTTCAGTTTCATCAAGTGCGCGCCACTTTCAGCACTGGCAAAGGGAATGCAACAACTGATATCTGGTCAAAATATCTAACCAGAGCGTCTGGTCCCGTCGAGTCGGGAGACATCTTGGGGCGATCGGCCTGCGTCACGGGGGATTTCACACGGTGGCCGGCAGTATCCCCGGCGGGCTCCGGCGGCGCCCGCAGGTCAAATCTCAAAGACCGTGATTTCGGGCCGGCAGTTGAAGCGGACGTTGAGATAGAAGCAGCCGATGCCCGCACCAACGTAGAGCGGCCCGGCGGCGGTCTGGAACAATCCAAGGTCGAATTCATCCACGCCAAAGGGGACAACCAGCGCGCCCACGAACGGCACGCGCACCTGCCCGCCATGCGAATGGCCGGCGAGCACGAGGTCATACTTCGCACCGAGCTTTTTCACCCACGCCGGGTAATGAATCAGCAGGATGTTGCGCGAATCGTGCGCGGGTCGGAACGCAAGCGGTTTGTTGCACGTTGCGCCGTGAATCATCAACCCGCCGGCGCGCGAGGCGACCTGCTGATCCATCAGCCAGGCACCGCCCGTGGACGCGAAGGCTTTTTCGACTGCGCCAAAATTGATTTCCGCCCAGAAATCGTGATTGCCCGGCACACCAAAGAGGGGCGATTTGATTTGTTGCAACACTTCCAGGCACTCGGGCAGGTGTTCTGCGTCTTCGACCAGATCGCCGGTGAAACAAACGGCATCCGGCGACAATTTGTTGATGCGTTGGACAACTTTCTGCAGATAAGCGCGGTCGCCTTTGTGGTGCAGGTCCGTAAAGTGGACGAGGCGCGCACGGGGCTTGTCCGGGGTCAGCTTCACGGTGTGGACCTTCAACCAATCAGGCTCCCACCAGAGGGCGTCCGCGAGCGCGGCAAACGGCGCGCCGTAGAAGGCGCACCGGAAGAATTGGCGGCGGTTGAATCGGGCGGTTTTTACTGGCGTTGGCACGGCTCCGTCAATATAGACCGCGCCGGCGGGAAATGCTCACGGTTTTGCGATGGTCTCGCACCCTTCTTACGCCGCCGCCGGTGTGGCATTCTCCGTCTGCCGCCGTCCCAACAACGTTGCCACCGCGCTCCAGAGCACCACGAACGCCGCCACCGCCGTCAGCACGCGGCTGAACCAACCGGGCTCCTTCGTGTTCTGCGCCGAGAAACTGATCGTCATCGGCTTGTTGATCTCGGTCTGCAACACCTGGGCGAAGGAATGGCGCAGGCCGCGCGTCGGCAGGTTCACGTGCAGGGGTTGCACGGTGGTCATGGTGAGCTCCTGCGCCCTTTGCAGGACGTCCCATTGCCGGCCCGCCGCTTCGGCGTCGTAATTGAAATAATTGTTCGCCGCCTGCTGCGCCGGCGCGTTGAGGTTGACGCCAAACTTCGCAGCGTTTTCCAACGTGTAATCGCGTTGCGCCTGCACCAGGTTGCCAACCTGCGCCTTCTTCAAGTCCTCCTCCAGCCGCTCGAGATCGCGGTCAGCGTCCTTGTAACGCGCGCGTCCGCTGCGCGCCTGGCTCAGCGCTTCGTTGAGTTCCGCCACCTTCCCCGCTTGCAACTGCACCTTGGCGTTGCTGAAAAAGTTTTTGCGTTCCACTTCGGCCAGCTCGCGGTTCCGCATTTCCTGTTCGGCGTATTCGGTTTGCGAAAACACCTTCACTTGCGGCGCTTCGCCCGGCGTGTGCGTCATGCTGCCGCCAAAATCCTCGTATTGATAATCCGGCGGCAGGAACAATTCCCACTGCGCGTTCTTCAACGGCACATCGAGCTTCGGCGAAACCAGGTTCACCGCGCCTTTGCGCCGCGGGAATTTCTCGGCGCCCACGTAAGTCAGCTCAATGTTGATCGCCGCGTCGCCGCCGCCCGCCTGTTCCAACGGCAACACGACCTTGTCCCCGCGCTTGCCGGGGCGCACCGGCATGCCCGCGACGAACGCCGACCAGACCTCCGATTTCGCGGGCAGTTCAATCTCCAGATGCTGGCGTCCGTTGTTGCGAACAGACAACGTCATCTGCGTCATCATCTGGCCGTCGTCGGAAACCACGGTGATCAACGCCGCGCCTTCCACCAGCGCCTGCAACACCGCCGCGTCATCGAAGCGTTTGATGTCCGCCGTCAACGTCCAACCCGGCCGCAAATAACGATACGACAGCACCGGCACTTCCGCGCCCGGGCGCGCGGCGACGGCGCTGATGCCGGCCCACGCGGGCAATTCGCGCGCGTCAATCCGGATCAATTCGCTCGACGCGCCGCGTTCCTCGACTTGCAAAGGCGGCTTCGCCAGAATTGTAATCGAGCCGGTCTCGCGCTCGGCGCCGATGGTGGACACGCCGGCGACGGCGAGTTGATTCGTTTTGCTCTCGCGCGGCTCCTCCCACGTCACCGTCAGCATAAAATTGCCGCGCACCTTGTTCTGCAATTCCACGCGCCATTCCTCACCGTTCTGGTCGCGCCGGCGGATGTTGTGCCCGGTGATTTCCACGTTCTTGAGATGCGCCGGCACGCGCAGGCGGAATTCCTTGAGCGGCGCGTTTTGAATGTCGTAACGCACCAACGCCCGCCCCGTCACCAGCGTCTCGCTCGTGCTCAACACATTCACCACCTCCGCGCGCACCCACGATTCCATCGTCTCCGTGGCCACCGCCAGTTTCCACGGCTGCGTTTCTGGAACGGACTCGCTCACCAGATATTTATACGCCAATCCACCCACCACGCCGCCGCTGGAACCGGCCTGGATCGGCTTCCCCAAAACCACCGTCGAGGCCGGCACCTCGGTCACGCCCGAAAACGTCGTGGCCTTCACCGCCACACCAGTCTCCGTCGCAACGCCGATGAAGCCCGCGAGCTTGTGCACGCCCAGCGGATGCACCCCCGCCAGGTCCATCGCCGGCAACAACCCCATCTGCGACGACACCAGATACGCCGTCACGCGAAACGTCCCGCTCGTGCGCTCCTTCAACGCCACATCCGCCACGCGCGTCTCCTTGTTCTCGGTCCATTGCTGAATGTTCGGCCCCGTCAACGACTCCAGCCGGTAACCCGCGGGCAGCGCCAGCTTCAAATTGAAGATGCCCGCCTGTTTCACCGTGTATTCCACCTGCGCCAGAATCGTGGTCTGCTCGAAGCCGACGCGAATCTGGTTCAACACAATCGCCTCGATGCGCGGCTGCACCATTTCCGCCCGCAACGTCAGTTGAAATTCCGGCTTCAAAAAGCGCCATGCGCTGAAGATGCCGTCCGCCTTCTGCCCGCTCACCCGCGCGAATTCCGCGGCATCCACCCGTTGCAATTCCGCCGCCGTCTCGACCGACAGGCTCAATTCCTCGCCGCCGCGCACCGCGAGCAGACCCGTTTCGCGCTGCACATCCAGCGCGTGCGGAATGTCGATGCGCGCCTGCGCCGGCAACTTTTCCAGCACCTTTTCCGTCTCGACCGTCAGCCGGTAGGACGGCGACACGCCCTTCAGCAAATCCACCAGCAACACCTCCGCGCCGCCCTCGGTCTTCAACTCCCACGTGCGGATCGATTCGCCTTCCACGCGCAACAGCCGGTGCCCCGCCGGCACGCGCACGCGCGCCTGACGCATCTCGCCCTGCGTCACTTGGTAATCGAACGTCGTCC
>JBFMBT010000308.1:0-7791 GCA_040754875.1 Verrucomicrobiota bacterium | reverse complement strand
CGGGCCTCGGTTTCGAGGCGCTGGGCGACGTCCGGATGGGCCTTGAGGCGGTCGAACTTTTCGCTGATGTCCGCGCCGAGGTCGTAAAGTTCCTGCGCGACGAGGTTGCCGTCCTTGACGGCGACGACCAGTTTCCAGCGCGCGTCGCGCACGCCGCGATAATTCACCGCGCCGCCGGGGCTGCCGCCCATGTAATGAAAATATTCGCGCGGGCTTTTGTCAGTTGCGCCCGCGAGCAACGGCCAGAGGTTCACGCCGTCGAGCACGCGGTCTTTCGGGAGCGGCGCGTTGGCGACGTGCGCCAGCGTGGGCAGCAAATCCACATTGCCCGCGATGCCATCGGTGCGGCGGCCCGCGGGGATTTTGCCGGGCCAGCGGAAGATGCCGGGGACGCGCACGCCGCCTTCCCACGTGGTGCCCTTGCCGTCGCGCAGCGGGCCCGCCGAGCCGGCGTCGATGCCGTATTGCAACCACGGGCCGTTGTCCGAAGTGAACACGACCAGCGTTTGTTCATCGAGGTCGAGCGCCTTGAGCCTGCCGAGAATCTGGCCGACGCTCCAATCGATCTCCATGATGACGTCGCCGTAAAGGCCGCGCGGGGATTTGCCGGCGAATTTTTCGGAGACGAAGATGGGCACGTGCGGCATCGAGTGCGCGAGGTAGATGAAGAACGGTTTGTCGCGCTGCTTTTCGATGAACGCGAGCGCCGCCTCGGTGTAACGCGTGGTGAGTTGGCGTTGGTCGGGATTTTTTTCAATGACCGCGCTGCCGCGCATGAGCGGGAGGTCGTTGGGGAAGCCGCCGTTCTTCGCGTAATATTTTCCCTGGCCGGCGTAACCGGTGTAGGCGGCGCGCTGGCGCGTGGCCTGCATGAATTCATCCTCGTTCTCCTGCGGCGGCATCATGGGATGATAACGCCACATGTCGTTCGAGAACGGGATGCCGAAATACTCGTCGAAGCCCTGGCTCGTGGGCAGGAACTCGGGCGCGTCGCCCAGATGCCATTTGCCGATGCACATCGTGGCGTAACCAACGCCCTTGAGCACTTCGGCGACCGTCGTTTCGTTCGGATGCAGGCCGTAATCCGAACGCGGGCCGGGATTGCGCGCATGACTGACGCGCGCGGGGTAGCAGCCGGTCATCAATTGCGCGCGCGACGGCCCGCAAAACGGCGCGGCGTAAAAACTGGTGAACCGAATGCCCTCGGCGGCCATGCGATCGATGTTCGGCGTGGCGATGTTTGGCGAACCGTAACAGCCGAGGTCGCCGTAACCGTGGTCGTCGGTGAAAATGACGATGATGTTGGGACGCGACGCGCCGAAGGCGCTAAAGCTCCAAATTCCAATCACCAAACTCCAGAGCATCAAATTTGCGATTTTGGATTTGCGATTTGCGATTGGGGAAGTGGTCCACGAGGCCACCGGATTTGTGTTCGGGAGGCGCCGATTTGCCATATCGCGGTCTCCCTCACCCCGGCCCTCTCCCCAAGGAGAGGGTGCTGCGGTTGCCGCGTCTTGGCGTGGTGGCGCGGCGGGGTGCTCATTCGGATTTCGGCATTCGGACTTCTTTCGGATTTCGGCATTCGTCATTCGGATTTCCGCACCGATGCTTCCCTGAAGTTTGAAGTTTGGAATTTGAAGTTTCATTTCTTCTTCCCCTTTTGCTCCGCTTTCGCCAGCGGCCAGGGGTGGACCTCGACTTTCGCGGCCCAGGCTTCCCATTGGACGGCCATGGCTTTGACGCGGTCGGGTTGCTGGGCGGCGAGGTCGTGCATCTCGGTGCGGTCGGCCTCCATGTCGTAGAGTTCCCAATCGCCGGGATGTTTGGAGACGAGCTTCCATTTGCCTTCGCGGATGGCGCGATTGCCTTCGTGCTCCCAGAAAATGGGCTGCGGGCGGTTGAGCGATTTGCCGGTGAAGGCGGGGCGCAACGACACGCCTTCCATCGGTTTGATTTTGTTGCCGTTGTATTGCGCCGGATATTTTGCGCCGGCCAGATCGACGCACGTCGCAAGCAGATCGATGAGGTGCGCAGGCTGCGATTCGAGCTTGTTCCGGCGCGACGCCGGAATGCCCGCGGGCCAATGCGCAATCAGCGGCGTGCTGATGCCGCCTTCGTGTTCCCAATGTTTGTATTCGCGGAAGGGCGTGTTGCTGACGTTCGCCCAAGCCTTGCCGTAGCCGATGTAAGTATCCGCGCCGCCGGGCATGACGCCCTGGCCCTGGCGCATGGGATAACCGTCGCGCGTCTGCTTGGGAATCATGTCGGGCTGCAACGCGTCCTTCGCCATGGGCGGCAAGGTCGGTTTGTCCGCGCGTGGTTTGAATTCGCCGGCGCGCCCCATGTTTTCGGCGCAACCGCCGTTGTCCTGCAAATAAACCAACAGCGTGTTGTCGAGCTGGCCGTTCTTCTCCAGCGCGGCGACGAGCCGCCCAATGCCCTGATCCATGCAATCAACCATCGCGGCGTACACCTCCATGCAACGGATTTCCCAGGCCTTGTTCTTCACGTTGTCCCAATCGCCCGCCAGCGGCGACACCTGCCAGCGCGGGTCGATCAATCCGAGCTGCTTCATCTTTGCCACGCGCGCCATGCGGATGGCGTCGTAGCCCGCGTCGTATTTGCCCTTGTATTTCGCGATGTCCGACTCCTTCGCATGCATCGGCCAGTGCGCGGCGGTGTAGGCCACATACATGAAAAACGGTTTGTCGCTGTGCTGTTGCCGATGCTCGGTGACAAAACGCACGGCGTGGTCCGTGATGGCGTCGGTGTAGTAATATTCCTTCGCCGGATACTCCGGGTCGGCGTAAGGGGAAATCAACTGATTGTCGCGCACAAGCGTGTTGGGGTCGAAGAAACTGCCCGCGCCGTGGATTGTGCCGTAGAAGCGGTCGAAGCCCCGTTGCATCGGCCAGTTGTATTTGTCGGCGTCACTTTCGATTTTCGCCTTCTTGGTGACGTGCCATTTGCCCACGCTATACGCGCGATAGCCGGCGGGCTTGACCGCCTCGGCGATGGTCACCGCCTTCGGGCTGAGATCGCCCGCGTAGGATTCGCCGACCTTCGTGCTCCAGTCATCGACCATGTGGCCGATCCCTGCCTGATGCGAATAAAGCCCCGTGAGCAGCGACGCGCGCGTGGGACAACAGCGGGCGGTGTTGTAGAATTGCGTGAAACGCACGCCGTTCTTCGCGAGCTTGTCCAGATTGGGCGTGTTGATTTCGCCACCGTAACAACCGATGTCCGAGTAACCCATGTCATCGGACATGATGAGGATGATGTTGGGACGCGAAGCGCCGAAGGCGTTGAAACTCCAAATTCCAAGCAGCAAACTCCAGAGAAGGAGCGAATGACGAAAGAAGTCCGAATCCCGAATACCGAATGAGCATCCAGCCGCGTTACCACGCCAAAACGCGGCACCTGCAGCACCCTCTCCTTGGGGAGAGGGCCGGGGTGAGGGAGACCGCGATATGGCAAAGCGGCACCTCAAGAACGCAAACCCTGCGACCTCGCGGACCACTTCCCCAATCGCAAATCGCAAATCTAAAATCGCAAATCTCATTTTGAAGCTTCTCTGAAGTTTGCAGTTTGGAATTTGAAGTTTCATATCAATTCTTCCACGCGCCCAGCGCATCTGCATCGTTCTGTTGCTTGAGCCACTCTCCGAGCCGCCCACGCAGTTCCGCGACACGCCTGGCTTGTTCGGGTTTGTCCACGAGATTGTTCAATTCATACGGGTCCGCCTGCGTGTCATACAGCTCGAAACGCGGATGGCGCTCGATGGTTTCCACGAGCTTCGCCGTCGCCGGATCGGTCTTCGCCTTCTCGATCCACGTGGCGTACACATCGCCGTGGCTGTCGGGAATATCCATCACCTTGGTGAAATGCGTGGTCCATTTGTTCTCGGGGAGCAGGTTGAAGATGAATTTGTAACGCGCGTCGCGGATGCAGCGTTGCGGGAAGACATTCATGTCCCCGTCGCGCGTGTGGCTGGCGAAAATGAATTCATTATGCCCCTTCGCCTTTCCCCGCAGCACGCCAACGAAACTGCGGCCGTCAATCTCCTTCGGCGCCTTCCCACCCGCCAGCTCGATGAACGTGGGCAACACGTCCACGAAGGAACAAAGCGCCTCGGTCGTCATGCCCGGCTTGATGACGCCCGGCCAGCGCGCGATGAACGGCACGTGAATGCCGCTGTCGTACGCCGTCCATTTGCTCCGCGGCCACTCGGCGCCCTGATCGGTGGTGTAAATGAACAATGTATTATCCACAAACCCGTGCCGCTTCAGCGATTGCGCCACTTCGCCCACTCGCCCGTCCATCGTGGTAATGTCCTGATAGTAATTCGCCAGCGCTGTGCGCGTCTTCAGCGTATCAACCATGATGGGCGAAATGGGCAGCTTCGCGGGGTCGTAAGTCTTGTTCTTCTCCCACACCACGTGTGGCGCGTTGTCGGCGAGGATCAGGCACAGCGGTTTGTCTGGTTGTTCCTGACGATGCGCAGCGAGGAAGCGGTCCACCGCCTTCGTGTCCAAACCTTCCGCGCGATAGCGCCGCTTGATTTCCGGGTTCACCGGCAGCGTGGCTTTCAGCATTTCAAACGGCACCACCGTCTCCGGTTTCACATGCAGCTTGTTCGCCAGCACGACGCGATATCCCAGCTCGCGCAGGTAATGCGGCAGCGTCCGCAAATCCGGCCGGCAGGCGGTGTGATTGCCCATCAGCCCGTTGCGCGCCGAATGCAGCCCCGAATAAATCACCGCGCGCGACGGCGCGCACGTCGGCGACGCCGCGAACATCTTCGTGAAACGCAACCCCTCCTTCGCCAGCGCGTCAATGTTCGGCGTCCGCACCACCGTGTTCCCGTAACAACCGACGAACCCGATGCCATGATCATCGGACAGAAACAGGACAATGTTCGGACGCGTTTCCGCGGCGCGCAAAGCCGGCGCGGCAAACAGCAACGTGAGCAGGCAGAATACAAATCGCAGGTTCATGACATCAGTGCTGTGGATGTTGCCTACTCTATCGCGACAACGCCGCTCTGAACATGGGAAAAATCCACCGCCACCTATCCAGGGCGCACCTTCTTTCCGCAACGCAAATCCCGCAACGCCCTAGCACTTCACCGTTTTGCGCTTCGTTCCGATGGAACCGCGTTGCTGCGCCTTCCGGATGTAATCGGGGGCCGAGAACACTTCGCAACTGTTATTGCCCAGGTCCGCCGTCACCGGTCCGATGGCCTCCCCCGTCTTCAACGCAAACTCCGTCAGTCCCTTCACGTAACTGCCCACCGCGATGATGAACATGTTCATCGCGTAACGCACGGCATCCGGCGCCTGGTGGATGCTCTTCTGCACGCGCTGCATCAGCTTCTTCAACTCCGCCACGTCCAGTTCCGCATCGTCCTTGATGGCCACCAGGCTGCTCAACGTCGCCCATCCCGCGCACGCCACCAGCGGCCTGGGCGACTCGATCCATTCCAGCGCCAGTTCGTGCCCGTGCGGACTGCCCGCCGCCACCCACGACACCGTTGCGCCCGGCAGCGCACCCCCGTACGCCTTGGCGACCCATCGTTGCAGGTCCTTCTTCGTCATGCGCGCGTCATCGGCAATCAACCCCGCCAGGTACATCGCGTCATAATTGCCCGTATCATACAAATCCAACGCCAATTGATGGTCCATCTTGATGCGTTTCTGGATCTTCTTCAGGTCGCCGATTTTCACGCCGAAGCACGGCTCCTTGATGCCGTAATTGGTCATCATCATTCGCTTGTAGCTTTCCGAGCCCAAGGTTTTGAGTTCGGCGAGGATTTGCGTCGCGTTCATGGTTATTCTCCTGTGGATGGTTGTTTATCTCACATATTTCTCCGGCACCGTCTTGCACGTGTAATACCGCTTGCTCAACGGAATCGCTCCCGGCGTGAACTTCCCGCCCCGGACCTGCGTCAGCACCTGCGGAATCAGCCGCTTCATCATGTAACCCCAGCCCATCCGCATCAGGTTGCGCGTCAGCCAGCCGATGTTCTCCGCGCCGGTGTGTTCCAAAATCAACAACGTCCCATTGTCCTTGGGTACGAGCGTCCACGTGATCGTCATGGGCTCGGCCTTGCGGTCCTTGTAAACATGCACCCAGCTCCACACCAATCGCCGCGGTGGATCCGCCTCCAGCACCTGGCATTCCGTGACGCCGCAGCCGCACAGGCCGGCGTCGCATTTGAATTCAAACGCATGCCCCGCCACCGCCTGGTGGTTGTTCGGCTCCAGCCATTCCGCCAGCGCATGCGGATCGGTGATGGCCGCCCAGACGTCTTCCGGCGGATGCGGATAAAAGCGTTCCTTGCGGATCGTGATGGGCGTTGCCATGGGGCCTTTCTCAGCCGGTCGAGGGTTGGTTGCGTTTTCGTTTGTCGAGATAATCGCCGAGCGCATCCAGCTTCTGGTCCCAATACCGCTCGAAGTGGGCCACCCAGTCATACACCTGCCGCAGCCGCTGCGCATCAATCTGGTAAAGATTCATCCGTCCCACCGTCCGCCGCCGCACCAACCCAGCCTCCCGCAGGCACCGCAGGTGCTTGGACACCGCCGGCTGGCTGATCGAAAGCGGCTCCAGCAACTCGGAAACATTTTTCTCTCCTTCCCGCGCCAGCCGAAGCAACAGCGCGCGGCGGGTCTCATCCGAAATCGCAGAGAAAACATCGGGCTTGGCCGGCAAGAATCCCATGCTCCGAATCATAACCAATTGGTTATATGTTCGTCAAGCCTCCTTTCTTCACCGTTCCTGGCCTCTCGCCGCCCGTTCTGCGCGGGTTGAAAAAATCAACCCGCCTCCTTCGGTTCCGATTTACGCCACGCCCGTTCGCGGCTAAATTTTTCCCATGAACAACGAATTTGCCGCTGTCGCGCGCTGGCAGGGCGACTTCGACGAAGCCGCCCTCCAATCGTGGGCCGCCCAGTTGCGTTCCCGCCTGGCCGCGCCCAAGGTCACGCTCGGCCTGGTGTTCATGACGCCGCAATTCTTTCCCCACGCTGCGCAAGTCCTCGAAATCCTGCGCGTTCACGCGCAAATCCCGTTGCTCGCCGGCTGCTCCAGCACCAGCCTCATCTGCGGCGACCAGGAACTCGAAGACCGCCAGGGCATTGTCCTCGGCCTCTACCATCTGCCCGGCGCGGAACTCAAGGCCCTCCACTTCACCCAGGAACAGGTCGAGGAAGGCAACGGCCCCGGTTACTGGCATCTCGAAACCGGCGTCACTCCCGAGCAGACCAACGGCTGGCTCGCCTTCGCCGACCCCTTCCACATCGATTGCGAACACTGGCTCAAGCAATGGAACGAAGCCTACGCGCCCCTGCCCATTCTTGGCGGCCTGGCCAGCGGCGAGCATTCCGAGCAACGCACGCAGGTCTATCTGAACGGCGCGGTCCTCGATGAAGGTGGCGTGGGCATTTCGTTTGGCGGCGACGTCCAGTTGCTCAGCGTGATTTCGCAGGGCTGCACTCCCATCGGCGAAACGTGGACCATCACCAAGGTCGAGCGAAACCTTATTTACCAGATTGGCAACCGCCCCGCCTACCAGGTCCTCATGGAGACCTACGAGGGCCTGCCCGCCGAGGAACAAAAACGCGCGCGCGGCAACCTTTTCGTCGGCCTGGTCATCAACGAATACCTCGAGGAATTTCATCGCGGCGATTTCCTCATTCGCAACCTGATGGGCGCCGACCCTTCCTCCGGCTGTCTGGCGGTCGGCGCGTTTCCGCGGCCCGGCCAGACCGTGCAGTTCCAGTGGCGCGA
>JBFMBT010000307.1:0-7834 GCA_040754875.1 Verrucomicrobiota bacterium | reverse complement strand
GTTGAGTGGGAATCATGCGCAAGGCTCGCGACGGACCCACCCCTTGCCCCTCCCAGGAGGGGAACACAGTTGGCTTGCCGGGTCGTTTGGTGGAGTCACGGTTCATGGTTTGAAACCATGGGTAAAAATCAGATTTCCGTCACGGCGGCGCGCACGGCGGCGACCAGCGCGGCCACGCGCACGGGCAAGGGCCAGTCGGAAGGCGCTTCGAGGGTGTATGACAGCGGGGTTTTGTTTTGGATGAGATAAAATGCTTCCGGCCACTGTGGACGGCTCGTGGGGTCGAGATCGGGACGAATAATGCCGCCGCGGGCGGCGCGGCCTTCAATCTCTGTGGAAGGATCAATGGGACAAACCTTGGCCACGGCGTCGATAATCCTTTCGGCGAGCGACGGCCGATGGTGCGGGTTCAATTCGTAGAGATAAAAGCCGTGTGATTCCCAGTCTTCGTGCAGGCAGAGCGTGAGGTCGAATTGCGGCAGGCGCTCGAGCCAGGCGACATGCGCGCGGATTTCGTCGGATTCAAGGTGGCGATAGTCGCGGTTCAAATCGACGCCGTTGGCATTCTCGCGGCGGTTGAGGGGAAAGCCCGTGGGATTGAGGCAGGGGCAGAGCCAGAGGTCGAGTCCGTCGGGCCATTCGTCACCCTGCATCAGTTGTTTGACGGCGAGGGGTCCGGCCGGTTCGTCGCCGTGAATGCCGGTGGAGATATAGATCTTCTTCCGCGGCGTGGCGGACGGACGGTGGAGGGTGTGAAGCGTCAGCGCTGGCGACGCCGCGAGTGCTTCCAAACGCCAGCCGTCGCGTTGCGCGGCGTGGAGAATGTCGCGCAACACCGCCTGAATATCGATGGCTTCGCCGTGGTAGGCGCCCTGGTTTTTTCCGAGTCGCTGCATCGTAACATGCGCACCGGTTGCGCGGGGGAAAGATTCTCCACAAAGCGGGTTTCGGCAAGCGAAGGTGTAACCTCAAACAGGTTCAAAAACAAAGCCGTAGGGAAGAAACCTTGTGCTTTGGCGATGGCGACGCTGGTCTCCACAAGCTGAAGCTTGAACTCCAAACAGGGCGGACTCAAAGCGCCGGATTCGATTACGCAGGGACGGCTTCGCATTGTTCCTGGCCGCAATCGCAGCCGGCTTCTGCCTGGTCGGCGAAATCGTGCTTGTCCCAGTTCGGGTCGAGGCCGAGGTCTTTGAGCATCTGGAGGTCTTTTTCGACGGGCTGGTTCAGCGTGGTCAGGTAATTGCCAACCATCAGGGCGCTGGCGCCAGCCAGGAAGACCATGCTCTGCAAGTCGCGGAGATTGATGGTGCGCCCGCCGGCGATCATGATTTCCTGGCGCGGGAGGATGAAGCGGAAGCACGCGATGGTCTTGAGAATTTCCATCGGCGGGAGCGGCGGGTTGTGTTCGAACGGCGTGCCTTTGATGGGATTCAGGATGTTGATGGGAACGACGTTCGCGCCGATGTCGCGCAACGTCATCGCCAGGTCGCAGCGATCTTCACGCGTTTCGCCCATGCCGATGATGCCGCCGGAACAAATCTTCAATCCCGCCTTCTTCAAATAGCCGATGGTTTCGAGCCGATCCTCAAACGTGTGCGTGGTGCAGGTGTTCGGAAAAAAGCGGCGGGAGCTTTCGAGATTGTGGCCGTAACATTCGAGGCCGGCTTCCTTCAAGCGGTCGGCGACCTGCTGGCTCTTGATGATGCCGAGCGAGGCATCCGGACGCGTCTTGCCGCTGGCCTTCAATTCGCGGATGCGGTCGCACACTTCATCGAGCATGGGGCCTTCCTTGAGCCCTTGCCACGCGGCGACGAGGCCGACGGCGGTGACGCTGTTGCGGTTGGCCTCTTCAGCCGCTTCGAGCACCGGCTCGGGATCGACGAAGCCATATTTCGGCGAGCCGGTCTGATAAAAGGAAGATTGCGCGCAAAAGCTGCAATTCTCGGAGCAGGCGCCGGCCTTGGCGTTGACGATGGAGCAGAGGTGGATCTTGTTGCCCTTGAAATGCTCGCGAATCCGGTTGGCCCAGGACATGAGGTCGAGGATGTCGGCGTTGTCCTCCAGGCCAAAGAGCCAGAGCGCTTCGTCGCGGTCGATGCGGCCGCCGCCGAGAACACGCTGGCCCAATTCGCCGATTCGCTCGTGATTTTTTACGTCAACCTGTCGTCCGGTCATGGTTGACAGAGTAACAGGAGCCGTGCGCGGAGTGCAAGCAGAAGCGAATGGCATGGGGGGATATTTGCGACTTTTGATTTGCGATTTGCGATTGGGGGAAGCGCGTTTGGGAACGCCAAGGGGTTAGCGGGGTTAAAGTTTAACTGTGGCCGCCAGCGGGGCGCGGGCTTCAGCCCGCTTCAGCGTGGTTTTGCTGGCGGCGTTGAAGCGGCGTGAACGCCGCGCCCCACTTGCGCAAGGAGGTTTCCCTTGGTTGTTAACGGGCGACGCCCAACCGCCTGAAGCTGTAGGCGGGACTCCGAACCTTACCGGCGTGAAGCGGTCGAGTCGCAGGGTTTGGCGGTCTCGGAAGGCTTGGCGTGTTTGGCTTCTTCCAGCGAACGTTTGGCGACTTCGCGGCCGTCGATGCGGCGTCGCACGGAGATGACCCAGAGGTCGAACAACGCGATGAGGATGGCGAGCAGCACAAAGCCGAAGCACCCCAGCCAGTACACGAGGAACAAGAGTCCTTTAAGGTGCGGTTTGAGAATGCTTTCGCCCCAGACCAGCATTCCTGCCGCCATCAGCAGGCAGAACGCGCCCCACCAGCGACGGCGGGCATCGGCGGCTCGATTCATACGCATACAGAGTAAACTTTTTGGGGCGAGAGGGAAGCAAGAATTGGTAGCTACAAGAGAAGTTTCAGGTTCAAAGTTCAACGTTCTGGTTCATGGTTCTGGTTTTCTTGCAGGCGGCGGCCAATGTGTTACTCTCGGGCTCGGAGAGACGAACGTCTCCCACATCATGCAAATCGCCAAACAACTTGCCATCTTTCTGGACAACCGCCCCGGGATGCTCGCGCGCGTGTGCGACGCCCTCGGCGAAGCCAAGATCAACATCTTCGCCATCACCACCAGCGACACCGTGGACCATAGCGTCATCCGCATGGTGGTGAACGAACCGGACCGCGCCCTGCGCATGTTCGAAGAACACGGCACGCTGGTCGTCGAGGACGACGTGCTCATGATTGACGGTGATAACAAGCCCGGCTCGCTGGCACGCATTTCGCACAAACTGGCGGAGGCGGGCATCAACATCGAATACTGCTACTGCGCCACCAGCCCGCACGCGAAGAAGGGCCTGTTGATTTTGCGGGCGGCGAACGCGAAAAAGGCGTTGAAGGTGTTGAACAGCTGAGTCCGCCCCCGCCTGGCTCTCTGGCTTGGCGCTGCCACGACTCCAAGCCTCGCCCCATTGACCGTGACTCCCCTGTGCTACGAGATCAACACGCGTTGCTGGCTTCGCGATCTCTCGTCGCGAGCGGGCCGGCATCTCACGCTCGATGACGTGCCCGCGGAGGAATTCGAACGCTGGCAACGCCTCGGCTGCACCCACATCTGGCTTATGGGCGTGTGGGTCACCGGCCCGCTAAGCCGCTCGCTTGCGTTGCGCGAGCCCAATTTGCGCCGACGTTATCAGGAACTGCTCCCCGACTGGCAGGAATCGGACGTTGGCGGGTCTCCTTATGCGATTGGAGATTACCGCGTCATGGCGGAGCTGGGCGGCGAACGGGCGTTGAGCACGTTCCGCGCCCAGTTGCATCGGCATGGATTGAAGCTCATCCTCGACTTCGTTCCCAACCATCTTGGGCTTGATCACCCGTGGCTGCGCGACCATCCGGAACGCTTTGTGCTGAGTGAACGGAAGGTTGCCGGGACTTTTCGGGTGAAAGCCAGACACAAAACCTTTTGGGTGGCGCACGGACGCGACCCGTACTTTCCGCCATGGAACGATACGGCCCAACTGGACTATCGCCGTGCCGATACGCGCAAGGCCATGCGGGAACAGCTCCTGGCCATCGCGGAACAGTGCGACGGCGTGCGGTGCGACATGGCCATGCTGTTGCTGGAAGAAGTGTTCGCCAAAACGTGGGCGGACTTCCCGGTGAACGAGCGGGAGGTCCAGGGCGAATTCTGGCGGGAAACCATCACTGCGGTCAAAAAAGCGCAGCGCGGTTTCCTTTTTCTCGCCGAAGCCTATTGGAATCTGGAAGGCACGCTGCAACGGCTCGGTTTTGATTTCACTTACGACAAGGCGTGGCTCGACCACCTGGCGCGCGGCGACGGCCCGGCGGTTCAGCGGCATCTACTCGACCACTCACCCCCGTACCATCGCGGCAGCGCGCGATTTTTGGAAAACCACGACGAGCCGCGCATCGCCAGCCGCCTGAGTCTGGAACAGCATCGCGCCGCCGCGCTTTTGTTGCTGGGGCTGCCCGGGCTGCGCCTTTTGCACGAAGGACAATTGGAAGGCCGCCGCGAGCATGTGCCGGTGCAACTCGCCCGCCGCCCCATCGAACCCGTTGACCGCGAAGTGGCTGCGCTTTACCAGCAATTGCTGGCGTTGCTGCCTTCCACCGCCATCAGCCGCGGCCATGCCGAAATCCTCCAGCCGACCGAGGCGTGGGAAGGCAATTTTACAGCCGCGCATTTCGTGGTCGTGCAATGGCAGGCGGGCCGAAACGAATTCGACCTCGTGGTCGTCAACCTTGCCAGTCACCGCGCGCAATGCCGCGTGCGCCCGGCGCTCGGCAAGGTCGCGCGGCACCGGTGGAAACTCGTCGATTTGCTCGGGCAGGAGGTCTGGCGGCGGGACGGTCGGGAGTTGGAACAGGAAGGGTTGTTCCTGGATTTACCCGCGCATGGGGCGCAATTGTTTCGTTGCCTGCCCGCTGACGGCGAAAACCAACACCCCGGCTAATCGAGTGTCCGTGAAAAAATTCAAAATAGTAATTTACTGTTTTCAATTTTTGTCCTATTGCACAGCGCTCATTATTCGGTAAATATTACCGGATTTGGGGCGCGGCGCCCAAGACAGCGAGAAAGTTACGAAAGATGATCGAGACTCAGAACGAACCGAACAACGGCAACCGGCCCAACGGGTTGCCGGAGAAGCAAGGATTGTACGATCCTCAGTTCGAACATGACGCCTGCGGCGTTGGCTTCGTCGTCAATGTGAAGGGCAAGAAGTCCCACCAGATTGTTCGCCAGGCCGTTCAAGTTCTCCTCAACCTCGATCATCGCGGCGCCTGTGGTTGCGAAGTCAACACGGGCGACGGCGCCGGCATCCTCATCCAGATGCCGCACACATTTTTGAAGAAGGCTTGCGCCGACATTGGCATCAAGTTGCCAGCCGCCGGCAAGTATGGTGTCGGCATGCTGTTCCTGCCGCCGGACGCGATGGAGCGACGCAATTGCGAGCGCCTGTTCGAAGTCATCGTCGCCGAGGAAGGCCAGGAAGTGCTCGGCTGGCGCGATGTGCCGACGAATAATTCTCCCCTCGGCGCGACCGCGAAGGCCTCCGAGCCGTGCATGCGGCAGGTCTTCATCAAGCGCAGTCCGAAAATCAAGGACGACATGGCGTTCGAGCGCAAGCTCTACGTCATCCGCAAGCGCGCCGCCAACGAGATCCGCAATTCCGGCCTCAAGGGCAGCCACTATTGGTATGCCGCCAGCCTTTCCTACAAGACGCTGGTCTATAAAGGCATGCTCATGCCCGGCCAGGTGGATGCGTATTATCCAGACCTGTGCGACCCAACGATGGAGACGGCGCTGGCGCTCGTCCACTCGCGTTTCAGCACGAACACCTTCCCGAGCTGGGAACGCGGCCATCCGTATCGTTACGTCGCGCACAACGGCGAAATCAACACGTTGCGCGGCAACATCAACTGGATGCATGCGCGCCAGTCGATGTTCGAGTCCGAATTGTTCGGCTCGGACATCAAGAAGATTCTCCCCATCATCAACACCAACGGCAGTGATTCGGCCATGTTCGACAACTGCCTGGAATTGCTCGTGCTGGGCGGCCGCTCGTTGCCGCACGCGATCATGATGATGATTCCCGAGCCTTGGACCAACCACGAGAGCATGAGCGACGAGAAGAAGGCGTTCTATGAATATCATAGCTGCCTGATGGAACCGTGGGACGGCCCGGCTTCCATCGCCTTCACCGACGGCGTGCAAATCGGCGCGATTCTCGACCGCAACGGATTGCGGCCTTCGCGGTATTACGTCACCAAGGATGACCTGGTCATCATGGCGTCGGAAGTCGGTGTGCTGGATGTTCCGCCGGATCGCGTTCTGCACAAAGGACGTCTTCAGCCGGGCCGCATGTTCCTGATCGATACGGCGCAGGGTCGCATCATCGCGGATGAAGAAATCAAACAGCAGATTGTTTCCGCGCAGCCTTACCGCGAGTGGCTGGACAAGCACATGGTGGAACTGGCGAACGTCGCCGACGCGCCGCACCTGCCGGAACCGGACCACGACACGGTGATCCAGCGCCAGCAGGCCTTCGGTTATACGTTCGAAGACCTGCGCATGCTGATGTTGCCGATGGCCAAGGACGGCGTCGAAGCCGTCGGTTCCATGGGCACGGACACGCCGCTGGCGGTTCTCTCCAGCCGCCCGCAGTTGCTGTACGGTTATTTCAAACAGCTCTTCGCGCAGGTCACCAACCCGCCGATTGACTGCATCCGCGAGGAAATCGTTACTTCGGCGGAGACGACCATCGGTTCGGAGCGCAACCTGCTCAAGCCCGCGCCGGAAAGCTGCCATCTGATTGAACTGAAGACGCCCATCCTCACCAACGAGGAGTTTGGCAAGCTCAAGCACGTCAACGAGGCTGGCTTCAAATCCATCACGCTGCCCATCCTGTTCAAGGCGTCCGAAGGCGAAACCGCTTTGGAGCAGGCGATGGATGACATTTACACCGCCGCCAACGAAGCCATCAAGAATGGCGTCAACATCATCATTTTGTCGGACCGCGGCATCAGCAAGGAACTCGCGCCCATCCCGGCGTTGCTGGCCGTCAGCGGCCTGCACCATCATTTGATCCGCGAAGGCACGCGCACGCGCGTCGGCCTGGTGCTCGAATCCGGCGAGCCGCGCGAAGTTCATCATTATTCGCTGCTCATCGGTTACGGCTGCGGCGCCATCAACCCGTATCTGGCCTTCGAGACCATTGACGACATGATCCGCCAGGGTCTCTTGCAGGGCATCGACCACAAGACGGCCTGCAAGAATTACGTCAAGGCGGCTGTCAAAGGTGTCGTGAAGGTCACCTCCAAGATGGGCATCTCCACGATTCAAAGCTATCGTGGCGCCCAGATCTTCGAAGCCATCGGGCTCAATCACTCGGTCATCGACAAATATTTCACGTGGACCGCCTCACGCGTCGAAGGCGTGGGTATTGATGTCATTGCGAAGGAAGTCATCCTCCGCCACCAACATGCCTTCCCCGAGCGCCAGGTCAACGGCCACACGCTCGATGTGGGTGGCCAGTACCAATGGCGGCGCGACGGCGAGCTGCACCTGTTCAACCCGCAGACGGTGCACAAGCTCCAGCACGCCGTCCGCACGGGCAATTACAAGACCTTCAAGGAATATTCCAAACTGGTCGATGACCAGATGAAGGAGCATTACACGTTGCGTGGGTTGCTCGACTTCAAGCCGCGCACGCCGGTTCCCATCGAGGAAGTCGAGCCGGTCGAGTCCATTCTCAAGCGCTTCAAATCGGGCGCGATGTCTTACGGCTCCATCAGTCAGGAAGCCCACGAAGGGCTGGCCATCGCCATGAACCGCATCGGCGGCAAGAGCAACACCGGCGAAGGCGGCGA
>JBFMBT010000306.1:0-7859 GCA_040754875.1 Verrucomicrobiota bacterium | reverse complement strand
ACATGGTGAACGACATCCTCCGCACGCCGGCGGTGGAAGCGAAAATCTTCGACAAGGAACGTGACACGCAAATCTGGCCGTTCCCGGAAAACGTCGGCCTCACCGTGGACCGCGACCACGGCCTGCTGGTCAAGCAGGTCACGCCCAATAGCCCCGCCGCGCGCGCGGGCTTGAAACCCGGTGACGTCCTCGGCGCGGCTGGCGGTCGCCTCCTCTTCAGTCAGGCGGATTTCCGCGGAGTGCTCCATCGCGGCCCCAAGGGGGCGGGCAACATTGACCTCGTCTGGTTGCGCGCCGGCAAACCGATGACCGGCACACTGGCCGTGGCCGACGGCTGGCGCAAAACCGTGCTCGATTGGCGCATGTCCATCTCGCAGGGCGTCATTGGTGCCGGCCCAAGCTTTTTCCCGCTCAACGTTTCGGACGCGAAGCGAAAGCAATTCAACCTCACCGGCAAAATGGCGGTCGCGCCTTACCTGGGCAACAACACCACGTCGCCGGCGTACCAGGCCGGCTTGCGCAACAACTCCATCGTCACCGCCGTCAATGGTAAAAGCCCTGATGTCTCGGGCCGTGGTTTCCTCGTCTGGTTCCGCAAAAACTTCGAGCCCGGTGACACCGCCACATTTTCCTACCTGGACGGAAACGGCCAGCCGCGCACGGCGACGTTCAAGCTGACTCCGAAAGACCACTGACGGATGAACGCAAAATCCGCCCGCCTGATTTCCTGGTCGCTCATGTTGGGCGGGGCAATTTGCATTCTTGCCAGTCCGATAATCGGCGTTTCCCGTGAAGAAAGAGGTCACAGGGTCATGATTCGCATGCCCCATTCGCCGGATCCCGCGCGTGAGTTCGAGCAGTCGGATGTCTTCACCGACGCCCGCCTGATGCATGTGTTCATTGGCGTCGGAATCTCGTTGATTTTCGCCGGCGTCCACTTGCGCGTGCGCAGTCATCGACTGCCCGGTCGGACGGCCTGCGGCGCCTTGTGATCCATCTTCGTTCCGCTCCGTCCCCCTCACCCGGCCCGGATCCGGTTGATCAACTCCCGTCCGCTGATGCCCTTGGGCAGGCACGCGCATGCGCCGGCTTCGCGTGCCCGCGCAAAGCGCGTGTCCCGTTCCGTCACCGTCAGCACGAAAATCCGGCTCTGCGGCACTTCTTGATGAATGGCCGCCAGATAGTCCACCGAACTCGCGTCCAGGAATTCCGAGTCCAGGATGCACACGTGCGGCCGATGTTGCCGGCACAACGCCAGCGCCTCCGTCCCGCCGCCTGACCCCACCACCGCCCGCATGTCCTCGCAATCCTGGAGGATGGTGGTCAGCCCCTGCCGTACGATGGGCGAAGGGGAAATAATAAGAACCGTTGCGGCCTGTTGTTTCACATCGCTTGTGGCCAAGGTATAGCGTGACGCTCCTCCCCAATCAAGCCATCGCTTGGCTTGTCCTTCGTTTCCCATTTCCACCGCACCCGGTTTCTGCCAACATGCCAGGCCATGAAACCTCTTCGGTCCCTCGTGTCCCTCACGTCCCTTTTCCTCCTCGCCACGCCCATCTTCGCCGCTGATGCCCCCACGGTCCGGCCTACCGCCGCCAATGTCCACTATGGCGAACATGAGCGCCAGGTGCTCGACATCTACACGCCCGCCGGCGCGAAGAACCTGCCCGTCGTTTTCTGGATCCACGGCGGCGGCTGGCAAACGGGCGACAAATCGAGCGTGCAACTCAAGCCCCAGGTCTTCACGGAACGAGGCTATGTCTTCGTCTCCACCAATTACCGTCTGCTGCCCAACGTGGACATGGGCACGCTCATTCGCGACGTCGCCAAATCCTTCGGCTGGGTGCACAAAAACATTGCGAAGCACGGCGGCGATCCGACGCGCGTCTTCATCATGGGCCATTCCGCCGGCGCGCAACTGGCCGCGATCATTTGCACCGATGATCGTTACTTGAAAGCCGAGGGCGTTTCCTTCGTCGTGCTCAAGGGCTGCGTCCCGGTGGATGGCGACACCTACGACATCCCCGCCATCATCGAAACCGCCGAAACGCGCCGCCGCGCCCATGGCCAGCCGATGCCGAAGTTCGGCCACCGCGAGAAGTTCGGCAACGACCCGGCGAAGCACCGCGATTTCTCCGCCGTCACTCACATCGCCAAAGGCAAGGGCATCCCGCCGTTTCTCGTCCTCCACGTGGCCGACCATCCGGACAACACGGCGCAGGCCCAGCGCCTCGGCGCGGTGCTGAAGGAAGCCGGCATTCCGGTGAAGGTTTTCGCCGCCCGCGAAACCAACCATAACAAGCTCAACGAACGCCTCGGCCTCCCTGACGACCCGCCCACCAAGGCCTTGTATGACTTCGTCGATGAGTTCGTGAAGAAGTGATTGGCCCCCGCGCCGCTTTTCCTCTAGCGTTCGCGCATGCCGCCCAGTGAAGCCACGCTGGCAACCGCTGTGGTTCCGCCTCCTCACGCTCCGGCGCGCGAGGAACGGCTGCACGCGCTCGATAATCTCCGCGCCTGGGCGATGTTCCTGGGCATTCTGCTGCATGCGGCCATTCCCTTCATGCAAACGAAGTTCCCGTGGGCCGCGCGCGACGTGAACACGCACTGGAGCTTCGACCTGTTGGTGGTGTTCGTCCATGGCTTCCGTTTGCAACTGTTCTTCTTCATCGCCGGCTTCTTCGCACGGTTGCTGCACGAGCGGCTCGGTGCGCGCGTATTCGCGAAGCACCGGCTCAAACGCATTGGCGCGCCGTTTCTGCTCGGCATGATCACGCTCATCCCGTTGATTGGCGCGCTCTGGGCCTGGGGCATGTCCCGGATGACCGAGCCAATGGAAATGCCGTTCCAACCGCGCCGCGGCATTGCCGGAATTCCCACCGGCCACCTGTGGTTTCTCCAATACCTGCTCGTGCTGTACGCGCTGGCGATTCCCGTCGCGTGGCTGCTCCGGCGCCTGCCCGCCGGCACATACGCAACGGCCGACCGTGCATTCGATGCACTGCTTCGTTCGCCGTTCAAGGTATTGGTCTTCGTGCCGCCCACGGTGTTCTGTCTTTGGAACGGCCCTACTTGGGGCGAGGTCGAGCAAGTGGGCGTGAACTTTGTTCCGCCCTTGCGCGCCGTGGCTTACTACGGACTCTTCTTTTCCATCGGCTGGTGGCTGCACCGGCGGCGTCATCATCTGGCCGAACTGTCGCGTTTCCTCAAATCCAGTTTCGCCGTCGCGTTTGCGGCCATCATCATCCACATCGCCATCATGGCGGCGCAACCGAAGGACGTACAACCCAACTACCAGTTCCTGAAAGTCACCAGCCTCTCCTGCGTCGCGCTCTACGCGTGGTTGATGAGCTTCGCCTTGACGGGCTGGTTCCTGCGCTTTGCCGGACAACATCAAACCCGGGTGCGCTACCTGGCCGACGCGTCCTACTGGTGTTACCTGGCGCACCTGCCGCTGGTCATCTGGCTCCAGGTCATCGTCGCGCCATGGCCGTTGAACGGCTGGATCAAATTCATCGGCCTCAACGCCGTCACCATGGCCGTGCTGTTGCTCGCTTACGACTGGTTCGTCCGTTACACCTTCCTCGGCACCATGCTCAACGGCCCGCGCACGCGACCGATCAAAACTGCCCCCGCACAGCCCTCTTCGACTCCTCCACTCATTTGACTGATTTAACTCATGTAACTTATTCACCCCTCCCGGAGCATTGACGCGCCCCGCGCAATCCGCTTTCCTCGTCGCGCTTGAACCCCACGAACCAGCGCGAGAAGTTCCTTACCATTCCCGGCCAAGGGACCGTCCTCTGGGTTTTATGGCTGACGTACGGTTCGTTTTATTTCTGTCGCAACAACCTGGGCGTGGCGCTGCCCGGCCTCGGCGCCGAACTGCACTATGACAAATCGCAACTCGGCACGGTGCTCATGGCATTGAAGCTCGCCTACGGCGCGGGGCAGTTCATCAACGGCCAGCTCGCCGAGCGCATCTCGCCGCGCAAGTTGCTCGCGATTGGTTTGCTGGCGTCGGCGGGGTTGAACGTTCTCTTCGGCTGGGCCACGGCATTGTATTTCCTCACGTTCGTCTGGGCGTGCAACGGCTACGTGCAGGCGCTGGGCTGGCCGCCCACCATGCGCGTCGCCGCCAACTGGTTCCCGCCGCTCCAGCGCGGGCGCGCCATCGGCATCATCGGCACGGGCTACCAACTGTGCGGCGCGTTGACCTTTGTCGTGGCCGGTTGGGCGGCGGATAAATTCGGCTGGCGCGGCGCACTCTACGTTCCGGCGGCGCTGCTCGCGATCAGCGCCCTTCACATGTTCTTCCTGTTGGACGAAAAACCCAGGCAGGCACTGTCCGACGAACATCAGGCCGACGTGGACGCCGCGGCCAACGGCAACTCGGTCTGGCAGAACATCACCATCACGCTTTCCAATCCCGCGCTCTGGCTCGTGGCCGTCGCGCTCTGCCTGCTCGATGCCTGCCGCTACGGTTTCACCGACTGGGGCGTCACGCATTTGAAGGAAGTTCTCGGCGAAAACGTGCAAGCCTCGGCGTTCAAATACGCGGTGCTGCCGGTGGGCGGCATCGCGGGCGCTTATTTGTCCGGCTGGGCTACCGACCGTTTCTTCGGCGGACGCCGCGCGCCGGTGATCTGCGTGTTGCTGGCGCTGCTTGGCCTGCTGGCGGTGGCGTACAACACCGTGATTCACTGGGGCATGGGGGCGTCGGTGACGATTCTGTTTTTCATCGGCTTCTGCATCTTTGGCCCGCAGGTGCTGCTGGTCGGCACATTTCCGGTGGACCTTGCCCGGCGCGGCACGGCGGCAGCCGCGGCGGGCTTCGTCAATTTCATGGGTTACATGGGCGCGGCAGCGGGCGATAAATTCACGGGCCACCTGGCGCAGGATTACGGCTGGCATTTCGCGGTGTGGTTCTGGGCGGGCTGTGCCTTCGCGGGCGCCGTGGTCATTGCGTGTCTGTGGAACAGGACCAGGGCCGCATGACCCGCCCAATTCAGCGTTGCCGCGACCGTCACTCGGGGATAAGGTAAAACCATGCTCTCGACCTATCTTGAGCGGGCGATGCGCCTTGCCACATACGAAAAGACCGAAACGGGCAGCTATTTCGGCTCGATCCCGGTGATGCCCGGCGTGTGGAGCGAAGCCGGAACCTTGGAGCAATGCCGCAGGGAACTGCTCGAAGTCTTGGAAGAGTGGATCATTCTCTCGCTCAAGCGGGGTGACACTCTGCCAGTCGTGGACGGCTGCGATCTCAATCAGGTGGCGGAGCATGCCTAAACCGATTTCACGCCAGGAACTGATACGAAAGTTCAAGTCGCTCGGCTGGGACGGCCCGTATTCCGGCGGCAAACACTCGTTCATGTGCAAGGGAGCTTTGAAAGTACGTATCCCGAATCCGCACGGCGGCGACATTGATTGGTCGCTCACCAAACGCATCCTCCAGCAGGCCGCCATTTCTGTGGAGGAGTGGGAACAAGCCTGACATGAGAGCCATCATCATTGGCGCGGGACGCGGTCGTCGCTTGATGCCGACCACGGCCGACACGCCGAAATGCTACGCCGAAGTGCAGGGCAAACGCCTGCTCGATTGGGCCGTGCGCGCGTTCGGCGCCGCGGGCGTCACCGACATCTGCTTCATCGGCGGTTACCAGATCGACAAGGTGCGCCGCGATTACCCGCACTTCACCTTCCGCCACAACGCCGGCTGGGAGCACAACAACATCCTCGCCTCGCTCATGCACGCGGAGGACTTGATGAACGACGGCTTCGTGTGCTGTTACTCGGACATTTTGTTTACCAGCGCCGTCATCCGCCGCGTGCTGGCGCATCCGGCGGACATCGCGTTGAGCGTCGATACGCAATGGCTCGACCGCTATCAGCATCGCACGCAGCACCCACCCGACGACGCCGAGAAGGTCACCGCTCGCAACGGCCACGTGACGCGCGTGCATCGCGCCATCACACCGCACGAAGCGCACGGCGAATACACGGGCATCGCGAAGTTCACTCCGGCGGGCGCGGCGAAACTGCGCGAACAATACCATCGGGCGCGCGCGCAATTCACCGGCAAACCGTGGCGCGAGGCGGCGGTGTTCGAGAAGGCGTATTTGATACTCTTGTTTCAAGAGATGATCGAGCAGGGCCAGAAACTCGCGCATGCCGACACGCCCGGCCAATACATGGAAGTGGACACGCAGGAGGATTTCGAACTCGCGCGCCAACACTGGCGGGGAGACGCATGAGCAAACTTCTCTTTCCCACGTCGGTCGTTGGCTCGCTGCCGCGGCCGGCCTTTGTGCTGGACCTCATCAACGACCGTCCGCCGCTGGCGCGCGCGGATTACGAGCAGCGGATGCAGGCGGCGGTGCGTTACGCCGTGGCGATGCAGGAGCAGGCCGGGCTGGACGTCATCACCGACGGCGAATGGTGGCGCAAGTCGTACATCGGCGTCATCGCGGAACTGGCACATGGATTCGAACTCGGTGCGCTGCCGGATGGCCGGCCGTTCACGCTCGTGGTGGACAAGCTGTCGCCCAAGACGCCGGGCTTCATCGCGCGCGAAGTGACGTTTCTCAAGACCATCACCAAGCGACTCATCAAATCGACGCTGCCTTCGCCCGCGTTGCTCGGCGAACGCATGTGGGACGCCGCGAAGTCCTCGAAGGCATATCCGAAGCGCGATGACTTCGTGCGCGCTTGCGTGCCCATCTTGCGCCGCGAACTTGAACTCGTGCGCGATGCGGGCGCCGACATCGCGCAAATCGACGACCCGCACCTGTGCCTCTTTGTCGATCCCGACGTGCGCGCCAAGTATCCCGATCCCGATGCCGCCGCCGCCTTCGCCGTGGACATGGTCAACGAAGTCGTGAGCGGCGTCCAGGGCATCAAGATCGCCGTGCATTTGTGCCGCCGCGCCGGTGGCCGCGCGCGCGGCGAAGTCTGCCACGGCGGCGGCTATGGCCCCATCATTCCGCATTTGAATCGTTTGAAGGCGCATCATCTGACGATGGAGTTCACCACGCCCTCCGCGGGCGACATGGCGGTGTTTCGCGAGTTGCGTGATGACCTGGAAGTCGGCCTCGGCTGCCTGGACGTGACGCCGGGCAGGATCGATGCGCCTGAAACCATCGCGGGGCGCGTGCGGCAGGCGTTGAAGTTCCTCGCGCCCGAGCGCATCACGCTGAATCCCGATTGCGGCTTCGCGCCCGGCTCCGGCGCCGTCGTCAGCATCGACGAGGCGTATCGCAAGCTGTGCAACCAGTCCGAGGCCGCGCGCATGCTGCGCGCGGAAGTCGCAAAAGGATGAGCGACCATTCGCAACTGGTTTTGGTCACCGGTTCGGCGGGACGCCTCGGTCGCGCCGCGGTGAAGGCGTTGAACGCCGCCGGTTGGCGCGTGCGTGGATTCGATCGCGCGCCGACGCCGGGCACCAAGGATTTTCTCGTTGGCGATTTGACCGACTTCGCCGCGTTGCAAAAGGCGGCGGCGGACGCCGCGGCGGTGATTCATCTGGCGGCGACGCCCGATGACGACGATTTCCACACGCAACTGCTGCCGAACAATATCGTTGGTCTTTACAACATCATGGAAGCCGCGCGGCTCGCCGGAGTGAAGCGCATGGTGCTCGCCAGCAGCGGACAGGTGACCTGGTGGAAACACATGGACGGCCAGTTGCCCCTGCGCCTCGATGAACCGGTTACGCCGCGCCATTGGTATGCGGTGACCAAGGTCGCGCTCGAAGCGGCGGGGCGCGTCTATGCGCGCAATTACGGCATTGAAGTAATCGCCGTGCGCCTGGGCTGGTGTCCGCGCACGCGTGAGCAGGTGGAGGAAATCCGGGCAAA
>JBFMBT010000305.1:0-7888 GCA_040754875.1 Verrucomicrobiota bacterium | reverse complement strand
CTGCTTGCGGCTGAAGGTGAGCAACTGGCGGGTGAGACCGGCGGCTTTTTCCGCGGCGCCGGCAATTTCTCCCAGCGAATCGCGCGTCTCTTCGTTGAACCCCGGTTCCGCCTGCAAGAGGCTGGTGTGGCCGGTGACGACGGTGAGCAGGTTGTTGAAATCGTGGGCGACGCCCGCCGCCAGTTGGCCGACGGCCTCCATTTTCTGCGAATGCCGCAATTGGTTCTCGAGATTCAGGCGCTCGGAAATATCGTGCGTGATGAACAACAGGCACGACTCGCCGCCCAGCTCAATTTGTTCCACGGCGACCAGCGCGTGGCGCAGCTTGCCGGTCTTGGTGCGGAACTGAAATTCGACATCGCGAACGGAATGGCCTTCGCCAAACATCCGCAACAAGCGCTGGCGATCCGCCGGGTCCACCCACAGGCCGAGTTCGAGGGCGGTTTTGCCAATGACTTCCTCGCGCTGATATTCGAACAGCCGCAGGAAGCTGTCGTTGATGTCCAAAAACCGGCCGGTGGAAAACGTGCTGATGGCCACCGATACCGGGCTGGCCTGGAAGGCGCGCGAAAAGCGTTGTTCGCTGCTCTTGAGGGCGCGTTCGGCCTGCGTGCGCTCGGCCAGCTCGGCCTCGACCTTCGCGTAGAGCCGGCCGTTTTCCAACGCGATGGCCGCTTCGGCCGCGACCGTGCCGAACAACTGCACATGCGCCTGGTTGTAAGCCGCCTCATCGTCGTAATCCTGCGTGGCGATCACGCCCACCACCTTTTCCCCCACCATCATCGGGACGCCCAGGTAGCATTTGCTGGTCTGCCCGTGGGGTTCGATTCCCAACCGGCTCAATTCATCCGGCAGATTGCTGGTGATCAACAAAGGCGCGCGCGTGCGGATCACGTGCTCCGTCAGGCCGTTGGCGAACCGGCGCGTGCGCGCGGGATGCGGCCGCCCGCGGACCTGGTAGATGGGAAACGAAATCGTCTGGCTGGCCTCGTCATAAAGCGCGATCGACAGGTTGCTCGTGTCCATCAACTGCCAGAGCATGTCCACGATCAGGTGAAGAATCTCCTGCGGACTGGCCAGCCGGTTGATGGCCTGGCCGAAGCGGTGAATGGTCGCCAGTTGCTCCTGCAAGTCGCGCCGCTCGGCGATCTCCTGCCGCAATTGCGAAACGGCCAGCGACAACGCCGCGGTGCGTTCCTGCACGTGCTGCTCCAGTTCGTCGTGCGCCTGTTGCAACGCGGACTCCGCACGCGTGCGTTCCTCGACCTCGCGCTGAAGCGAGGCGTTGGATTGAACCAGTTCGGCCGTGCGTTCCTGCACGCGATGCTCGAGCGCGTCGTGCGCCTTCTGCAACGCCGCCTGCGCGTGGATTCGTTCCAGCGCGCCGCCGCAATGGTCCGCCAGCGACTGGAGCAGGACCAGGTCGTCCTTGTCGTAGGCGTTGTGCTGATAGCTTTGAACGGAAAGCAATCCGATCACGCGCCGGCCGTTGCGAATCGGCACGAACAGCAGCGAGGCCGAGCGGCGCCCTGCGTCGCCGAAGGGCACCAGTCCCGCCGGCCTCTCCGACTCGTTCTGGCGCAAAATCATTTTCGCGCCCTCGGCCATGACCGTGCGCACAAACGGGCTGGCCTGCTCTCCCTGGTAGGCGGCGGGCACCTCCACGCGCCGCCCGTCGATGGTGTCGATGTTCAACACCGGCTGCGCGCCCTCGGCTTCCGACAAATGAAGGTCCAGGCTGCACGCGTCCCAGCCGAGCAATTCCTGGGCGACATCGACAATGACGCGGGCGGCTTCCAACGGCGTGCGCGCCACGTTGAGTTTTTCGCCCAGATTGGTGAAAGCGGCCTCGCGCTGCAGTTGCTCCGCAATCACCGCCGTCTGCCGCCGCACGCTGCCGCGCAAGGCGGCCACCCAACCAGCGCCCAGCAACAACACCGCGCCAAACAGGGTCAGCGCCAGTCCCGTGCGCTGCGGTGTCCACCACGACGGCCCGGCCACCACCGCCACGTCATCCGCCGACCGCAACAACAAACCAAACGAGCGGTTGTTGTCCTCGACCTGCGCCTGGCACACGCCCCGCAAACGCAACCGGCTGCCGTTCGCCAGCCGCGTGAACAAATCCCCCGCGCGCGATTCTTCCAACCGCGCGAGCATCGTGACGTTGCCGGACTGCACCGTGAGCGCAAGCTCTCCCCGGTGGCGGCGTTTTTCCAAAAGATACCCTTCCAACTCCACCAACGCCGCGTCATGCCACGCGTCGATTGTCTGCTCGGTGGTCAGCACCTCCGGCGCGGGCGGCGCCTGGCGGCCGGTCTTCCGGTAAATCGCGTCTTCCAGGCGGCGCGGTTCGCGGCTGCTGAATCCCGCCACTTCGACCATATCCCCCGGTTCCAGCGCATCTGTCTGACGCGTGCCCACCAGCACATGCCCCGTGCCATCCGCCACTCCGACCCACATCCCCGCGCGATAAAACGTCACCACGCCGCGCACATGCAGGCGGTGCGACGCGCTGCCGCGCGGACGAAACTGGCCCAGGCTGGCAACCGGCAGGGCCGCCGCCGCGAAAGGATCGTCTGGCGCGGCTTTCTCCACGGAAATTTCCTCCAACCGCGGCACGAGCACGCGCACCCCCACCAACTGGCGTTGGGCGTTGACGAGGGATTCGCAGACGCCGCGAACACGCACCTCGGCGTCCACCAGATGTTCCGGCGCCGGTTCGCCTGGCCCCAGCAAAAGACGCGTCTCCACCCGCACGCCCGTCGTGCTGACCATCAGGAACGCCACGCCGTCCGACTTGGTGACTGAACGCACCGTGCCGCGGATTTCCGTCCACTGGCTGTCGTGCCGGCCGGACGTCAGGGTCGAAAGCGTCGTAGTGGTTTCAGTCCTTGGCAACGGGGCTTCGCCGGTGATTTTCACGCGCGCCCACGCGACAATCGGCGCGTAATGCCCCATCGCGGTCGCCCCTTCCACCTCGACCAACTGGCCCGCCTTGGCGCTCCATGCCTCGTCTTCCGCCAGCTTGATCTGGATGCCGGCGGTGGAATCCTCCACGAAGAGAGCGCGCGTCTCCGGTTCCGCGTAGGTGACCTGACCGCGCAACCGCACCGGCAGGCGCGCCGCCGCATTGGTGGGCTCAAGCTGGCGGATCGTCGCCGCGTCCGACAACACCGGCATCAGCCACTTTCCGCCGTCGGCCACGAGCAGGTTGGTGGACACTGCCGGCGCATTGGTGGCGGGGGCCAATACCCGATAAAGCGCGCCCTTCAAATACGCCGTGCCATTTGCCATTCCGGCAAATCCGAGCACATCGACCCGATCACCCTGGCGCAGCATTGCCCCCGGCAAAGGGTTCACCGCCAGTTCGCCGGTTGCATCCCGCACCCGAAACCCATCGCCCGAAATCTCCACCACTTCACCGCGCACATGCACGCGCCGGTCGGGCAACTGGGTTGGCCGGGTCAGTTTGTTCAATTCACTGGCTGGTTTGAGAATGCGGTCAAAAGGCCGTGTGGGCGCCGGCATCTCGACCTTCAATTGTTCCAGGGAAGGAAGCAACAACCTCGCCTCGATCAATTCCCCGGTGCTCCGGGAATAGGTCGCGCACACGCCTTGCAATCGCACGCGCGCATCAACCAGCCGCTTCAGTTTGGGATCATCCGGGTCGTGCGCCAGCACCGCCGCCTTCACGTGAACTCCGTTGTCCCGCAACGTCAGGAGCAACCGCCCTTGCTCGTATTCGACGAACTCGACGACCGTCGCCAGTTCGACCCATTGCGCGGCGTCCTGCCCAAGGAACACGCGTTCGAACGTTGTCTGTTGAGGCTTGGGCAACGGCGCTTCACCGAGAATTTTGACCTGCGGGCGGGTGACCACGCGATGCTGGATGCCGCTGCCGGTGAACCCCTCCAATTCGATCAGTTGCCCCGCCGCGACGCGAAACTCCGGCACGGGTGCGCGGACGTAGACGCCTCCTGTTTCGTCCTGCACGAACATCGCGGCCGTGAACGGATCAAAGTGCGTCACCACCACGCGCAGGCGGACCGGCAGTTCCCGCTGCGCCTCCTCCCGCGACAACGCGCGCACTTGCTGCACTTGCGTCAACGGCGCTGGCGCCGGCGCATTGGCTGCGGGATTGGCAATCTGCGCTTTGATTGGCAAGGCCAGAACAATGGCCGCCAGCGAAATCAGAATTCGCAAGTGCCATCGGATGAAAACGGTGAACTTCACACGGTCGTTGACTCGAGTTGCACGGTCGAAACGTTGTCTGCGCAATAGTGGCCGGGCTGAAACCGTATCGTTCGGGGCAACGCGGTCAAGTCTGCGTCGCCATCGGCGCGCCTGCCAGGTTGGGTGGCGGTTTGCGGCGCCCGGTTCCCTCAGCCGTGGTAATCAGGGACACAGATGCAACTCGCATGCCAACCTGTTCGCGTCCTACAAATTGCGACGCCTTCGCGCCCGCAAGAAAACGTGCACACTGATTTCGAGACGCTTGTGAAATCGCGTTGGAGCTCAAAAAATATGAACTGGCCGGCGCCGTCCGCGGTTTGAGACAGCCATGCACAAACACTGGACACAGCGCCCAACGCCATTTCTTCTTCACCGCCCGCCCGTTCGTTGCTCTTACATCGCCTTCACGTCGTAGCAGTGGAGCAGTTCCTGGTCGCGCAGGTAGAGCTTGCCGTTGGAGATGACCGGATGCGTCCAGATTTTGCCACGCTTGCTGCGTTGGGTTGTTTGAGGGGCCAGTTTGAAGCGGCCCTTTTCGTTCCACCCTTTCGGTGAGGCCTCGACCAGCACGACGGTTCCACCCCCTTCTTCCAAGCAATACAGCATGCCGTCCGCATAGGCGACCGCACCCTTGCCGAAACCGCGGTAGCTCCAAACTTCCTCGCCAGTGTCAAACTTCTGACAGACCCAGCCCGCGCCATCGGAATGACCGTAAAGGTAGCCGTTGACGAGAATTACGCCGCCATGATGATTTTTCATGACCTTGTTGAAATAGACTTCGGATGTTCGATTGCCCGGGCCAATCTTAACGAGTTTGGAACCAACACCGTAGCCGGACGTCACATACACGTGGCCGTTGCTGAAAATCGGAGTCGGGATAACAGCGGTTTCACCTGGCCAGTCCTCACGCCAGAGCACTCTACCGTTGTTTGCGTCCACCCCCACGATGCTCTTCATCGTCAGTTGAATATACTGACGACCGCCGTTGTGATTGGCTGCGATTAGAGAAGAATACTGCGCGCCATCGGTGAACTCCTTCGTCTGCCATAACAGTTTGCCTGTCATTTTATCGAACGCCGCGATGGCCCCTTTCGCACCGCCGGGCGTGCAGACCACCTTGTTGCCGTCCACCAGCGGCGATTCGGTGTAACCCCACCTTTCCACCTTGCCGCTCAAATCGGTCATGCTCTTGGTCCACATCACCTTGCCATCGTTCTTCACGCAGACCAGATATCCCTGCCCGCTCAACCCATAAATGCGGTCGCCATCGACGGTGGGCGTGCCGCGCGGACCATCTCCCCAATCATTCGGATACCGCGGTCCCATTTGCGCCGCCCAGATTTCCTTGCCCGTGTTGGCATCCAGGGCGATGAGGAATTCTGTCTCGCCCCGCAGGCCCAGCGTGTACAACCGCCCGTTCACAATCGCCGGCCCTGAGTAGCCGAGCCCGGCGTTGTCATAGACCCAAAGCTGTTTCGGCCCTTCCGCCGGCCAACTCTTGAGCAGGCCGGTTTCCTTGGATACATCGTCGCGATTCGGCCCGCGCCATTGCGGCCAGTCGAATGTGGCGGCCAGGGAGGAGGTTTGCAGCGCCGCCGTCGCGATGAGCGCCAGGAGTGGAACAACGCAGTTTTTCATAACAATGCTGGTAATGCGATCCGGGCTGACTGGGTGCAGGGTTTAAACAAATTCGCGCCCGGTAGCAACTCACAACTTGTGCGCATCAATGGCATCAATTCTGATAGATCGGCAGGAAGTGGTATTTCACGGCCAGGCTCAGGATCGCGAGGCTGGTGGAATAGACGCGGCCGGCGTTGCGTTCCTGGCCGTCGCCGCTGAGCCAGGAGCCGTCGGGCAACTGGTTGTCCAGGAGGATGCGCTCGGTGAATTGTTTGGCGGCGCGGGCGTGTTCGCCGCCGCGCTTTTGCATGCCTTGTGCGTAGTAATACATCCCGTAGAAAAACCAGCGCTGGCTGTAGTCCATGCGGCGGCCACGGCGGCCGGTGTCGGTGAGGTCCAGCAGCCATTCGGAAGCGCCGATGACTTCGGGGGCGCTGTATTCGCCGCAGACCTGCAAGGCGAGCAGGCCGGCGGCGGTGGTGGCGAATTCGGCGCCGCCACCGGGTTGATAAGCGAAGCCGCTGACCGCCTCGGTGGGCTTGCCACTGGCATCGCGGTTGGAAGCATAACTGCGCTTCAAGTAATCCACCGCCTGGTCGATCGACTCCTTGGGCACGGCCATGCCGGCATTCTTGGCCGAGCGCAAGGCCATCAACTGCCAGACGCTCACGGACAGATCGGAATCGCCCGATTCCGGCGTGTAACGCCAGCCGCCGTCGAAGCGGACGGAATGTTTGCGCACGCGCTGGGAACGAAGAATCAACTCGATCGCCTTCACGGCGCGGTCGCGAATCAGCTTGTCCTGATTTTTGTCCACGCCCATGCCGAGCATCTCGGTCAAGGCGAGGGAAATGATGCCGTGACCGTACATGCGTGAACTGTCTTCGTTGCCGAAATAGCCGTCGGGCCGCTGCCGGTCCACGCGCAGCAGGAAATCAATCGCCCGGCGCATCGCCACGCCTTGCGGCGTCTTGTCCGCGGGTTGATGTCCCACGGCGGCCATGGCGAGCACGGACAGGCCGGTCATCACCGTCTGATACTGGTTGCCGCGGTCAGGATCGATCATCGCGCCTTCGCGGTTCTGCTGTTTGATGAGGAAATCCACGCCGCGCTGGACGGCGGCGTCCACGCGGTCAGCGGGGGGCGCCTCGGCGGCGGTGAGGCAAAACGCGGCCAGGAATACGGAGCAGATGAAAGCGCGCCAGCGTGCCGCGGCTGGTATCCGCGACGCGGAACACAGCCGCGGTCCGGAAGGGACGGATGATCCATCGCGCATGTGTGGGGCTGGTATAGCCGGGAATCAGGGGTAGTTCAAGGAATGGAGTGTATTCATAATCTACGATCGCAGTGATTCCATCCGGGGCCGTTGGGATTGGCGATACGGCGGTCCCCCTCACCCTGCCCTCTCCCCAAGGAGAGGGTTTGTTGTTGCCGCGTTCGGAAAAAAAGATGACGCGGGTTTGCGTGTCGCGCGGCGCGCGGGCTTGAAGTGCATTCTGCCCGCTTACGACGGAGCAAGCCGGTCCGGGGAGGATCCTACGGTTTTTGTTCCCGGCCCCTTTCGGCGATGACGCGGAAGTAGGTTTCGACCATGGCGCGGTATTCGCCGGGCAAACTTTCGCGGCGGACTTCCAGCAAACCTTCGGCCACCTTCGGCGGGAGCTTGCCCCAATCGCCCATGCGCAGGTTGGCCAGGTGCGGCGGGAGGACGCCGTTGGCGCCGGGCGGCATTTCGAAGCTGCCCTGGCCGGTGCCCTCTGGTGAGTTCTGGCCGGGGGTGCCGTTCTTGGTGCGCGAGGACGCCATCGCCGATTGCTGCGCCTTGGACATCTCGGACATGGCCTGCTGCATCGCCTGCTGCCCGGCGGATTGCTTGCTCTCGCCTTCCTGTTGCTGGCCGGGTTTTTGTTTGCCGCCTTGCTGGCCTTCCTGGCCGGCCTGCTGGCCGTTTTCCTGGGGGCGGCCAAAGATGGCCTCATCCAACACATCGAGCCGGCGCGCCTTCATCTTCGCGTCCTGCTCGGGGCTGATGGTC
>JBFMBT010000304.1:0-8057 GCA_040754875.1 Verrucomicrobiota bacterium | reverse complement strand
GAATCATCCAAAACACTTGGCTGCGCTCCTTGAGAAAGAGAAAGACCATGGCCGTGCTCCCCATCGCCAGGAGAAACGCAATCGCGAACGTCGGACGGCGGCCGATGCGTTGCGCCACATGACTGAAGGCGTAAATGCCGAAGAACGCGCCGACATTCAACATCATCGAAGTCACCCCTGCCCAGTACGTGACCTCGCCCGGAATTCGAGCGGGGTCCATGCCTTCTGCGACGAAAGCCTTATTGAAGACCGACCGCACGAGATCAATGCTGAAGAAACCGATGCCCCAGAGTCCGATGATGCCTGAAAGCGCCAGCATCAGTCCCACCACTGAATTGCGCCGCCAGCGAGTGTCTCCCTTGCCGCCGAAAATAGTCCACAGCCCCGCGCCCAGAGCGCAGATCGCCAGCCCGATTCCGATTTTGAGTTTGGTGTGCTTGGGCCAGTCCGAATTGCCTAGGAAGGCCACGAGAATGATGGCCAGGATGAACAACCCGGCGATCGTCGCCGGCGTTTTCCAATTAGGATTGCCAAAGAGGTCGCCGTAGGAACCGAGGTGAGCGCTCCCGGCCTCTTTCTTCGCCGCCTGCCAGCGCTCCGGTTCCCGCAACCGCGCGCGGATGACCAACGCCAGCAGCGCTGGCAGCGCTCCAATGACGAACATCCATCGCCAGGCCGAGCCGATGGCGCCGCTGGCTTCAAGATGACCGAACCCCATGCTGATCCACGCGGCGCTTACGTTGCCGATCGCCGAGAGCGCCTGCAGCAATCCGATGGCGTGCGGACGGGCCTTGTCCGGCATGACTTCCGCCACCAACGAAACGCCCACGGCGAATTCGCCGCCAACCCCCAGACCGGTGATGAACCGGTAGAAGGCAAAGTCCCAGAATCCGACCGACAAGGCGCTCAGGCCAGTACACAGGGAATAAATAAGGATCGTCCACATCATGGTCCTGGCGCGGCCAATCCGGTCCCCCAACACGCCGAAGGTCAACCCCCCTGTGGCCCATCCAATGAGGAATATGGCCGTGGCATAGCCGCCGTACAACGCCGGATCCTGGCCGGGCTTGAGCAGTTCCTTCATCGCCGGGACACGCGCAAGATTGAACAATTGCTGATCGAGGCAATCGAAGAGCCAGCCGAGCGCCGCCACGATGAGCACAAACCAGTGATAATTGCTTAGCTCGGACCACCATCGGCCCGACGATGAAGAATTGGGTGAAGTCATGCCATTTTCTCAGTCAACGCCGTGAAAAACGCGATGATACCTACACGTATTTTCTCCACGCGCCAAGGCTTATTTCCGGCTTTTTCTCGCGCGACTATCGACACGAATCCAAACCAGACGCCCCCAGCTTCCGCTTCGCATCCGCGTCGAACGCGAAGTAATCGCACGTGAGTTCCTCGCCCGCCGCGATGTCTCGCAACGCGATGGTGGTGACGGGTTCGACCGCCTTGGGCGGCGCGCCCGTGTTCGGCGTCGCCGAATGATTCATGAAGCACGCGTGGTCGCCGCTGAGAATGAAGTACCCTTCGGTGACAACAAACGCAAACCACCGGAGGTGCTCCTGCGCGGGCCGCGGCAGCGCCGCGAACTCCTCCGGCGCAAACTCCCGGTCAAACCCAGGCTGAAACCTCCAGACCGGCGTCCCGCGCGGGATGGCTTCGATCGCGAACAACCCCATCCCGTGGATGGTGCTCGGCGCGACCCGCGTGCGAATCAGCAACATGCCGCGCACGTTACCGGGCGAACCCGCGCTGGGAAGAAAAAACTCCGCCTCGCAATTTCACGCGCTTGACCACCCCAATCCGCTCTGTTCGAATCGCCCGCCTCATGAAACGACTGTTACTGACCGCGCTTCTGGCGCTTCCATTGGCCGCTTCCGCCGCCGATTGGGTCACGATTTTCGATGGCAAATCGCTGGACGGCTGGAAGGCCGGCGGCAGCGCCGAATCGTTCCGCATCGAGGACGGAAAACTCGTCATTCAAGGCAAGCCGATGGGCCACTTGTTCTACGTGGGCGATGTGCGGAACCATGACTTCAAGAACTTCGAGTTGAAGCTGGAAATCATGACCACGCCCGGCTCCAACGGCGGCGTCTATTTTCATACGAAATACCAGCCGCAAGGCTGGCCCGAACACGGCTTCGAAGCGCAAGTCAATGCCACGCATGGCGACAACAAGAAGGGCGGCGGACTTTATGGCGTCGCCGATATCACGGAATCGCCGGCGCCGGACAACGTGTGGTGGACCTACCACATCATCGTGAAGGACAAGAAAGTGACGTTGAAGGTGAACGACAAGGTTTCCATGGAATGGACCGAGCCGGAAGGGTATGAGCATCCGCAATTCAAGCACCGCAAATTGTCCAGCGGCACCTTCGCGTTGCAGGCGCACGACCCCAAGAGCATCGTTTACGTGCGCAACATCCGCGTCAAGCCACTGCCTTGAGGTGCGGCCGTCGCCGAGCGGCGGACGGGCGGTTGCTCAAGATGGCGCGGCGGCTGCGCGATTTTTCCGCCAGCGGCTCAAGCGCCAGTAGAAGAAGCCGAAGAAGACTGCGCCACAGACATTCACCCCCGCCGTGTAGCCGAGCTTGTAGAATCTCCCGCTGTTGTGCTCCGCGTAAATCGGTACGTCGCGGCCCAAAAGGAGGTATGGCAGTGTCGCCGGCATCATGGCGCCATGCACCACTCCCCGGCCGAATCCCGCCGGCGCCTGGACGGTGCCGGAAACCGCCGGGCTGTGGAACATCCAGGTGGAAACCGTCGCGATGGCCAGTGCGATCATCACGCGGCGCGCAATCCTTGCCCAATTCACCGGTTGCCCCGTATCGGCCATCCGGAGACAGAGTGTTGTCCCCCCGTTCCGCGCGCAAGCCGAATGTCAGGCGCGGCGGAAGGTCGCGCGCACCCGGCGCCACCAACGGAACCAGCGCAACGAGTCGCGGACCGGATGAATCTTGCTCTGCTGCCGTTTGTAGTGCGCCGCCACCGGCACGAACTCCACCCGCTCGTCGGCGGCGAGAAAGGCCAGCAACACCTCCGATTCAATTTCGAAATGGTGCGCTTCAACACTCAATCGCGACCACGCGGGCAAATCCATCAGCCGGAACCCGCACTGCGTATCCGGCAGTTCCCGGCCGGCCAGGGCGGAAATCCGGCGGCTCAGCCACCGGTTCACCCACCGGCGCACAAACGGCATGGCCCCGGTATTGCCCATCCGATTGCCGATGATCAGCGTGGCGCCGGTGTCTGCCGCGCACTGAAAAAAATTCGGGATATCCTCGCTTGCGTGCTGGCCGTCGCCGTCGAGGCACAACGCCCAGCGAAAACCCCGTTCGCGGGCGCGCCGCCAGCCGGTCGTCAAGGCCGCCCCTTTGCCCTGCGTATGGGGATGCCGGATCACTTCAGCGCCCGCCGCCTCCGCAAGCGCAGCCGTCGCATCGGAGGAACCGTCATCGACCACGATGACCGCGGGCAGGTACCGCCGCACGCCTTCCACGACGCTGCCGAGGCCGGCGGCTTCGTTCAGGCAGGGCACCACCGCCGCACATTGCTTCGGCCAGTCCATGCCCAGACGGTTGCCAAAGCCAACCCGGCTGGCAAATCCGAAATCCGCCCTTGACGGTGCGCGCATCGGGCGGCTTGATACCGACGCTCTGAAACAGCGCGCACAAATTATGCATTCGCGGTCGCTCATTCGTTGCCTGTCGGTCGGGTTTCTGTTCATCACCTTCGCGGCGCACGCGGCCAACTGGCCGCGCTTCCGGGGACCGGATGGACTCGGGATTGCCGATGGCCCGCGACCGCCCGTCGAATTTGGCCCGGCCAAAAATGTGCTCTGGAAAGTCCCCCTGCCGGGCGGCCATTCCTCGCCGGTCATCTGGGGCGACCGCATCTTCCTCACCGCGTTCGAGAACGGCCAGCTCAGCACCCTTTGCCTCGATCGCAAGGACGGCAAGATCCTCTGGACCCGCGAAGCTCCCGCGAAAGAAGTAGAAAAGACCCATCGCACCGGCAGCCCGGCCGCACCCACACCGGTGACCGACGGCGAACGCGTCTATGTTTATTTCGGCTCGTTTGGCCTCGTGGCGTATGACTTCACCGGCAAAGAGGTGTGGAACAAATCGTTGCCCGTGCCCATCACGGAATTCGGCGCGGGCACATCGCCCGTCCTGGCCGGCGATTTCGTGCTCCTGCAATGCGACCAGGACCTGGGCTCGTTCCTGCTGGCGCTGGATCGTTACTCCGGCCGGCAGGTGTGGAAGGCGGAGCGTTCGGAATTTCGCCGCGCGTTCACCACGCCGTTGGTATGGCGGCACGCGGGCGGCGAGGAAGTCGTCGTGCCCGGCTCGCTGGCGTTGACGAGTTACAATTTGAAGGACGGCAAACTGCTCTGGACTGTGCGCGGCATGGCGCGAGTGGCCAACGCCTCACCGGTCGCAGGCGACGGCCTGCTGTTCGTTTCCAGTTGGACGCCCGGACAGGAACCCGGCGCCATCATCGAGATGCCACGTTTCAAGGATTACGCGCCTGCCAACGACAAAAACGAAGACGGCAAAATCACGCTCGACGAAGTGCCCAACTCCGCGTTGCGCGGGCGCTTCGGGCAGATCGACCTGGACAAGGACGGCATCGCCACGCCAGAGGAATGGGACGGCATGGCGGACATGTTTGTGCAGGCGGAACATGCGTTGTTCGCGGTGAAACCCGGCGGCCGCGGCGACATCACCAAGTCGCATGTCGCCTGGAAGCAAAGTCGCGCGTTGCCCTATGTTTCCTCACCGCTCTTCTACCAGGGCCGCGTGTTCACCGTGAAAAGCGGCGGGCTGGCCTCGTGCTACGACGCGAAGTCCGGCAAGATTCATTATCAAGACGAACGCCTCGGCGCGCTCGGTGATTACTACGCGTCCGCCGTCGCCGCCGGCGGCGTCATCTACATCGCCTCCCAACAAGGCATGGTCGTGGTGCTGGAATCGGCGGACACGTTGAATGTGCTCGCCCGAAACGCAATGGGCGAAAAGATTTACGCCACACCGGCGATTGTTGACGGAAAGATATATTTGCGCACGGAGAAGCAGTTGTATTGCCTTGGGAATTGAACGCTTATGGGCCTGCATCCTCTATTCTCCATCCTCAATCCCCTCTGCGCTCTCGCCTTCGCGCTCGCCCTCCCCACACACGCCGCCCCACCCGAACCCACGCGCCAGCCGTACCGCAGCGTCGTGGATCTCAATCTCGGCGAATCGCAGGAGGTCACTTTGCGTGACGGTGCCAAGGCCACCGTGCGCCTGCTCGACGTCGCGGTGCAAAAGGACAGCCTGAGCGAGGCCGTGCGCGGCGCGCGCGTGCAGGTGGAGGTGAACGGCCGGCCCGTCACGCTCGGCTGCGCGAATTATCATCGCCCTGTCACGCACGCCGGCGTGCAGATTGATTGCTCGATGATCAAGGCTTACAACGCCAACAGCACCGCCAACCCCTGGTCGTTGGAGAAAGACGCGCGCCTGCGGCTCTGGCCCGCCGGTTCGCCGATGATGGAGCCGGGCACGTTCGGTTATCCGCTCAAACAAAAATGGTTTGCCACCGGCACGCAAATGGCCAACGAACCCACGTTCGTCGATGGCGGCGACAAACCGCAGCGCAAGAAAATCTATTACCACAACGACCTCGATTTCGGCGGTTGCGAAGGAATGGTCGAAGTCATCGCGGCGACCGATGGCCTGGTGGTCTCCGCTGCGGGCGACACGCTGCCCGGTTACCAGGACACGCCCGCGCGCCCGCGCTACGATGTGGTTTATCTGCTCGACGACCGCGGCTGGTATTATCGCTACAGCCACCTGATGACGATTGACTCCGCCATCCGCCCCGGCGCGAAAGTGGCGCGCGGCCAGAAGATCGGCGTGCTCGGCAAGGAAGGCGCCAGCGGCGGCTGGACGCATCTGCACTTCGGCATCATGGCGAAGCAACCTTCCGGCAAGTGGGGCACCGAGGAAGCCTACGCCTACGCGTGGGAGGCTTATCTCAACGAACACAAGCCCAAGCTTCTTGCCGTCGCGCGCCCGCATCATTTCGTCGCCATCGGCGAAAAGGTCACGCTCGACGCCACCAAATCCTGGAGCGCCACCGGCGTCATCCGCAGCCACCAATGGACCTTCACCGATGGCGCGAAAACCAACGCGCAAACCCTCGAACGCGTCTATCACCAGCCCGGCGCCTACAGCGAAATCCTGAAAATCACCGACTCGCGCGGCAACATTGCCTACGACTTCGCCGTGGTGCAGGTCATTGATCCCGGCACGCCCGACAAACTCCCGCCCGCGATTCACCCCACGTACGCGCCCACCACCGGCATCAAGGCCGGCGACCTCGTCACCTTCAAGGTCCGCACGTTTCGCACCACGCACGGCGGTGAAAAATGGGACTTTGGCGACGGCTCACCGCCCATCAGCGTGAAGTCCGACGGCAACGTGAAGCCGCTCGCCAAGGACGGTTACGCCGTCACCAGGCACAGCTTCGCCAGACCCGGCACTTATATCGTCAAGGTCGAGCGCGAGAACGAGCACGGCCACAAAGCCATCGGGCATCTCGTGGTCGAGGTGGAAAAGTAACATTCGTCGCAAAACAATTTCACCCATCATGCCCCACACACCAGCTCGCCAGCGGACTCGCGTCCCTCGCAAACAAGTGGAGGAAACATCGCCCGCGTCACCACGCCACCGCGGCCTGGCCGCGCGAAGGCCCAAGGTGCAGCTCAGCGGCGGGCCTTACGGCGACAAGGATTTGTTGCGGATCGCGGAATCAGTCATCCGCAAGGCGGATCGCGAGCATCCCGCCGACGCCGTCCTGCGCGAGGAATTGAAGAGCAAACGCGACCTTTCGCGCGCCGATGGCAGCCGCATCAGCCGCGCGGTCTTCGCTTTTTACCGCTGGCAGGGCTGGCTCTCGGACACGAAGGATGCCTTCACGAGAGTCGCCAAAGCCGTCGAGTTCGCCGAGCGCTTCGCGCAGGACCCGGCCTGCGTCAGCGACAAGGAAATCGTCGCCCGCGCCCTGCCCGCGTGGGTGAACGAAGTCATGGACGTCACGCCCGCCTGGGCGCGCTCGTTGCAGGCGGAACCAACGCTGTGGCTGCGCGCGCATCGGGGCACCGGTGAAATCGTCGCCAAAAAGCTGGGCGCCACGCCGTTCGGCCCGGGCGCGTTGAGCGACACACTGGAATACCGCGGCGCGCAGGATTTGTTTCGCACGCCGGAATTTCACGCCGGCGAATTCGAATTGCAGGATTTGAGCTCACAGGCCGTCGGCTGGATCTGCCGGCCACAACCCGGAGAAACCTGGTGGGACGCCTGCGCCGGCGAAGGCGGCAAACTGCTGCATCTCTCCGACCTCATGCAGAACAAGGGCCTCATCTGGGCGAGTGACCGCGCTGCGTGGCGGCTGGAGAAACTCAAGCGCCGCGCCGGGCGCGCCAAGGTGTTCAACTACCGCACCGCCCCGTGGGACGGCAGCCCCAAGCCCCCCACCAAAACCAGGTTCCATGGCGTGCTGCTGGATGCCCCCTGCTCCGGTGTCGGCACGTGGCAACGCAATCCCCACGCCCGCTGGACCACCACCGCGCAGGACGTTGCCGAACTGGGCCGCCTCCAGCAACAACTCCTCGCGCACGCTTCGACGGCAGTGAAGCCCGGCGGCAAACTCATCTACTCCGTCTGCACCCTGACGCGCGCTGAAACCATCGAGGTCGCGAACGCGTTCACGCAACAATTCCCCGAATTCGAGCCGCTTCCGATAAACAATCCCCTCGAACCCGCGCAGCCTCCTTCACCCACCCTCTGGCTGTGGCCGCAAACCCACCGTTGCAACGGCATGTTCATCGCCGCCTGGCTCAGAAAATAATCGCGATAGCTCGAAGCGCAGGTTTCTCCCGACTAGTAGATTGACAATTAAATAACGTTACAATACTCTGTTTGGGATGAGACCCAAACGGATTAACTTGGCTTCCGGGGATCGGCGCTTCCTGGAAGGTTTTCGAACCAAAGGACAACATTCAGCCC
>JBFMBT010000303.1:0-8097 GCA_040754875.1 Verrucomicrobiota bacterium | reverse complement strand
GCCTTCAGCCGTAACGATGCAATGAAGCAACCACGAATGGACACGAATTCACACGAATGACAGGTCAACGCGTGCTTTGACCCAGAAAGCGGGCGCTCACCATTTGGTGAATGGTTGTCCGGCGATGAAGACCGCGAAGACCCCGATTTTATTCGTGTTCATTCGTGTCCATTCGTGGTTGAACTGAATCGTTACGGCTTCAGGCGGTTGGGCGTCGCCCCGTCAGCAATCAAGGAAACTCCACGCGCTTCACATTACCACGCCTTGGCCGGCTGAAGCCGGGACTCCGAACCACCGACCCGCCCCTCCCCTCAGACGCATCACGCCTCACGCATCACGCCTCCCCGTTGACACTTCCCCCACCCGCTCCTACCTTGCGGGGCGATGTTCGAACTCGTCGCTCCATACCAGCCCGCCGGGGATCAGTCGCAAGCCATTGCGAAGCTGTCCGCCGGGCTCGTCGCCGGCGCCAAGCACCAGGTGCTGCTCGGCGTCACCGGCTCGGGCAAGACGTTCACGGTGGCCAACGTCATCAAGAACGTCAACCGCCCCACGCTCGTCATCTCGCACAACAAGACGCTCGCCGCGCAGCTCTACGCCGAGTTCAAAAGTTTTTTCCCGCGCAACGCCGTCGAATACTTCGTCAGCTACTTCGATTACTATCAGCCGGAAGCCTACATCCCGCGCACGGACACGTTCATCGAAAAGGATTCCAGCATCAACGAAGAGATCGAGCGCCTCCGCTTGTCCACGATGAGTTCGTTGTTCGCGCGCCGCGATGTTATCGTCGTCGCCAGCGTCTCCTGCATCTACGGCATCGGCAGCAAGGAGGATTACGAGGCGATGGTCGTCAACCTGCGAGTCGGCCAGGACCTCATCCGCGACCAGTTGCTCAGCCGCCTGGTGGACCTGCAATACAATCGCAATGACATTTCCTTCGAGCGCGGCCAGTTCCGCGTGCGCGGCGATACCATCGAACTCTGCCCCGCCTACACCGAGGACGCCCTGCGCATCGAATTCTTCGGCGACCAGGTGGACCGCATCACGCGTTTCGATCCGCTCACGGGCAACAAGTTTGATCAACTCGACGCCGTGACCGTTTATCCCGCCAAGCAATTCGTCACGCCCGGCGACAAGATGAAGCGCGCCATCCTGTCCATCCGCGCGGAACTGGGCGACCGCATCGCCTGGCTCGAGAAGCACGGCAAACTCCTCGAAGCCCAGCGCCTCAAGATGCGCACCGAATACGATCTGGAAATGATGGAGGAGATGGGCTTTTGCTCGGGCATCGAAAACTACTCGCGCCACATCGCCGCGCGCGCGCCCGGTTCGCGCCCATACACGCTGCTGGATTTCCTGCCGCCCGATTACCTGCTCGTCATCGACGAATCGCACGCGACCGTCCCGCAGATTGGCGGCATGTATGCCGGCGACATGTCCCGCAAGACCGTGCTTGTGGAACACGGTTTCCGCCTGCCCAGCGCGCTGGACAATCGCCCCCTCAACTTCGAGGAATTCCAGTCCATGCAGGGCCAAACGATTTATGTCAGCGCCACGCCCGGCCCCAAGGAAATCGACTGGGCCAAAGGCGAAATCGCGGAACTGGTTGTGCGCCCGACCGGGCTGGTCGATCCCGTCATCACCCTGAAGCCTCTCAAGGGCCAGATCGACGACCTCATCGAGGAAGCGCGCAAGCGCGTGGAACAGAAAGAACGCGTGCTCGTGACCACGCTCACCAAGCGCACCGCCGAGGAGTTGACCGATTACCTGCGCGACATCGGCATCAACGTGCGTTACCTGCACAGCGAGATTGATGCCATCGAGCGCGTGGAGATCCTGCGGGCCCTGCGCAAAGGCGAATTCGACGTCCTCGTCGGCATCAACCTGCTGCGCGAAGGTCTTGACCTTCCCGAAGTCTCGCTCGTCGCCATCCTTGATGCGGACAAGGAAGGTTACCTGCGCTCGACCACCAGCCTCATCCAGACCGCCGGCCGCGCCGCGCGCCATCTCAACGGCGAAGTCATCCTCTACGCCGACGTCAGGACGCAGAGCATCCAGAAATTCCTCGCCGTGTCCGAGTATCGCCGCAAGCGCCAGCTCGCCTACAATCAGGAACACAACATCACCCCGCGCAGCGTCAGCCGCGCCGTCGAGGAAGGCCTTTCGTCGCAGAAAGAAGTCACCGCGAAAGCAACGGCCGTCCTGCGCGACGCCGTCGCCAACTTCGACATCGCCGAGACCATCCGTGAAATCGAAGCCGAGATGCTGGAAGCCGCGAACAACCTCGAGTTCGAAAAAGCCGCCCTCCTCCGCGACCAGATCCGCGAACTCAAGAGCCGCCTCGGCGAAGGCAAACCCATGCCCGCCCTCCAGCCGGTCACCTACCGAAAGGGCAAACCTCGCAAAGTAAAAGCCTGAAGCGGCTTGTAAGTGAAATGTGGAACGGCCCCGCCGCCTTCGCGCCAGCGTCTTGGAGTGCGCCAGCCCGATGGCGCTTTGTGGCGCGCCATAAAATCCAATCGCGTGATCCTCTTCAACCACGCCGCACACTTCCCGAATTCGCAGCGGCCGAGGTGACGAGGCTCACTTATCCGGATTGCCGCACGCCAAGACCGCTACGGGCGCACCAAAAAAAGGCGAACGGATTTCTCCGTTCGCCTTTGAAATGAGAGCCTCGTTGCCCCGGCTTAATACCGATAGTGCTCGGGCTTGTACGGACCGTCCGGCGACACGCCTAGATACTTGGCCTGCTTTTCGGTGAGCTTCGTCAGCTTCACCCCAATCTTCTCCAGGTGCAGCCGCGCGACTTCCTCGTCGAGCTTCTTGGGCAGGCGATAGACGCCGACCTTGTAGGTGTCCTTGTTCTTCCACAGGTCCAGTTGCGCGAGCACCTGGTTGGAGAACGAGTTGGACATCACGAAACTCGGATGCCCCGTGGCGCAACCGAGGTTCACCAACCGGCCTTCCGCCAGCAGGTAGATGCTCCGGCCGTTCGGCAGATCAAAGCGGTCATACTGCGGCTTGATATTCACCTTCTTCACGCCCTTGAACGTGTTCAGGCGGTCCACCTGAATCTCGTTGTCGAAGTGGCCGATGTTGCAGACGATGGCCTGGTCCTTCATCGCGAGGATGTGCTCCAGCGTGATGACGTCGCAGTTGCCCGTCGTCGTCACGTAAATGTCGCCCGTGCCCAGCGTGTCCTCGATGGTCGTGACTTCGAAGCCTTCCATCGCCGCCTGCAAGGCGTTGATGGGATCGATCTCGGTGACAATCACGCGCGCGCCGAAGCCGCGCAGCGAATGCGCGCTCCCCTTGCCCACGTCGCCGTAACCGCAGACCACCGCCACCTTGCCCGCAATCATCACGTCGGTCGCGCGCTTGATGCCGTCCGCCAGCGATTCGCGGCAGCCGTAAAGGTTGTCGAACTTGGATTTGGTCACCGAGTCGTTGACGTTGATGGCCGGCACGAGCAGCTTGCCCGCTTCAAGCATCTGGTAAAGGCGATGCACGCCGGTCGTCGTTTCCTCGGACACACCGCGCCATTCCTTCACCACGTTATGCCAGAAACCGGGCCGCTCCTTCGCCACGCGCTTGAGCAGGTCCTTGATGACCTTTTCCTCGTGCGACGACGAAGGCGTGTTCACCCAGTTGTCGCCTTCCTCGAGTTGATAACCCTTGTGGATGAGCAACGTCACATCGCCGCCGTCATCGACGACCAGTTCCGGTCCCTTGTTGCCGGGATGCGTCACGGCATCGAGCGTGCAATCCCAATATTCTTCGAGCGTCTCGCCCTTCCACGCGAACACCGGCACGCCGGCCTTGGCAATCGCCGCCGCCGCGTGGTCCTGCGTCGAGAAGATGTTGCAACTGGCCCAGCGCACCGACGCGCCCAGGTCCACCAACGTCTCGATCAGCACGGCCGTCTCGATGGTCATGTGCAACGACCCGGTGACGCGCACGCCCTTGAGCGGCTTGCTCGCCGCATACTTGCGGCGGATGGACATCAGGCCGGGCATTTCGTGCTCGGAAACGCTGATGCCTTTGCGGCCCCAATCGGCGAGGCTCAGGTCCTTGACCTTGAATTCGTGGGCGGTGCCGTTGCCGTTTTTGGCGGCGGGCTTGACGGCCTTCGCGGCCTTGGCGCGCGCAGGCGGAAGTTTGATTTTGGCCATGTGATGTGGTTCGTTGAAACGTTGAATCGTTTAGTCGTTGAATCGTTGCCCGCCGAACCGTTTCAACGTTTTAACGTATCACGGTTCAACGGATTTCTTTGCTACTTCACGGCGCGTTTCAAGGCAGCCGCCTTGTCCGTGCGTTCCCAGGTGATGGCGTCGAGGTCATCGACCTTGCCGAAGTGGCCGTAATTGGTGGTCTTGCTGTAAATGGGGCGCAGCAGGTTCAATTGCTTGATGATGTCCGCCGGCTTGAAGCTGAACACTTCGCACACGGCCTTCTCGATGGTTTCGTCGGAAACCTTGCCGGTGCCGAACGTGTTCACGCACACGCTGACGGGATCGGGATGGCCGATGGCGTAGGCGAACTGGATTTCCGCGCTGGTCGCCAGGCCGGACGCCACGATGTTCTTGGCCACGTAACGGCCCATGTACGCCGCGCTGCGGTCCACCTTGCTCGGGTCTTTGCCGGAGAACGCGCCGCCGCCATGACGGCCCATGCCACCGTAGCTGTCCACGATGATCTTGCGCCCGGTCAAACCGGTGTCGCCCTGCGGCCCGCCCACCACGAAGCGGCCCGTCGGGTTGATGAGGAATTGCGTCTTCTTGTCGAGCAGATGCCTGGGCAGCGTCTTCTTGATGACTTCCTCGATGCAGAATTCCTTGATCGTCTTGTGCTTCGTGTCGCAGGCGTGCTGCGTGGAGATGACGACGTTCGTGATGCGCACCGGCTGGTCGTCGATGTATTGCACCGACACCTGGCTCTTGGCATCCGGGCGCAGCCACTTGACCTTGCCGCTCTTGCGGACGCGCGTCAGTTCGCGGCCCAGTTCATGCGCATACATGATCGGCGCCGGCATCAATTCCGGCGTTTCGTTGCACGCATAGCCAAACATCAGGCCCTGGTCGCCCGCGCCCTGTTCGGCGTGGCTCTTGCCTTCCGCTTCGCGCGCATCGACGCCCTGGGCGATGTCCGGGCTTTGCGACGTAATGGCGTTGAGGATCAACACGCGGTCCGCGTGGAACACATCGTCGTCGTGCGTGTAGCCAATCTCGCGGATGGCCTGGCGCGCGATCAGGTTGAAATCGAGCTTCGCCTTGGTGGTGATTTCACCGCCGACCACGACGAGGTTGCTCTTGGCGTACGTTTCGCAGGCCACGCGGCTGTATTTGTCCTGCGCCAGGCAGGCGTCCAGCACCGCGTCGGAAATCGTGTCACAAACCTTGTCCGGATGGCCTTCGCCCACGGACTCCGATGAAAAGATATAGTTTTTGCTCATTCAGTTCTGTTGTTGCGACCCTCGTAAGAAAGTCACATATTGACGTATCAAGATAAGAAGATATATATTAACGAGCAGCCGTCAACAACGAATTGCCCGATAATGCCCGCTTCCGCCACCTTCCGCCCTCGGTCATTCCCCCAAGACGCGGATACCACATCACCCTCTCCTTGGGGAGAGGGCCGGCGTGAGGGGGACCGACGCATCGCCTGCCCGCATCGCACCGGGTGGAAATGCTGCGGTCTCGCGAACCACCTATCCGTTGGAGCCAGCCAACCTTATCATCCTCTCCCATGAGCAAGACCCTCAAGCTGTTACGCGCCCTGGCCGACCCCACCCGCCTCCGGCTCCTCGCCCTGTTGGAACGGGACGAATTGTCCGTCAACGAATTGCAGGACGCCACCAAGATGGGCCAGTCCCGCATCTCAACGCACCTCGGCATGTTGCAGGACAGCGGCCTCGTCCAGTCCCGCCGCGACGGCAAACGCACCTTCTACAAGCTCATCAACGACTCGGACGAGCAGGTGCGTGAATCCATCGACCTTGCCATTCGCGGCGCGCACGAAATGCCCGAGCACCACGGCGACCAGCTCAACCTCAAGCGCATCCTCGCCCGCCGCAAGGAACAGGCGCAGGTCTATTTCAACCAGATTGCCGGCCGCTTCGACCGCGTGTACGGCCCGGGCCGCTCGTGGCAGGCCTTCGGCCACCTGCTCCTGCGCGTGCTGCCGCCCCTCGTCGTGGCCGACCTCGGCTCCGGCGAAGGTTTGCTCAGCGAATTGCTCGCGCGCCGCTGCAAAAAAGTCATCGCCGTGGACAACTCCGAGAAGATTGTCGCCTTCGGCGCGCGCAAGGCCAAGAAAAACGGCCTCAAGAATCTGGAATTCCGCCTCGGCGACATCGAGACGCCGCCCATTGATCCCGACAGCGTGGACCTTGTCATTCTCAGCCAGGCATTGCATCACGCCGCGCAACCCGAGCGCGCCGTCCAGGCCGCCCATCGCATTCTCCGCCCCGGCGGCCAGGTCATGATTCTCGACCTGCTCAAGCACGCCTTCGACAAGGCCCCCGAACTCTACGGCGACCGCTGGCTCGGCTTCGAGGAAAGCCAGTTGCACGGCTGGCTGGAAAAGGCCGGTTTCAAGAAGATCGAGATCAGCGTCGTCGCCAGTGAAGAACAACCGCCGCACTTCCAGACGGTCCTCGCCACGGGCTCAAAGTAGGCCCGTCTGCCGCGGGCGCCGTCGTCGCGCGTAACGTTGGCGCCGTGGCGTGGTCTAACCAACATTCTGAAGCGTCGGCGACCGGCCCGCTCGAATATGAGACTCGAAAAATCATGGCTGCTCATCGCCGCCGCTGTCGCGCTGGTGGCGGTTCTCCTTTGGCGTTCGCCGGATGAACATCCACGCGCCGCATCGTCCAATTCCCCCCGCCCATCCGTGGCCACAAGCGCAAAACCTGTTCCGACTCCCTCCCCTGCCCAGCGCCGCCTCAACGCGGCCGGAACCAGCCCCGGCACGAGCGCCGACTCCTTCCGGGCCACCCTCAAGCGGTTGGTGGACGGCGACACCAACGTTTTCCAGCTCAGCTCTGAAATGGTCGCGCGCTACCTTGAACGCAATGGCCGCAGCGCTGACAGCCTGCTCAACGCCTTTCATGCCAGCCACGACCCCGCGCACCTCAAAGCCGCGCTGGAACAATTCCCCGACGATCCAGAGGTTCTGTTCCATGTCGTCGCCCACGACATCTTCCCGGAGGAACGGCGCCGCTGGCTGGACGAACTCAAGCGCGCCGCGCCCGACAACGCATTGGCCAACGCGCTTTCCGCCCGTGAACACCTGCGCCACGGCCAGACCGCGCTCGCGCTCCAGGAGCTTCAGCAGGCGGCCGCCAAAGGCAACTTCCAGGACTACACCTCCGCCAAGGTGCAGGGCATGGAGGAAATCTACATGCACGCCGGCAAGTCCCCGGTCGAGGCCAAGATGCTCGCGATGTCCAACGCGCTGCTGCCTCATCTTCACCACCTGCGCGACACCTCGCGCGAACTGGCCACCCTGCATCAACAGGCCGTGACCGCCGGCAACACCGACGCCGCCAATGAAATGGCCGCCGCCGGCCGTGCCTTGGGCCAGCATCTCAGCAACGGCCAGGGTGGCACCATTCTCATGCAGTTGGTCGGCATCGCGATGGAAATGGATTTTCTTCGCCAGCTCACACCGGATGCGCCCTACAGCTTCCTGCCCGGCACGCCAACCGAGCGCATCGCCGAGATCGAGGCGCGGAAGAAAGCCATTCGGGACAATATTCATGTGTTCAACGAATGGCTCCCCGCCGCCACGGAATCCGAAATCATCAACTACTTCGACCGCATGAAGCTGTTCGGCGAATCCGCGGCCATGGCCTGGCTCCAGAACAGGCGGGCTCCGTAGCGTGTTCCAACTCGCTTGACACGGCTATCACTTCGTGGCACACTACCCTTGCCCTATGCGCCAGGGAGCGCCACCGCTGAGAACGGACGGCCATGCGCCGTCCGCCGACGAACCCTCGTGTCCACGAGGCGCGCACCCCTTTGGCCCCGCCACCCGGGGTCGCCATCGCACCCGCCCAACCCCGCCCGGACGCCAAATAACCGGTTATAACCGGTT
>JBFMBT010000302.1:0-8099 GCA_040754875.1 Verrucomicrobiota bacterium | reverse complement strand
GAACGCGGCCAGGATGAACTCGCCGACCAAAGCGGCGAAGTCCTGTTCCTCGAAGACTGGCTGCACGAAGTGCAGTCCAAACGGCCGCTGTCCCACAAGGAACGGCTGGAGCGGGAGTTGAACGATGCCTTGAAGAAAGAGGACTACGAGACCGCGGCCAAGGTCCGCGACGAGTTACGGAAACTCAATATTTCGTAACCCATGACGCTCACCGAACGAATTTCCGATGAGTTGAAGAAGGCGATGCTGGCCAAGGACGCCGACCGCCTCTCCACGCTGCGCCTGCTGAAGTCCGCCATCGGCTACGTGCAGATTGAAAAGCGGAATGAGAACCTGCCGGATGCCGAGATCATCTCGGTCATTCAGAAGGAAATCAAAAAGCGACGCGACGCCATCGAGCAGTATGAGAAAGGCGGCCGGCCCGAGCAGGCGGCCAAGGAGAAGGCCGAAGCGACGGTACTCGAATCGTTTCTGCCCCAGGCATTGCCGGCGGCGGAACTGGAGCAACTGGTCAAGACGACCATCCAGGAACTGGGCGCGACGACCAAGAAAGACATGGGTGCCGTCATCAAGGCGGTCCAAGCCAAGGCCGCCGGGCGCGCCGACGGCAAGACCATCAGCCAGTTGGTGGGCAAGCTTCTTCCGTGAACCGTTCCCTCCCCTGCCCTACTTCTGGGGGAAAATGTGGTAGAGCAGAAAGTAAATCACCACGCCCGTCACCGAGACGTACATCCACAGCGGCCACGTCCACCGCGCAATCTTCTTGTGCAGTTCGAAGCGCTCTTTGAACGCGCGATTCAACGTCATCAGGATCAACGGCACAATGGCCGCCGCCAGCACCACGTGCGTGAACAGCAGCGACAGGTAGAAGGGACGGAACCATTGCGGGTTTTTGAACGACGTGTGGCCGGTCTGACTGTGGTAAACCAGGTAGCAGATCAGAAAGATCGTCGAGGTGACGAAGGCCGCCATCATGCAGTTGCGGTGGGCTGTCTTGTTCTGGCGGCGGATGAAGTAATAACCCACCGATAAAAAGACTGTGCTCAACGCGTTCAAGCTGGCGTTCACCGCCGGGAGGTCCTGGATCGTCATGTCATTCCTTGGCCAGAGTGGCGATGGCTTGCAGCAGCGCCTGTTGTTGCGCCTTCATCTGCGCTTCGTGGCTCGCCTTGACGGCCTCGCTGTCGGGCGGTTCATCGGCGGGCGTCACTTCGGGGAGCATGTCAAACACGCCGCGCACGCGGCCCTGCTTGTCCACGAGCACAAACCGTGTGCTGTGCAGGAACAGGTCGTTGGGCACTGTTCGCTTGTCGGGCGGCAGTTCCTGCAACGCCAGCTTGAGGTCCCGGACCGCGAGGTCGAAGATCGCCTGCTTGGTGCCGGTGAGAAACTGCCAGCGTTCGTCGCGCGCGCCAAAACGGCGGGCGTAATCCTGCAACACCTTCGGGCTATCAAATTCCGGGTCGGTCGTCAGGGACACCAGCTTCACCGGGCTGTCCGGCGGAAGTGCGCCCTGCAATTCCGCCATCCGCTTGGTCATGAACGCGCACGGACCCGGGCAACGCGTGAAGATGATGTCCGCCACCCAGACGGAGCCGCGGAGGTCGGACAGCGATACCACGGCGCCGCTTTGGTTGGTAAGGGAGAAATCCTGCACTTGCCACAAGACGGGCAGTCGTGAGGAGCCGGATTGCAGGCGCGAGGAGATGAACGCCGCGGCAATCACCAGCACCGTCAGAACCAGACCGCCCCACACCGTCCAGTTCAGATGACGTGAAGTCGATTGCATGACATCGGGCGCCGTCTTGTCGGCAGCTCCGACATGACGAATCAACAAACTGCTATTCGAAGCTCGCCGCTCCCGTCTTGGATTTCTCCTTCACCCAGGTGTCGAATTTCTCAGCACTTTCGACCGTCATGAAGCCGAGGGACATGTTGTAATGCCCGTTACCGCACAACTGCGCGCAGTTGATCTGATAGCGGCCCTCGCGCGTCGGCGTGAACCAGGTCGGGATGCGGATGCCGGGGATGGCGTCCTGCGTGGTGCGCATGGCAATGACCTTGAACGAGTGAATGACGTCCTTCGACGTCAGGTGAACGATCACCGGCTTGTCCACGGGCACGTGCATGTCGTTCAACGTGGTCACGTCGTCCTTGCTCTTGGGATCGTTCTTGTCCTGGCCCAAGGGGTTGCTGGGCGTCAACAGGTTGAACTCCTGCCGGCCGAATTCCCCGTCCGGCCCCGGATAAATGAAGTTCCAGCCAAATTGCTGCGCGACCACGCGCACGACGGTGGCTTCCTTTTCCGAGGGAAATTCGTCCACGCGCTTCGCCCACAGCGGAATGGCAAATCCAATCAACAGGACTGCTTCGATGATGGCGACTACGACTTCGAGATACGTCGAGGTCGCGCCTTTGGCGCCGACGTAGTCCGCTTTGGGATGGTTCGAGCGACGGAACCGGAAAAGCGTCCAGCAGAAGAACGCCAACCAACCGACGAACAGCAGGATCATCAGCCAGTGAATGTAGATGATGAAGCTATCAACGTCCTGGCCGTGTTTCGACGCGAGTACAGGCAATCCGAGTAGTTTCTCCATGTTCAGCTCTTGGTTGAAATTTCAGAATGTTGCGCCGGGGTTTCAGCCGGCAACGAAGCGGCCCGTCGGGCCAGGAAAACAAAAAACGAAGCGATGCCAGCCAGCACCGTCGATACCACGCCCAACAAAACGAAAATGCCCCAGTTGAGGCCCTGCGCCATCGCCGAGTCCGATTTGCCGTAGCACACCGAGCAGGCTTCCGCCGTGCCCGGCAACGTCGCCAGTGTCCACAGCGCGATGAGAAACGTGAGTTTACGCAACGTTTTCATAGGTAACTGACATTTTTGAGTTTCTTCAAAAAATAGCGCCCATACACAATCAACGCCAGTCCCGCTACGACCGAACCAATGCCGCCCGCCAGATACGCCTTGCCGGCCTCCAGCGAGTAGTATTGGTGGAACGCCCACGCCGCGCAGCCGAAGGCCAGCAGCGTCGAGGCCGTCACGAATACGATATGGAGCGCTTTAAGGGACATGGGAGCCAAGGAATGTGTGGGCCGGAAAATCGTGCATCGCCCAGATGGTCAGGAACATCAGCCCGACGAAGAAAAACGCCGTCGAACCGAGTATCCCATAAATCATTTTTCGCTCATCGATCAAATGCATGAAGTAACCTGCCACCAAAAACGCTTTCACGGAAGCGATGAAGACCGCCACCATCACCGTCATCGCCACACTGGGCAGATGCACGTAATACATGCCCACCGTGATAGCGGTGCCGACCAGCAGGGCCACGAAGACGATGATGTATTTCCGGACGGTTTTGCTTATGTCGTGTGAGTCAGCCATAGGATTTCAGGTTAAAATTACAGCAGATAAAGCACGGGGAACAGGAAGATCCAGACCAGATCGACGAAGTGCCAGAACAAGCCGGACACTTCGATGCGGTTGGTGAAACGGTCCGGGTCCGTCTTCCACATCGACGCGCCCGGGCCCCACAGGTAGCCGATGACCAGCGCCCCGCCAAACACGTGCAACGCGTGCAGGAACGTCAGCGTGAAATAGACCGCAAAGTAAGTGCTGTGCGCCGGCACAAATGCCGACAGCCGCTTGATTTCCGAGGTCGCAATCTTGATCGGCTCCGGATGCTCCGGCACGGTGCCGGATTTGGCGAGCTTGGCCTGTTCGCCCGACGGAATGCGGTAGTGGAACCGGTCCGGGTGCATCGTAATCGATTCGATTTTCTTGTCCGCCAGTGTATTGAGCGTCCAGAAGCGGCCGGCGCCGTCGATGTGGCCGGTCACCGACGGGCGGCCGTCGGCAAACCACACTTCGTAGTGGGTGAATTTCTCGTTGTATTCGTAGGTCTTGATGCCGAGGAACCCCAGTGCGCAAAGCAAAGTAATGGATTGAATCGCGCGGAATCGCCCGAAGTTATGCGTCTTGAGCGCGGCCCAGGACAACACGACGGTCACGCTGGAGGTAATGAGCACCGCCGTGTTGAACGTGCCGATCGGGATGTTCAGCAAACCGTGCGGCCACATGCCGGGCTCGGCTCCAACGCGCAGAAGAATGTAGGAGGAAAACAGCGCTCCGAAGAGCATCACTTCCGACGCGAGGAAGAGCCAGATGCCCACCTTCGCGTTATAAAGTCCTGTATCCTGACGCGGTGCTACTGTGTATGGGATGTCCATGTCCTGAGTTCGTAGTCGGTTGATTAAGCAGTCTGGTTCTGGGGCGAGAAGTCCTTCGCGGCGCCGGGCGCGCTGTATTCATAAGGCCCGCGATGCGCCGAGGGTTGGGCGGCGAAGTTGCCGTGCGGCGGAGGCGTCGGCGTCTGCCAGTCGAGCGTCGTCGCTTCCCACGGATTATCGGATTCGACCTTCTTGCCGTTCCGCATGCTCCAGAACAAATTGATGATGAAAGGAATCTGCGCCAATCCCAGGCAGACGGCCGCCCAGGAGATATGGCGGTTCATGCCCATGATGCCGGTCGTCAGGTTGCCGATCGCATCCGGCGCCATCACCTGCGAATAGTTCGCGCCGCCATCCACCATGCGGCGCAGCATGCCCGCCATGCCCTGCGCGAACATCGGCTGAAACACGAGATTCATGAAGATGAGCGAGAGCCAGAAATGCACCTTGCCCCAGAATTCATTCATCATGCGGCCCGTCATCTTCGGATACCAGAAATAGATGCCCGCGAACAACGCGAAGATCGTCCCCGGCGCCACGACATAATGGAAGTGAGCAATCACGTAGTAAGTGTCGTGCAGGTGCAGGTCGCTGAAATTGAAACCCAGCGGCAGGCCCGTCAGACCGCCAATGCCGAACATCGGCAGGAACGCCAGCGCGAACAGCATCGGAGTGTTGAAGCGAATGGAACCGCCCCACAGTGTGATGAACAGGCAGGTCAGGATGATCACCGACGGAATCGAGATGATCATGGTCGTCGTCTGGAAGAACGTGCTGATCTTGGTCCCCATGCCCGTCAGATACATGTGGTGCGCCCACACGATGAAGGAGATGAACCCGATCGCCAGCACCGAGTAAACCAGCGACTTGTAACCCCACAGCGGCTTGCGCGTGTTGTTCGCCAGCACTTCGGCCACAATGCCCATGCCCGGCAGGATCAACACGTAAACTTCCGGATGACCCAGGAACCAGAACAAATGCTGCCACAGCAAAGGACTACCGCCACCGCTGACATTGGCCAGTTCACCGCCAACCGCCAGACCCGTCGGCAGGAAAAAGCTCGTGCCCGCGACCTTGTCCATCAACTGCATGATGCCCGCCGCTTCCAGCGGAGGAAACGCCAGCAACAACAGGAAGCCCGTCACGAACTGCGCCCACACAAAGAACGGCAACCGCATCCACGTCATGCCCGGGGCGCGCAATTGAATAATGGTCGCAATGAAATTCACCGCGCCCAACAGCGACGACGTGATCAGGAAGATCATGCCCACGAGCCAGAATGTTTGTCCTTGCGTGGGAATCGCGGTTGCCAGCGGCGAGTATGAAGTCCAGCCCGCCTGCGCCGCGCCGCCCGGAATGAAAAAGCTGACAAACATGATCACGCCACCGACGGCGTAGCACTGGTAGCTCACCATGTTGATGCGCGGAAATGCCATGTCCGGCGCGCCAATCATCAGCGGCACCACGTAATTACCGAAGGCCGCAAACGCCAGCGGCACAATCGCCAAAAACACCATGATCGTGCCATGCATGGCGCCGAAGGAATTGTAGAGGTCGGGCGACATCACGCCGCCCGCCGCAACCGTACCCAGAACCTTCTCCAGCAATGTGCCCACGAGCGGCAACGGCTTGCCCGGATACGCAATCTGCCAGCGCATCATCAACATCAGGCAGAATCCCATGAACAGGAAGGCCAGCGCCGTGACCCCGTACTGGATGCCGATGATCTTGTGGTCCGTCGAGAAGACGTACTTCTGGAAGAAACTCTGCTCGTGGTGCGCGTGTTCGTGAACGTCGTGATGATCTTTGGTTGTCGTCTGCATACTTAAAAATCTGGTTGTCTGCGCTATCCCGTCAAAAACTGATTTCTATCTGTCTTGAATTAATTGTGTCAACTGCCGAACTAACTTCGGATCTTGTCAAATACCATCAAACCCAGCAGCAGCGGAAGATACAGAATCGAATAAAAGAACAACCGCCGCGCGCGCGCCAGCGTCAAGGTCTGCGCAAACTGAACCGCAAACCACACAAACAGAATCCCTAGCGCCAGCGCGCCCAGCACGTACACGGGCCCTGTCAGCTTGAACAAAAACGGCGACAAACTCACCGGCAGCAGTCCCAGCGTATGGCTCAATGCCTGCCGGCCCGTCCGCTGTCCGTCCGGGTCCACCACCGGCAGCATCGCGAATCCTGCCCGCGCGTAATCGTCCCGATACATCCACGCAATCGCCAGGAAATGCGGCAACTGCCAGAAAAACAAAATCGCAAACAGCGTCCAGCCTTCGATTGTCACCGCCCCCGTCGCCGCCGTCCAGCCCATCAATGGCGGCAGCGCCCCTGGAATCGCCCCAATCGCCGTGTTCAACGTCGTCTTGCGCTTCAGCGGTGTGTACACGAACAGGTAACTGACCAGCGTCAACGCCCCGAGCAGGCTGGTGATCAAATTCACCGCCAGTGTCAGATAAATCAGCCCCGCGCAGGAAACTGCCCCGCCGAGCAACAACACCGTATCCGGTTGCAGCCGGCCAGATGGCAACGGCCGATTCTCCGTGCGCCGCATGCGCGCGTCGTAATTGCGCTCCAGCAGTTGATTCAGCGCTGCCGCGCCCGACGCCAGCAATGCCGTCCCCGCCAGCGTATGGAACAACAGCACATAATTAATCGCTCCGCGCTGCCCCAGGTAAAAGCCCACCAGTGTCGTCAGCAGCACCAAAAACGTCAGCCGCGCCTTGACGAGGTCGCTGAACACAGCCACCCACGCCTTTTCGGCGGTCGCCGTTTCAACCATAGGTTCTGCCGTTGCCTTCATCTCAAATTGTTGCCATCGCGGCCCGCCCCGGCGCACCGGAAGCCGCTCTGACCGCTGCCTTCGCGCTGAGCGCCTGCGTGGCGATGTATAACATCGCGCCGGTCACCAGACTCAACGCTCCCATGACCACGTGCAGCGTTGTGATCTCGGCCGATTTGTTGCTCCAAACCGTCGCGGCGCCGAGCACAGCCTGAAGCGAAATCAGGCCAAACCACAGCCCGGTCATTCGCGCCAGCGGCGCATTCGGACTCACAGAGCGGCGAACATACCAGACACAGGCTCCGCTGAGCAACAGAATCAATACAGCGCCAATCCGATGCGCCATGTGCAATTGAATCTGCCCGGCAGTAATCGGGTGAAAGTCACGCGGATCAATGCGTTGCGCATTTGCTGCGTGGACAAATTCCTCATCCGTCGGCGGCCAGATTTTCCCATACGCCAGCGGAAAATCCGGCACGGCCAGCCCCGCGTGCTGATGCCGCATCGTCGCGCCCAAAATCAATTGCAACAAAATCAACGCGGTCGTTGCCAGCACCAGATGGCGAAACGATCCGGTGGCCAGCCGCCCCATTTGCGCGGTGTTCTGCACCCACCAGCGCGACGTAAACAACGCAATCGCGCTCACCAGCACCAGAAACAATTGCGCAATCGTCGCATGAAAAATTCCGATCTCATCCTTGAACATTGTCACGCGCAAACCGCCCAGCACGCCTTGAAACGCCACTAAAAAGAACGCCAGCACCCCCAGCCACCGCAACCACGCCCGGCTCTCCTTCATCCAAAGCCATACCGCCAGAATGGTCGTCAGCAATCCCACGCCCGACGCATAAAGCCGATGGGTATGCTCATAGAAAATCCCGCCCACCCATTGCGACACCGGGAACAAAAACATGTTCTCGCCGTAGGTCGTCGGCCAGTCCGGCACCGCCATGCCCGCGCCATGACTCGTCACTAATCCGCCCACACCGATCAGCCCCAGCGTCGCCACGGCTGTTAAAAGTGCGAACCGATGCAACCAACGATTGTCTGTGCTACGGGTCATAAAAAAATGCGACTCGAA
>JBFMBT010000301.1:0-8116 GCA_040754875.1 Verrucomicrobiota bacterium | reverse complement strand
CTAGCGCGAATGCCTTGCGCACGGTGGGCGCGAAGCGTCTTGGAGTGCGCCAGTCCGATGGCGCTTTGTGAGGCGTCTCTTACCACCGCGCTCCCGAACCGAACATCCTCCGCATTCTTTCTCAATACGTCGCGCGCCCGCCGGAAAGGTCGAACACGGCGCCGGTGGTGAACGAGCAGTCGTCGGAGGAAAGCCAGGCAACCATGGCGGCGGCTTCTTCCTTCTTGCCGAAGCGGCCCATGGGAATCTTCGAAAGCATGTAGTCGATGTGCTGCTGGGTGACCTGCTTGAGGATGTCGGTCTCGATGACCGCAGGCGTGACGCAGTTGACAACGATGCCGGTCTTCGCAAGTTCCTTGCCGAGGGATTTGGTGAAGCCGATGACGCCGGCCTTGGCGGCGCTGTAATGCGAGGCATTGGGATTGCCTTCCTTGCCCGCGATGGACGCGATGTTCACGATGCGGCCATAGCCGTTTTGAATCATCGACGGCACGATGGCGTGGCAACACAGGAACACGCCGAACAAATCGACTTCCACCACGCGCATCCATTCCTGCGGCGACAATTCCCACGTGGGTTTGGTGGCGCCCGCAATGCCCGCGTTGTTGACGAGGATGTCGATCTTGCCGAATTGCTTGAGCGTGGCGGCGGTGGATTTCTGCACATCGTCGGGGCGCGTCAAATCCACCACGGACGTGAGCACGCCGCCCTTGCCGGTGAGGTGATTGGCGGCATCATCGAGCGCCGCGCCGTCGAGGTCCCAGAGGCTGACGCGCGCGCCGGAGGTCACGAGGCGCTCGGCGATGGCATAACCAATTCCCCGCGCCCCGCCGGTGATGACCGCGTTGCGCCCGTTCAAGTCGATGGTATTCATGGAAGTTCACGGAGTGTGGCGTCGCCCATGCCGAAGGCAATCGGATTTTTGGTTTGAGCGAAGTTGGTGGATGGCATGATCAAAGGCGCGAATCCTGCTCTTGTTTGGAGTTCAAGCTTCAGCTTGCGGAAGGACGCCCCGCTCACACGCTGAAGCGTGAACTCCATACAAGGCGCGTACATGCGGCTGGAAAGCACCTTATCACATGTGTTGGTGACGTTGCTGCGCCCGGGCGGGCACTCGCGTGTGGCGTCAATGGATGGCATGCTGAGGAGGAAAGTCTTGCTCTTGTTTGGAGTTCAAGCTTCAGCTTGCGGAAGGACGCCTCGCTCACACGCTGAAGCGTGAACTCCATACAAGGCGCGTACATGCGGCTGAAAAACACAGTACCGCATGTGTGGGCGGCGTTGCTGCGCCCGGGACGGGCACTCGCGTGTGGCGTCAATGGATGGCATGCTGAGGAGGAAAGTCTTGCTCTTGTTTGGAGTTCAAGCTTCAGCTTGCGGAAGGACGCCTCGCTCACACGCTGAAGCGTGAACTCCATACAAGGCGCATACGTGCGGCTGGAAAACACCTTATCGCATGTGTTGGTGACGTTGCTGCGCCCGGGACGGGCGCCCTCCGGTTCGACGACGAAAAACTCAGGCGAGGATTTCTTTGATCACGTGGCCGTGGACGTCGGTGAGGCGGAAGTCGCGGCCGGCGTAGCGGTAGGTGAACTTCTCGTGATCGAAGCCCAGGAGGTGCAACATGGTGGCGTGAAGGTCGTACACCTGGGTGACGTTCTCGACGGCTTTGAAGCCGAATTCATCGGTGGCGCCATACACGGTGCCGCCTTTGATGCCGCCGCCGGCCAGCCATACGGTGAAACCGTAATGATTGTGGTCGCGCCCGGTGCCTCCTTCAGCCGTAGGGGTGCGTCCAAATTCGCCGCCCCACAGAACCAGCGTGTCCTTGAGCATGTCGCGCTCCTTCAAGTCCTGGAGCAATGCGGCAATCGGCCCATCAATTTCAGCGGCGAGCTTGCGATGGTTTTCCTCAATCTTGTTGTGATTGTCCCACGGCTGGCTGGCGCCGTGCCAGAGCTGGACATAGCGCACGCCGCGCTCAAGCAGCCGACGCGCAATCAGCGTCTGTCGCGCATGCACGCCCTTGCCGTAGCGGTCGCGCACGTGCTGCGGTTCCTTGTCGATGTCGAACACGTCGGCCGCTTCCATCTGCATGCGGTAGGCCAGTTCGAAAGATTGCACGCGCGCTTCGAGCCGCGCGTCCTGCTGGCGGCGGCGCTGGTGGTCGGCGTTGAGTTCGCGCAACAAGTCCAATTGCTGGCGTTGCTCGGCAAACGTGGTGTTCTGGCTGCGGATGTATTCGATGAGCTTTTCGATGCGTGTGTGCTGCGTGTCGATATAGGTGCCTTGATACACGCCGGGCAGAAAACCGGACTGCCAGTTCTCGGCTTCCTTGATGGGATAACCGCGCGGACACATGGCGATGAAGCCGGGAAGATTCTGGTTCTCGGTGCCAAGTCCGTAGGTGACCCACGCGCCGACGCTCGGGCGGCTTTGCAGGGCGTCGCCGCAATTCATGAGCATGAGGGACGGCTCGTGATTGGGCACCTTGGCCTGCATCGAACGAATCACCGCGATGTCATCGATGTGCGCGGCGACCTTGGAAAAGATTTCACTGACCTCGATGCCGCTCTGGCCGTATTTCTGAAACTTGAACGGCGAAGGCAACGCCGCACCGGTCTTGCGTTCGGTGGGGAGATTGCCGCCGGGCAACGGTTTGCCGGCGAGTCGGGCCAGTTCGGGCTTGGGATCGAACGTGTCCACGTGCGACGGCCCGCCGTTGAGAAAGAAATGAATGACCCGCTTCGCCTTGGGCGCGAAATGCGGCGCGCGCGGCGCCAGCGGATGAATCGGGTCGGCGGCCTGCGCGCCGGTCCCGCCGAGCAACGTGCCCAAGCCCAGCGCGCCAAAACCCATGCCCGCGCGCGACAGGAATTCGCGCCGCGTCAGGAACGCGTCGTCCAGGCGGAACGGAGGATGGGCCATAATTTTTAGATAGCGCGGTTAATCGACAAAGACAAACTCATTCGCCAGCAGAAGCACCTGCGCGTATTTTTCCCACGGCGACAGCGGCTTCACCGGCGCGGGCGGCGGGCCGCCGAATTCCTTGCGCGCATCCCATTCGCGCGCGGCGGCGCTGCCGGAACCGGCGGACACCGCATCCATGAGCGTGATGTGCGGCGCCCATTTGAATTCGTCCGAGTTCAACGTGGCGCGGAAATCGACCACGAAATCCACGTAGTCGCCCGCTTTCACGTTCAGCGCAATATCGTGCTCGGCCGAAGCCGCGTGAAGCGTCCATTCCTTTTGCATTCCGTGGCGGCCGGAAACGAGGAACGCGCGCACGCCGTCGCCCGCCGTGGGTTCGTGAGAAACCAAGCCGGTGATGCGAACCGTTCCATCAACGGGCGACGTCCAGCGGCGAATCACCGCGTGCTGCAGGTCGTTGCCGGTGTGGCCGCCCTCGGCGGTGAGTTGCGCCCAGCCGAGTTTGGGGTCCGGCCATTTCTCGCCGCCCTGCCAGGCGTCGCCGGTGAAATGGGGCAGCAGGTTGAAGGATTTGGTGCGGCGCATTGCTTCGTCGTATTCGCCCCAGCCATAGGACCACGCCGTGGGTTTGGGCGCGGGCGGCTCAGGCGGTGTGCTCGCCGTGGCGTTGCGAATGAAACGCAGTCCGGCCTGCAATTGCGCGCTGGTGGGCGGGCGCTGGAACAACCGTTGATACAGCCGCTCGATGCGCGCCTGCGGCTGCGACGCGGAGACAACTTCCGGCTGCTGCGCCAGCGCGCGGGCGCGTTCCACGACGAACGGGCTGTTGAGAAAATACAGCGCCTGCTGCGGCACGGTGGTGTCCGAACGCTGCGGCGTGTGCATGTCCGGATTGGCGAAATCAAACACGCGAAACACGCCGGGCAGATAACGGCGGTCGATGAAGCCATAGACGGTGCGCCGCTTGCTCGCGGGTGACGCAAACAAATCGCTCGAACGCCCGCCGGCCTGCAAATCCAGTTCGCCGCTCGCGCTCAGCAATGAGTCGCGCAACGCCTCGAAATCGAGCCGCGTGCGGTTCATGCGCCAGAGCAGGCGATTGTCCGGGTCCAGCGCGTAACCTTTCGGGCTGTCTTCGCTCGATTGTTGATACACCGCTGAAAGCAGTATGAGACGGTGCAGTTTCTTGACGGACCACCCATCGTCCATGAAGCGCCGCGCCAGCCAGTCGAGCAAATCGGGATGGCTCGGCGGTTCGCAGCGCGTGCCGAAGTCGCTGGGCGTGCGGACCAGGCCCGCGCCGAAATGATGCAGCCACACGCGGTTGACCAGCACGCGCGCCGTGAGTGGATTGTCGCGATCGGCAATCGCGCGGGCGAGTTCCAGGCGACCGCTGCCCTGCTGGAAGGGCCGGCGTTGCGGGCCGGCGAGCACTTCGAGGAACTGCTTGGGCACTTCATCGCCGCGGCGCGCGGGGTTGCCGCGATAAAAGATGCGCGGGTTGTATTGCACCGGTTGGTCGCGCAGGACAACGGCGTGCGGCGTCGCGCCCGGCGCGGTGGCGAGCCAGCGGTCCAGTTCGCCTTCAAGTTTGCGCAGCGCATCGCGGCTGTTGCCTTCGAAATAATCCTCAATGGCCGCGAACGCTCCGAATGGCACATTCACCGGCGAGTCCGACGTGTAAAGCACCTGGCGCAACGCCTCGCGATCCGCGTCCGGCAAGACGACGGGTAGTTCGGTCTTGTTGGTGATGGCGAGCGCGACGGCATTGGTCCATTCGCGGAACACGCTTTCGAACAATCCGCCATAGCGCGTGGCAACTTCCTGCATCGATGCGGGCGCGTTGGTGAACAATTGCGCGACGTGCGGATTGAGCTTTCGCGCGTCAGCCGCGCACTCGGCGGCAACCTGCGCTGCTTTCGCAGCGAATTCGCCTTCTCCAAGTTGAGCGAAAGCATGCCACGGCGTGAAAATCGGATCGAACCGGTTGCGCCGCTGGTAGAGATACGTGTGCCAATGCCGTGCGGTTGACGCGTTCAAATCATCGGGGCTGAGGATTTGCTGGAAATCCTCGGTGGGCAGTTTGCTGATGTCGAGCGAGGCAACCAGATAATCCGCCGTGCGGGCGCGCGCGCGGTCGCGGAGTTTGTCCACGCGCGTCTGATACTCCGCGTTGAATTTGTCCTGACGCTTTTTCAATTCCTCGGCGAACTTTTTATATTCAGGCGTCTCGGGCGGATTCTTCGCCAACGCAACGCGCTGTTCGTAGGAACCGCCAAACACGCCGTAGAGCGAATAATAATCGCGCGTGGGAATGGGATCGTATTTGTGATCGTGACAACGCGCGCACGTGACGGTGAGGCCGAGCAAACCGCGTGTGGCCACATCAATCCGGTCATCGATGATGTCGTGCGGAATGCCCAGGAAACGCCGGCCCACGGTGAGAAAACCCATCGCCGCAAGGTTTTCATCGTGTGGATCGGAAACGAGCTGGTCGGCGGCGAGCTGCAACATGATGAACCGGTCGTACGGGAGGTCTTCGTTCAAGGCGCGGATGACCCAATCGCGATACACCGGCGCGTGGAGCCAGCGGGTTTCCTCGCCGTCGTAGATGTAGCCCTTGGTGTCGGCGTAGCGGGCGACGTCGAGCCAGTAGCGGCCCCAACGTTCACCGTAGCGCGGCGACCCGAGCAGTCGGTCCACGACCCGCGCGAACGCTTCAGAGGAATTGTCGCGCAGGAAATCGTCCACTTCGCCGGGCGTCGGCGGCAGGCCGGTGAGATCATACGTGACGCGGCGGATCAACGTGCGCTTATCCGCCGGGAGGGATGGCTTGAGTCCGCGAGCTTCAAGTTTCGCCAGAATGAAATGATCGATGGGCGACTGCGGCCAGCGCTGATTCCTGACGGCGGGGGCGGAGGGATTGCCGACGGCTTGAAAAGCCCAGTGCGGCGGGCCGTTGACTGCGGGCGGCGGCGCGCCCGGAGAACTGCCGGTGCGCGGATCGGGCGCGCCGAGGTTGATCCAGGTGATGAAGTCGGCGATCTGGGCGTCGTTGAGTTTCTGCTTGGGCGGCATCTTCAAGTCGGCATCGGTATGGCGGATCGCTTTGATGAGGCGGCTGTGTTCCGCGTCGCCGGGGACGATGGCCGGCTGGCCGGATTCGCCGCCTTTAAGCAGGCCCGCGCGCGTATCGAGCAACAGGCCACCCTTGAGTTTTTCGCTTTGCGCGCTGTGGCAGGAATAACAGCGCTCGGCGAGCACGGGGCGGATTCGGCGTTCGAAGAAATCCAGCGGGCTATCCGCAGCGCGCGTGAACTGGTCGGCCGCGAAGAAAAGCAGCAACCATCCAAACGGGTTACCGGGCCAGATTCGCATAGGTGAACTGCAAAAACGCTAACATGCCGCCACGGGGCCAGCAAACGGGAAGTGCGCAATGCCACTCACTCAACGCAGCACACGAATGCTCACTCTCCCCAAGTGAGAGGGCTGGGGTGAGGAGGAACGGAGCACTCTTATACCCACGATCCCAAAGCAGGCTCGAGAGGGGGACCGATGTTTTCAACCCTCGATTATTAACAGCCTACAACAGATTATCACTTGACATTGAGGCCATGTGTGCGAAACTGCGGCTGACAGGACACACCTTGTGTCCGAACCTGTAAGGAGGGACGGTGGCCCAACCCGGCTCCCAGCGCCCCGACGAGACCACGGTTGCGCATGCAAAACCGCCACCTGACGGAACCGCCGCGCCTACGCTTCGCCAACCCGAAGCGCCAATTTGCCATTTGCCATTGCCATTTGCTATCCGGCCATCCGGTTTCGAGGCTCTTCGAGGCTCTTCGAGGCTCTTCGAGGCTTTTCGAGGCTTTTCGACCCTTTCGCGGAAAAAAATTCGCCGACTCACCGCCGTCTCACCTTGTCCCACTTCCGGTTTCGCCGCCACCCGTTCACCACCGACCGCCCAAATCCACCTAAATCCACATCAGCCATCATGCAAATAATCGTAGCAACCGACGTCAGGAGGCTCACTTATCAGCCGCACCCCGCCGGCGCCCGTCCACGGGCGCAGCAACGTCACCCGCAACCGCATCATCAGAACCACGCCCGTGACCTTCCCTCATTTAACCTTGCCCCGAAGGCCCATCGAATCCGCTTGCGCCTGATGCCCGGCGCGAACTAAATATTGGTACCAGCAATGAGGACCAGCAACACATCCAGTGTGTGCCGAGCGGGCGGCGGGTTCTCCCTCATCGAACTGCTCATCGTGCTGGCCATGATCCTCATCATGTACTACATGCTCATGAGCCGGGGGGCGCGCTCGTATCAACGCCAGCAACTGGCCGTGTGCTCCAAAAACTTGCAGAACATCTATGTGGCGTTGAACATCTACGCCAACGACAACAAGGACCGTTATCCCGTCGTGCCCGACGCGAAAACCTCCGAGGAACCGTTGAGCCTGTTGGTGCCCAAATGCACGACGGCCACGGAAATGTTCACCTGCCCGGGCAGCAAGGATGTCCGGTTGCGCCAAGGCGAGCCGTTTGCGAAGGAGAAAATCAGCTACGCCTATTACATGGGCTGGAAAAAGTCCGGCAGCAAAACCGAACCGCTGGTTTCCGACCGGCAGGTGGACACAGCGCGAAAGAGACAGGGCCAGGTGGCCTTCAGCACGGACGGCAAACCGCCCGGAGACAATCACAGCAAATACGGCGGCAACGTGTTGTTTGCCGACGGCGAGATCCAGGCGACTGATATCAAAACGGAATACGATTTGCTGTATCCCACCAATGTCACCCTTTTGAACCCGAAACGTTGATATGCAAATCAAGATTGTCTGCCCCTGCGGCACACGGTTTGCGTTCGATGTCGAACCCGTGGACGGCCAGATGCCGACGCCGGTGGCCTGCCCCCGTTGCGGCGCCGATGCCACGGGACAAGCCAACGAACAGATTCACGGCGCGATGGTGTATGTCCCGGTCGGCGCCGCCCAACCCGCTCCAGTGGCGATGCCCGCGCCCGTGGCAATTCCCCCTCCGGTCGCCGTTCCTGTGGCCGTCGCACCGGCGCCAGTGGCGTTGCCTCCGTCCGAATCCACGCCCTCGGCCGAACCGCCCAAGAAACCCGGCTTGAGCGTGCGGCGCACACACGCAACGCCGCAACCCGCTCCGGCGGCTGGCGCGCC
>JBFMBT010000300.1:0-8119 GCA_040754875.1 Verrucomicrobiota bacterium | reverse complement strand
TGCGGCCGTTGCAAGCGCGGCGCTGCGGCTGGGCGGGCCACAGCCGCGGTCCGGATGGGATGGCGGTTCAAGTTCATTCCCGGGCAAGCGGGTTTTGACGGCGGGCGAGCGGGGAATCCGGTCGGCCTCCTTGGTGATTGAGACGCGGGGACCGGGGAGTCGGTTACATGGCAGGGAGTATTCAGTGGCGAAAAGTTTCATGTCGGTGGCAGGGTGGCACGGAGGCGGACGGGTGTCTAACAAAGCTGCAAACTATGCAAACTGTGCAAACTAAATTTCGTTAAATCGTTGAATCGTTAAATCGGGCATGGCACCGGCGCCTTGCTGCCAATCGTTGTCAATTTGGGCCCGGGAAATCGGTGCGGACGGTGGAATAAGTCGATGGGTCAGTACTCTTAAGGCCGTTCGATTGGGGTCCGCCGGGAACGGCTTGGCGAAGCAAACACTTCGTGTGCGATCCATTTCGACAGGCATTCCGCACCGCGAGTGCGGTGTAGGCGGGCTCCGATCGGCTTTATTGGGATTGGCGATTGGGAAGGCGGTTGGCGATGTCGTGGGGTTTTCCATCTCTATTCGGCGGGTGTAACGGCTTGGCGGGGTTCCGAGGACGAGGACGAGGAGGACGAGCACGAAGGAATGATAAAGGCATCACCCAAAATGCGGATGGGACGAGGCTTGAAGGTGGGCGGGAGTCGCGCCAGTCTTAAATCAAGCGCAGAGAATACCCCATAGGCAACGAGCGGTTCCAGGCATTGAACTCTCCCGAACAATGACGAAATGCGGTCAATGGTGTGCAGTGGCGGCCGGCGTGTGGCTCGTGAGCGCGAGCGTGTTGTTGTTGAGTTCGTGTTCGACACTGGAACGGACGGTGGCGGTGCCGCTGGAGATTGAAGGAGCGACATTCGTTGGCAATTCGTCGTGCGTGGAATGTCACAAAAACGTCACGCAGGTTTTCCCAGGCAGTCCCCATGCGCGCGTGCGCGTGGGACAACCGGGCGCGGAACTGGACACAAGTTGTGAATCGTGCCACGGGCCGGGGAGCAAACACGCAGCCACGGCCAAGGCGCAATTCATCATCAATCCGCGCAAGAATTCGGAGGCGTGCCTGACCTGTCATCGCGGCACCGAGGCGGAGTTCCGGCTGCCGCATCATCATCCCCTGCCGGAAGGCAAAATGAATTGCGCGCAATGTCATGATCCGCATGGGCACGACATTATGAAGCCCGCGGGCGGACTGGCCATGGCTCGGCTGAACCAATCGTGCGCGGAGTGTCATCGGGAGCAAACGCGCCAGTTTGTGTTCGAGCATGAGGCGATGCGGGAGGGTTGCGTGGCGTGCCACAACGTCCACGGGTCGATCAATCCAAAGATGCTGGTGCAACGGGACCCGAATCTTTGCCTGAAATGTCACGCGCAGACGCCCGGCGCGGCGGGCGCGGTGGTCATCGGCAAGGTGGATCATTCGCTGTTCCTGCGCCAGGGGACGTGCTGGAGCGCCGGCTGCCACACGGCGGTTCATGGGTCGAACATCAATCCGCATTTGAGGTATTAGTGTAATGAGCGCTCCCCACAGATTCAGAACCGATTGCCCAAGGGATGCGCGGGGACCTGATTCGGGAATCATGGGTAGCATAATGCTCCCTTCCCCCTCACCCCAGCCCTCCCCCTTGGGGAGAGGGAGCATCGGTTGCCGATTTTGGCTGAATGCTACGCGCAAGACTCGCGGTGAACCCACCCCAACCCCTCCCAGGAGGGGAATGGCGCTTGGTTTGCCGGGTCGCTTGCCAGGTTCACGGTTCATGGGTTTCGGCTTTCAATTCACGGGATACGATGCATCTGGTGATTAAAAACTTCGCGGTGGCAATGACCGCCGTTGGACTTGCCGCCGAGGCTTGGGCGCAGGAGGTGGATGTGTCGAAGCTGCCGGCGGCGGCGGGGGCGCAGGTGGATTTCGCCCGGGATATTCAGCCGATTTTTGAAGTGTCGTGTTTGCGGTGCCACGGGCCGGAGAAGCCAAAAAGCCGGTTTCGTTTGGACAATCGGGAATCGGCGCTCAAGGGCGGCGAAAATGGCATGGCGATTGTGCCGGGCGACAGCGCGAAGAGCCCATTGATTCACTTCGTGGCGGGGTTGGTGGAGGACATGGAGATGCCGCCCAAGGGCAAAGGAGATGCCCTGACGCCGGGGCAAGTCGGGCTCCTGCGCGCGTGGATTGACCAGGGGGCGCAGTGGCCGGAAGTGGCCGTCCAAAAACTGAAGTTTTCGTTCACGCCGACAGCAGGCTGGATTTCCGTGAAAGGCGATGAGCGCAGGTTCCGCGAGCATCACTGGACGCGCGAAGGCTGGACCGGCGGCGTGCAGGAGTTCCAACTGGAACAGCAGTTCAACGCAAACGACCGGTTCCTCCTGGAAGGGCGTGCCATCGGCAATAACGAGGATTACGCGCTGAAGTTTTCGCTCGAACGCGGGGAACTTGGTTTCATTCGCGGCGGCGCGGAGCGGTTTCGCACCTATTACGACGACAGCGGCGGATATTATCCAGCGTTCACGCCATCGATTTTTGAACTCGACCGCGATTTGTACACGGACCGCACGAAGGCGTGGGTGGACCTGGGGCTGCGCGCGCCCGGCTGGCCGGAAATCACGCTGGGATATGAGTATCAACTACGCGAAGGCGCGCAATCGACGTTGCATTGGGGCGACGTTACGCAAGGCGGCGAGACGCGGCGCATTTATCCGGCGTTCAAGGATGTCAACGAGCAGACGCACATACTCAAACTGGATGTCGCGCACGAAATCGCCGGCGTGCGGCTGGAGGACAATTTCCGCGCGGAATTCTGGGATTTAACGACGCGGCGGACCGAGGTGGGCCAGTTCAACACGCTGGGCCCCGCGCCCGACACGTTCCTGCAACTCACCGACCGGCAGCAGCATTTCCAGGCGGCGAACACCTTCCGCCTGGAAAGGCAAATTCGCGACTGGTGGTTTGCATCGGGTGGATACCTCTACACGCACACGGACTCGCACGCGGACCTGCAATTCAACAATTTCACAACGACGGGCGCGGTGCCGTTCGGTGATTACTGGAGCGCGCAAGGCATCGTGCTGGACCAGCATTCCCACGTGTTCAATCTCAGCAGCCTGCTGGGGCCGTGGTCCGGCTTGACGCTGTCTGCCGGGGCGCAAAGCGAGTGGCAGCGGCAACGCGGATTCGGAAATGTGAACATCGATTTCGGGGCGCCGGGCGTTTTCTTCATTCCGCAACCCGCAACGATCTCGGCCAATTACGACCGGGCGGCACTGGAAGAACTGGTTTCACTGCGGTTCACAAGCATTCCCTCGACCGTACTGTTCGCCGAGGCACGGCTGCAACAGGAAAGCATCGGCCAGTTCGAACAGGACATCGGCGGCGGGCAGGATTTTTTGCGCAACACCGATGCCAGTGCGGAACTGTACGACTACAGCGCGGGCTTCACGATTTCACCGTGGCAACAGACGTCGTTGACAGCGGAGCTGCGCCAGCGGCGCAAGCACAGCGGCTACAACCATCGCGTGGACCAGGCGCTGGCGTTCCCCAACGCGGGGTATTCGGCGTTCATCCGCGAGCGGGACGTGGATTTGCACGAGGCGAAAATCCGGCTCAGCCTGCGACCGGTGCGCTGGCTGAAAACGCAGTTAACCTATCAGATGATTGCCACGGACTATTCCAGCGTGACCGACGCGGAGGCCCTGACTGCCTCGCCCGGCGGCCCCATTTTTGCGGCCAATCATGACACGCACATCTACACGGCAAATACGACGTTCACCCCATGGCGGCGGTTCTATTTTAACGGCACATTCATGTATCAAGACCAGCGCAGCCGCTCGGCTTCGAACAACGACCCGGCGGTGGCGCCATACGAAGGCAACATTTACACCGTGGTGTCGGGCGCGACTTGCGTGCTGGACAACCGCACTGACATCCATGTTGCGTATTCATTTTCGCGCGCTGAATTCGGCCAGTTCAACGGAGCCACGGGGCTGCCGTTGGGAATTGATTATGACCTGCACAGCGTGCTGGCCGGATTCACGCGCCGAATTCGCGAAACAATGAAGGCGGGCCTGCAGTACGGATATTATCGTTATCGCGAGCCGGCGGCCGGCGGGGCCAACGATTACACGGCGCACGGTGTGTTCGCGACGTTTTCCAAGACGTGGCCGTGAGCAACGGAATAATCGCGCGCGCCGCCGCTCTCACGTCGAACGCAACCACGTTTGCGTTGTCAATCACCCACACTGTTGGATGTCGCACATGAAAGCATGAAGCATGTCGTAACCTATGAGTCTCAAGCATGAACTTTCGCGGCGGCAATTCATCCGGGGCCTGGTGCTGGGCGCCGCGTGTTCGCATTTCGCGAATGAAACATTCGTAACACCGATCGTCGCCGCCATTCAGCCTCTCACCACGCCGGGCAACGGGTGTCTGCGCTTCAAGGTCAGTGCGTTTCCGGCGCTAAATTCCGAGGGCGGTTCCGTTCTATTCAGCGTCAATCCCTACAGTCCCGTCGGGCCGCTGGGCGCGTTCTATCCGATCATTGTCAATCGCGGGACGGGCAATGTTTTCCATGCACTGCGCGCGGCCTGCACGCACCAGGGCGGCGTGGTCAAACCACAAGGCGGCACGTGGGTCTGCCAGTTTCACGGGTCGGTGTTCGACATCGATGGCGACCGCGTCAGCGGATTGGCGCCGGTTGGTTCCAGGCTCACGGCCTACAACGTGACGTACGACGGCGTGGATAATGTCATGGTGGAAATCCCGGGACTGGATTACGCGATGACACCAACGTCGGTCCCTGCAAATGGAAGAATGAAACTGGATTTCCCCACGGACAGCCAGGTGACCTACGAGGTGTTGTTCCAACAGGCGCTGGGCACAACGTGGGCGCCGGTTCAATTTGCCACGACGGAAAGCGGGCCAGCCAATCAAACGACGCTGACGGGAGATGGCGCGACCGCGACGGTTTATGTGGAGCGTTCCACCGCGACGGGGTTTTACCTCGCGAACGCGCGTGTCACGGCTGAATAATGGGGCTCCGTTGATGAATGAAATTCATGCTGTAGGACAGACAGGTTTTGCGTCCGCGAGAAGGTGGTGGCATGTTTGCGCCGGCTTGCCATGATGCCTTTATGACGACGCTGTTGATCGCCACGCGAAACCGGCACAAGGTGCAGGAAATCCAGACCATTCTCGGCAATGGTTTCCAGTGCCAGACGCTGGATGATTTCCCGGGTGCGCCCGCAGTCGAGGAAGATGCGCCCACCTTCGCGGGCAATGCCACGAAGAAAGCCGTGGAACTGGCGCGCTGGCTGGCGTCGGCGGGCAGGGCCGAGGCGGCGCAATTCGTGCTGGCGGACGATTCGGGCCTGGAGGTGGACGTGTTGAACGGCGCGCCGGGCGTGCATTCGGCGCGGTTCGCGGCCAGAAACGGCAAGCCGGGAAACAGCCCCGACGAAGCCAATAATGAAAAACTGCTGCGCCTGCTCGCGCATGTGCCCGAAGAGGAACGCAAAGCGCGCTTTCGATGTGTGATTGCATTGACACCAGTGCCGGGCACGACGGATGAGAACAGTTCGCCGGTGTGTCTGGCCGATGAAGCGGAACTGACGACCGAGGTATTCGATGGCGCGTGCGAGGGGCGGATTGATGTGATGCCGCGTGGAAATGGCGGTTTTGGATACGACCCGCTGTTCGTGCCGAATGGTTTTAATCAGTCGTTCGCAGAACTGGGGGAGGCAACGAAGAATCGCTTGAGCCATCGCGCCAAGGCGCTGGCCAAAGTGAAGGAATGGTTCCGCCAGCGGGCGGGGTGACCCAACGGGGGCGCGACGTTTACGTCGCTTCAACGAACGAAGAAAGTCGCGCCATCGAAGAAACCATCCGGCCAGAACATTTCACGGTGAAGCGGCGTAAACGCCGCGCCCCTCCAACGCCGGGGCTACTTCAACACTTTTACTGTTTCGAGGAGTTTCGTGACGACCTTCTCGACGCTGATGCCCTCGGCTTCCGCGCGATAATTGATGAGGATGCGGTGGCGCAACGTGGCGTGCGCCAGCGCCTGAATGTCCTGTTCGGTGACGTGGCTGCGGCCCTGGAGCAAAGCGCGCGCCTTGGAACCGAGGACAAGATATTGCGCCGCGCGCAACCCGGCGCCCCAACTCACCCATTCATTGATGTAGTCGGGCGTGCCTTGTTGATGCGGACGCGAGGATGAAGCGATGCGCACCGCGTAGCGGACCAAATCTTCCGCGATGGGCACCTTGCGAACGATGTCATGAAAACGCAGCACGTCCTCGCCGGAGAACAGTGCTTCGATGGGCGCGGCCTGTTGCGCGGTGGTCTGCGAAACGACGGCCACTTCGTCATCTTCGGGCAGGTAGTTGATGACGACATTGAACATGAAGCGATCGAGCTGCGCCTCTGGCAGCGGGTAAGTGCCTTCCATTTCAATCGGGTTTTGTGTGGCAAGCACAAAGAACGGCTCGGCAAGAACGTGGCGCACGCCGGCGGCAGTCACCTGATGCTCCTGCATCGCTTCGAGCAGGGCGGCCTGCGTCTTGGGCGGTGTGCGGTTGATTTCGTCCGCCAGGATCATGTTGGCGAAGATCGGGCCTTTGACGAATACCATGCGCCTCCCCTGCCCTTCGCCGGTTTCTTCGAGAATTTCCGTGCCCGTGATGTCGGCGGGCATGAGATCGGGCGTGAACTGGATGCGCTGGAATTTGAGGTGAAAAATCTGCGCGATGGATTTGACGAGCAGCGTTTTCGCCAGACCAGGCGCGCCGGTGATCAAACAATGACCGCCGGCGAACAGCGCAATGAGGATTTGCTCGACCACTTCGCGCTGGCCAATGATGACCTTGCCGAGTTCGGCATCAATGCGGGCGCGCCCCTTCATGATCTGGTCCACCAGTTGGGCTTCGTTGTAGGCCGGTTGTGTCGTGCCGCCTGCCGTTGCGGTTGCTGCTTCCACTGTGTTGCCTTTCGTTCGTTTCGCGAGCCGACGCGCCGTGAGTCAGGGACTTCAGGCGTTCGTCGCCGCGTTGTTCCGTGGTTTGCGATCCTCGTGCACGTCTAATGCGTCATCGCGTAAAAGATGATGTTGATGCCGAGAGGATACGCCTTTTTCTCCGAGAATTCGGTGAAGTAATAACTGTCCTCGCCTTCCCGCTCCCAGCCGTCGCCCAGGTCGGTGTTGTGACAGATCATGACCATGATCCGGCCCTTGTCGTCGAGGATGGCCTTGTAGTGCGGGTCGCGATCCCGCGAATCCTCCCACGTGCGCCCGTCATACTGGCTGCGAACACCCATGCCGACATTGGGAACTTGCGGCTTTTCTTTGAGCGACATGACGCAATGGAAGATCGGATGCTCCAGCGGCAATTCCACGGGCTCGCGGTCGGGAAAGACGCGTTTGATTTCGAAGTAGAAGTTGTCGTATTCATCCGGGCCCCAGAAGTCATCCACCATCATGAAGCCGCCCTTGGCGAAATAACGGCGCAGGGTCTGCACTTCTTCTTCGCTGAAGACGAGCGCGCCAGGCTCGACCATGTAAATGAACGGGTAGTTGAAAAGCTCGGGATCCGTGATGTCCAGCACGATGCCTTCGGGGTGGACTTTCATCGCGGTCAGTTCGGCGAGGCGATAGGAGAAATTCAAATCGGCATCCGGATAATCAATGGCCCATCGTCCCCGTCCGCCCCAATAACCGCGTCCACCGGAACTGTAGCGCACCCGCACGAATGTGAAGACGTCTTTGGGCAGTTCCTTGTTGAGTTCCCACACGGGGATGCCGCCGCGCTCGTCCGCATACATGGGAGCGGCGGCGCCGCGTCCACTGCGTTGGGCGTGGACCGCCACGGCGGCAAGACAACCGATGATTGCAAGCCCCAGTGCCAGGCGCAGCCGCGACATGCGTTGCCGCGCTGCCGGAGGGTTGGTTGCTGGCGCTTCGTTCATCGGCGTTCCACGGGACTCTTTGAAACATCTAACCCCAATATCCGCTTCGCGCAACGGGATTTGTGTGGGAAATGAGGCCACCAGCGCACGCGAGGTGCCCCCGCCGCGCCTCAAAAGTAAGTG
>JBFMBT010000299.1:0-8120 GCA_040754875.1 Verrucomicrobiota bacterium | reverse complement strand
GCTCCGTCAGCACCACCGCCTCGCGATACGGCTCGGGCAGGCTGTAAATCATCCGGCGAAACGCCGCCTTCAATCCTTCCAGTTCGCCCGGCTCCTCCGCCTCCGCCGCCAGCGACTCCGGCACCTCCACCGTTTCCTTGCGCGTGCGATAGTAATCGATGATCGCGTTGCGCGCGATGAGATACAGCCAGCCCTGCAGCTTCCCCGGCTCGCGCAACTGCTCCACGCGCCCGTGAATTTTCACGAACACATCCTGCAAAATGTCCTCCGCCGCCGCGTCGTCCCGGACGCGGCCGCGGATGAACCGGCGGAGCTTGTCCGCGAATTCGTGCCAGATATTTTCCAGCGTGTCGTTCATGCGGCGGGTTTGGTTGCCTCGATGGTCGCCGAGGCGACGTAATCCCCGACGTTCTTTCCGGGGAACCAGCCGTTGATAATCTCGCGGCTCCCGCTCTTCCGCTCAATCCGAATCTGTGCAAAGCCCGCGCCGGCCAGCATCGTCCGCAACTCCTCCACGCTGGCCGCGCCCGCCACGCAACCGGTGTACAGCTCCCAATCGCCGCGCAGCGACTCCGGAATCGGCGCAAATGCCACCACATCCGAAATGGCCAGCCGCCCGCCCGCCTTCAACACGCGAAACGCCTCGCGAAACACCCGCCCCTTGTCCGGCGACAGATTGATGACGCAATTCGAGATGATCACGTCCACACTCGCGTCAGCCACCGGCAGGCTTTCGATCTCGCCCAGCCGGAATTCCACATGCTCGTAGTCGCCCTTCTCCCGGTTCTTGCGCGCCTGGCTGACCATCGCCGCCGTCATGTCCACGCCGATGACCCGCCCTTGCGGCCCGACCGCTTTCGCCGCGAGAAACGCGTCGAACCCCGCGCCGCTGCCCAGATCCAGCACCGTCTGTCCCGCGCGCAGCGACGCGATGGCCAGCGGATTGCCGCAGCCCAGGCCGAGATTCGCGCCCTCGGGAACGGCGCCCGTTTGCTCGGCGGAGTAACCCAGCGTTTGCGCCACCGCCGCCGCCGATGAATCCTTCGGCGACTCCGTCGCGCAACACGTATCGCTCTCGTGGTCACAGCAAGGCTCGCTGGCCTCCGCCGGTTCCGCGCAACACGCCGGCCCGCACCCGCAACTGCCGCCGCTTTCCGCAATCTTCCCGTAACGCTCCCGCACCGTCTGGCGCACCGCATCCTGTTTCAATGCCAATGTCTTCATAGGTTTTTCGATTTATCAGAGCGGCATCATGCCGCCCTTCACCCCTGAAGACGAATGACCCGCAAAAAGGACGCAAGGATCAGCCTTGGCTATTGACTATCGACTATTGGCTATTGCTCGGTCGGTTCGCCACGCGCAGCACGGGCTTCCGGCGACTTGTAAAGCGGATGCTCGGGCTTCAAGTTGCGCAGGAAATTCAGGCGGAAGTCCCTTGCCTTGTCGGCTGCTTCGCGCTGTTGCTTCAACGGGCCGCTCAAATGCCGTTTGCCCTTCACCGAGGAGCCCTCGATTGTCGCCGTCCACGCCGTCAATTGCTTGGCGCAGGACTCGGCCAGCGAGCGGATTTCCTGCAAGCGGCGGATGATGGGCTTGAGTCGCGGCCGGTCCTTCACCACGGCCATCATGGAGCGGACCTCACCGGCCGAGCCGCGCGAAATGGCCAGGAAGGCCGACAGTTCGTTGGTGGTCACCCGTTCGAAGCCTTCCGCAATGTTGTTGGAAACCGAAAGCGCGGCGCGGTCGAGTTGATTGCGGAAGCCCGGCGTGAGCGGCACGTTCGGTTCTTCCAACAAATCGAGCACCCGGTTGTACAGACGCGCCGCTTCCTGCCATACCGGCAGGTCTTCGAACTTTTCATATTTAGGCATGATGGAACTCCTTTCCTGATTTGAATGTGCGCGCAAGGGAACAATAGCCAATAGCCAATCGTCAATAGCCAAGACGCTGCATCGCTATCGGCGATTGACCATTGGCTATCGTCTATCGGCCATTGACTATCGGCCATTGGCTATTGGCTATTCCCCGTGCCTCGCGATCAACTACGCGACCAACTCCCCCCACAAAAACTCCTTTGCCAAATTCCCCGCGACTCTCAATCTTACCCGCCCATGCGCACGCTCCTGTTCCTCCTCCTCTCGCTCCTCACCATCGTGTCGGCTGACGCCGCGCCGCTCCAGACGCGCAACGTCGTCCTCATCACCTTCGACGGCTTGCGCTGGCAGGAATTGTTCAGCGGCGCCGAAGAGGCCCTCATCAGCAAGGAACACGGCGGCGTCAACGACACCAACGCCCTGCGCAAAGCCTTTTGGCGCGACACCCCCGAGGCGCGCCGCGAAGCATTGCTGCCGTTCCTGTGGGGCACTGTGGCAAAGCAGGGCCAGCTCTTCGGCAACACCAATAAAGGCAGCGTGGTCAGGGTCACCAACCTCCTCAACTTCTCCTATCCCGGTTACAACGAAATCCTCTGCGGCTTTCCCGACCCGCGCATCTTCAGCAACGCCAAGAAGCCCAACCACAACGTCACCGTGCTCGAATGGCTGCACCAGAAACCCGCGTTCCAGGGACGCGTCGCCGCTTACTGCGCGTGGGACGTCTTCCCCTACATCCTCAACCGCGAGCGCAGCGGCCTGCACATTCGCGCCGGCTGGGAAGGCATCTATGCGAACCAGTTGACGGAGCGCCAGCAATTGTTCAACCAGCTCATCGCCGACACCACACCCGCGCACGACGGCGTCCTGTTCGATTCATTCCTTTACGCCGCGATTGACGATTACCTGCGCACCGCGCGGCCACGCGTCCTTTACGTGTCGTTTGGCGAGACCGACGACTGGGCGCACGACGGCAAATACGATCGCGTCCTGCACAGCGCCCACGCCATCGACGGCTACATCCGCCGTTTGTGGGACACGTTGCAGTCCCTGCCCGAATATCGCGGCCAGACCACGCTCCTCATCACCACCGACCACGGGCGCGGCTCCGGCCTGAAAGAATGGCGCGACCACGGCCAGCGCGTGGCCGGCGCCCAATACATCTGGCTGGGTGCGCTCGGCCCCGACACGCCCGCCCTGGGCGAACGCCACAACACCGCCGAACTCACCCAAAGCCAGGTCGCCGCCACCCTCGCGCAATTCCTTGGCGAAGACTACTGCGCCGCCGTCCTCCGCGCCGCCAAACCCGTTGCCGACCTGTTTCCGAAGTAGCTGACAGAAAAATTGAGGGACAGAAAAATGGGAAGCGCATGGTGCGTTCGCCACACGCACGGCATTCGCGAAGCGTCTTGGAGTGCGGCAGTCCTGTGCCGCTTTGCGGGGCGTTGTTTTGCAACCGCGATTCATGGCGCAAGGGCTCGCGGGGGAAAAGCGCCGCAGGACCGGCGCACTCCAGGACGCTGGCGCGTCGCCACACGCACGGTATTCGCGCCAGCGTCTTGGAGTGCGGCAGTTCTGTGCCGCTTTGCGGGGCGCCATCTGCTAACCACCGCATGGAACCGCCTGCGATGCTGTGTCTGGGCGACGCCCGCGCCGGAGTGCGCCCGTCCTCGGGCGCAGCAACTTCACCCGCCCGGCCGCTCAAAGCCCTCCGAGTTGGCAAAGGTGTTGCCATTGAAGAACAGGAACGGCGCGGAGCGGTGACAGCGAAAAAGGAACTCGAGAGTTTCGAGCAGTCAGGCTTTTCTGGCGCGTTTCTTCCCATTCGGCGCGGACTTTTTCGTGAGTTTGCGAATTATGTCCGTGCTGAGCGCGTCCTCTTTCGCACGCTCCCTAGTTGAAGCGGACGACAAGCTCCCAACCCCAGTTTTGGATAAAAGCGGCTCGGGTTTGTAGCGGTGTGTGTTGCTCACCACGCCCTCCACGAGCATCTCGGGCGTCAGCTTTGCGAGCAGGTCGGTTCGCAGCTTCATCAGCCATAATCTAACTTCACATCCGGATTTTCCGCAAGCCAGGACAGAGCCCAAACCTCAATCGCCCGGCAGGACTCGACCAGTGAACTCCTGTAACTTGCTCGGACATGGTGAGTTGAGCGTGGCCTTCCGTCGAGCATTAGCCCATCTTCCGCAGTTCCGAAAGCCGCAACTCTGATTTGCAGCGATTTGCGCAGTTTAGGCCCCGATTTTCTCCACTACATTTTCGGTGATTTTGCTGCGAGTCGGCAGGTGTAACTCCAAACGTTGGAGTAACTGGACCAGCATTCGATCCGGCTTGGAGACAACTCTCAATCTCAGATCCGTCGTCCCTTCCTGGGTTCGAACCGGCAGCACCACATCCATTGATTTGATCGTTCCCACTTCGGCCACCCGGATCCAATCCTGGAAGTTTGCCCAACGTCGCGACGATCTGTTGCCGGGGACCCCGAGCGGTGCGCACCGATTCGACCAATGTCCAATACTCATAATCGCCCTTGGAACTTCGGTTCCGTCGCAAATACATGAGCGGAGCTTGAAGCAATTCAGCCGATCAAAACAAGGGGCTGTTCTCCACTACATGCCCCTTGGCATGAGAGACCAGTGAAGTTCCTTAGGATTTTGAGGAAAAACTCTCGATGAAAATCGGCTAACCCGCGCTTCCTGCGGAAGCCGGGCTAGCTTTGGATGGCCAACCCCGGACCGCGGGCATTCTGCCCGCTTACGACGGGGCGTGGCAGTCAGGGTGAAATCATCCCTCGCTTGGTCGGCCGTGTCGTAAGCGCGACTGGAGTCGCGCGGTCCACAACCTTTGCGTCCTTCGCGTTCTTCGCGTGAGGTGTTCCCATTCGCTTGCCCCCATTCGTTTGATTTCAGTTCCCCTTCCCATTTTCTGTCCGCTCACAAAATGATTTTGCCCCGTAATGATTTTGCCATCAAGAACGGGGGGGGAAGGAAACCTCACGCAAAGGGTCGCCAAGTCCGCCAAGGATGAAGAGGGAATTACACCAGCCATCAAAACCTTGGCGTTCTTGGCAGGCATCTGAAGCGATTGCAGACAGCGGCTCGTCGCCTGTCTCATTAACACCTCGCTTCAGCGAGGTGTGGACGACGACTTCGATCCCTTCAACCGTTTCAACGGTTTCGCGCATGCACCGAAAACTGTTGAAACAGTTTATCTCCCTCCCCCCCGCGCCTGCACCCCGCTGAAGCGGGGTGTTAATGAGAAGCCCCAAGCCCAGCATGGGTGCTCCCATTCGATTGATTTCAATCCTTTCCCATTTTTCTGTCCGCCCATCTTTCTGTCCGCTTCCCCAAATAATGATTTTGCCCCGAAATGATTTTGCCATCAAAAACCTTTGCGTCCTTCGCGGCCTTGGCGTGAGGCATTCCCCATTCGATTGCCGATTTCAGTTCCCCTTTTTCATCGCTCTGTCAGCTCTCGAAATCCGCCACGAATTCCGTCGGCCAGAAAAGTGACTGCACGCTCGCATAACGCTGCTCTTTCTCGTAGGTCCAGATTAATTTTCCATTGCTTTCAAGCATCGCTTTAAGAAATCCGTGCAGCGACGAGGATACCGTGACGCCTGCCCGTGGCCCTTGGTCGCGCGGATACGCAATGATTCCCCGGTCGTATCGAACATCCATGATCAACACGGAGCCATCATTGGCGCGCCCGAACCGGCACCAGCGGCCTTCGGACCCCGGCTCGGCTTCACATTTCTCCAGCGGAAACACGTCGCAGGTTCCGCGATACAACGCCGCGCCGTCGGTCACCTGATAGAATCGGCGCAAGGCCGGCGGGAGCCACGCAAAGCGCGCATCCAGGACATCGGGACGCGGGAGCTTGAGGGTATGACGGCCGTTTTGCCGGTATAGCCGCGCGAGAATTTCTTCGAGTTCTTCGCCAGGGAGCCCCGGTTTGTGATAACGAAAACGGAACGAGTTCAATTCTTCCCCGTCAATCGGCGGGTACTCTGCGTTTTGCCAGTAGAGCGGGCCGTCCGCACCCGCCAGTTTGGCAAGGAATTCGGTGAATGAATCCGCAATTTTGCTGGGCAGCGGATAATCCGGCGACTCGACCAGCCGGTGAACCGTTCCGAAGGTCCGACGGACAAACAAACGGCTCCCATCACGCGCGCAGCCGAGGGGGCCTCCAATGATCGGGAAACCGATGCATTCCATGACGGCGCTGATTGGAAAAAGGGTCACGGCCCCGTCAAAGAGTGAACCTCCGTCCGCGGCGCGATAGAATTCCTGCATGTCCGGCGCGCATTCATAAATGGGTGTCAGCCTGGTCAACTCGCGCAGCGATTCCACGCGCGGCGCAGGTTCGTTTCGGCCCGCTGCCGGCCTGAGCGAATGACGCGGATCAGCGCGCAAGTGCGCAGTCAGCGCCAGTATCTCCGGTTCCCCGCAAACCGCCCAGCCGATCCGCGGACGCAGCGCCTGGCTGGTTGGATCGAGAACAACGCCCGTGAAACCCGCGTAAAAGTGAATGTTCGTCACCCCGTTGCGAGTCTCCAGCTTGACGGGCGCTTCAGTCAGCCCGTTTGGCACACATTCAGTGGTGATTTTTTCGCCGTCGAACAACGGATTGCGCTCCGTCCACGTGCCGGTTTTCCAGTCCTTCGTGTAGGGAAATAATTTGCCGACCCAGCCTTCCACATCTTCGCCACCGTAACGCGATGTGAGTTTGTAAATCTGCTGCCAGAATGGTGTATCCACGTCTCCTTGCGACGCGCGCACGAACTGGCCGCAGATGGGAACCAGTTCGTCAACCCACCAATCCAGGCCATACCCGCGCAACACCGCCAGCTTGTCGCCGAGCTTTGCCCAATCTTCCGGGGTTCCTTCGAGGGTGATCGCGGGAATGCCGCAAACGCATTTCAACACATATTGAAAGTACGGCTTGAACGCGCCCATCAAGACCACCTGGCTCGCCGCGCGTTCCACCGGCCCCGTTGTGGAAAAGTCTGCCACGAGCGTGTCGGCAATGGGGCCGACGAACCGCCGGACACCCTCGGCGAAATTATCGAAAACCAGAGGCCAGGGAGCGTCCGCTGCGTGCGGGTCAAAATCGTCGCGTTGGATGATGATGGCGCCCATGCCTTCAAACGATACAAACTTGCGGCGAAGTTCCTCGGGGTGATTGTTGATATGCTGGGCAAATCCTTGCGCAATCGCCAGCCAGATCATGTCCGGTGACAACACCAGCGGCAGATGCTTGGCAAAGGCCAGATGCACCGCGGAAAGCAGCGCGTTGGCTGCGGGCAGACGGAGCGCCTGGTGCCCGCGGTCGCTGCACGTTTTGACCCGGGGGTAACACGCCTCGCCGCTTTTGAGCCGCTCGCGAACCGATTCCTCCATGCGACAGAACTCCAAGTCGCCTGTCGTGCCCGGCGCCACATCATGCACGGGAAAAGTAACCGCTGTACAGCTCCTCTGAGTTAAGTTTAAGGTGAACATCCCAACCGACCCATCGCCCAGCCGCACCCGAAAGTCAAGCCGCGTGCGAAGCCAAACCAGTCCGTTCGCCCCGCTTTCCTATGATTTTGCCCCGAAATGATTTTGCCATCAAAAACGGGGAAATAAATCTCACGCCAAGGTCGCCAAGTCCGCAAAGGATGAAAAGGGAATTGTTCCTCGCACGAGCCATAAAAACCTTTGCGTCCTTCGCGGTCTTCGCGTGAGGCATTCCCCATTCGATTGACCCCATTCGCTTGATTTCAGTTCCCCTCCCCATTTTTCTGTCCGCCCATCTTTCTGTCAGCTTCCCCCAAATAATGATTTTGCCCGAAATGATTTTGCCATCAAAAACCTTTGCGTCCTTCGCGGTCTTCGCGTGAGGCATTCCCCATTCGCTTGACCCCTCGGTTGATTTGGGTGCCTTCCTATTTTTCTGCCCTCCTGCGAATTCAATGATTCGCGCGTCGCGTAGATTTTTGTCTCAGTGGTTAGCAGTTGTCTCAGGTGTCTTGGCGTTAAGCCCGAAATCGTGTCAGGGTGCACGGTATGGCTGAAGAAGTCGAAGAGTTGAACGGCGGAAGAGTTGAAGCGCCGAGGGCGCTGGGCGCGGACATGTACGAAAGGAATTTCGACACCTCATCCTCGGTCCCTGATACTACTTCCGGTCGAGGCGGAGAGGGAGGCAGGGACCGGGAAGATCGCACCTCCCTCAACCGGCAATCCGCCCGCTTCTGCCCGATAATGCCCG
>JBFMBT010000298.1:0-8260 GCA_040754875.1 Verrucomicrobiota bacterium | reverse complement strand
AGGGGGGAAAATCGTGACATTCTTGACGCGTAACTTTTCCCGAGTTTATGAAATTGAAACGACTCTTTTTGGCGGGCGCGGTTTTCGCAACGCAGGCGGTTCCCTTGCTGGCGCAAACGGCCGGCGGCGATGGCTGGATCAACCTGGTCAACGGAAAGAATTTCGACGGCTGGATCCAGCGCGGCGGGCAGGCGAAGTATGAAATTGTCGATGGCATGGTGGTGGGTTCCTGTGTGCCCAACACGCCCAATTCGTTTTTGTGCACCACGCGCACCTACGGCGATTTCATCCTGGAACTGGAGTTCAAGGTGGACCCGACGTTGAACTCGGGCGTGCAGATTCGCAGCCATGAGGTGGGCGCGCCGTATTCCCTGACGCACAACGGCAAGACCATCAAGGTGGGCACCAATCGCGTGCACGGTTACCAGGTGGAGATTGACCCGAGTTCGCGCGCGTGGTCGGGCGGCATTTACGACGAGGGGCGGCGCGGGTGGTTGAACGATTTGAAGAACAACCCGGCGGCGGGCAAGGCGTTCAAGCAAAATGACTGGAACAAATTCCGCATCGAAGCGCGCGGCGACTCGCTCAAGACGTGGATCAACGGCGTGGCGGCGGCGGACCTGAAGGACGACCTGACGCCGCGGGGCTTCATCTCGCTCCAGGTGCACGGCGTGGGTAAGAGCGAGGACAAGCGCCAGGTGGCTTGGCGGAATGTCCGGTTGCAGGACTTGGATGCGTCGAAACGCATCGCGTTGTTCGACGGCACGTCGCTGGATGCGTGGGAAACGGGCGACGGCAAGCCGGTGACCAAAGGCTGGGTGATTGAGAACGGCGCGCTGGCGCGGCTGGATTCGGGCGGACAGATTTACACGAAGAAAGAATACGGCGACTTCGAACTGGAGTTCGATTGGAAGATATCGGCGGGCGGCAACAGCGGTGTGAAATACCGCGTGACCAAATACGGCAAGGAAATGCTTGGGGTGGAATATCAGGTGCTGGATGACGACAAACATCCGGACGGCCAGAAGCGCGAAGGCCGGCGCAAATCGGGCGCTCTCTACGACATCCTGGCGACCAATGTTTCAAAGCGCCTCAAGCCGGTAGGTGAATACAATCACAGCCTCATCATCGCGAAGGGGACCAAGTTCGAGCATTGGCTCAACGGCACGAAGGTGGCGGAGGCCGATACGACCAGCGAGACGTGGCAGAAGGAAATTGCGGCCAGCAAGTTCGCCAGGACCGAGGGCTTCGCGCAGAATTCCAAGGGCAAGATCATGCTCCAAGACCACGGCGACAAGGTGTGGTACAAGAATATTACGATCCGGCCGCTGTGAGGTGAGGTGTTTTGCCTCCGTTGTTAGACAGCCAACCGTACAACCTTGAACCCGCTCCGCCAAGCGACTGCTTTAGCTGTCTTCTTTTTTTTGATTGGTGTCGGGCTGCTGGGCTTCGCGACGTTTGAGTTCTTTAGGGTGCGTGCTTTTGTTAGTATGGCTCATACGGCACCCGGCCGTGTAGTGGCCCTGGAGTATCGTGGCAGTTCGGGCCGTCGTTCGGGTGGGGGATATGTGACGGTGTTCACATTCCCGGATTCGACAGGAGTCACTCGCACAGCACGGACGCCTTCAGCTCATACCCGGCTTCCCACCAAATCGGAGATGAAGTAGTCGTGCTTTTTCATCCTGAATCCATCGGAGACGCTCGGATTCGTTCATTCCGGACACTTTGGCTTCTACCAACGATTCTCGGCTGTTTCGGCCTGGCATTTTCAAGCGCTGGAGCGTTTGTTTTTGTGGCAGCACGCAGGACATTTGGATCAGCCTGCCTCAAGGGTTGCAACAAAACGGCACCAAGAGTTTGAGCCTTATAAGTCGCCGCCCGTAGCTGAGCCGTAGCGCAGGTTTCCAACCTGCTGTATCGCCGATTTCCAATCGGCCAGGCGCGGTGGGACAAAGAAAGCTCGTCATCGCCAATTACTCGACGCCTGATTGGTACAGGACACAAAGCAGGCTCGAAGCCTGCGATACAGCAGGTTGGAAACCTGCGCTACGGGCTAATCCCTCCCGTCCCAGGCTGACTGAATCTGGCGGTTGAGTTCCACGACATCGGCGTAGCGCAAGCCGGAGCCGCCGAAGATATCGAGCGCCGAGCCGATGGTCAGGTCGATGCGGCCGCGGCCCACTTGCGTGACTTCTTCCAAATCTTTCAGTGAACGCGCGCCGCCCGCATACGTCGTGGGAATGGGCGACCATTCGGCAAGTTTTTCCACCAGTTCCAGATCCACGCCACCGCACAAGCCTTCGACATCGACGGCGTGCACGAGGAATTCATCGCAAAAGACGGCGAGCCGTTCGAGGGCATGGGCGCTGACATTGAACTCGGTGAATTTCTGCCACCGGTCGGTGACCACCCAATACTCGTTGTCGCGCCGGCGGCAGCTCAAATCGAGCACGAGATGTTTTTTGCCGATGGCGTCCACCAGCGCGCGCACGCGGTCGAAATCCAACTGGCCGTCGCGAAACACCCAGGAAGTGACGATGACATGCGAAGCCCCGGCGTCGAGCCAGCCTTTGGCGTTGTCGAGATTGATGCCCCCGCCGATTTGCAGGCCGCCGGGAAAGGCGCCCAGGGCCTCGCGCGCGGCCGCGTCATTGCCCGGGCCCAGCATGATGACGTGCCCGCCGAACAGGCCGTCGTGCTTATAAAGTCGCGCGTACCAGGAGCTGGGCCGGTCGGAAACGAAATTGGTGCGCAAACCGCCGCCGCTGTCGCTCAGCGTGCCGCCGACGATTTGCTTCACCTTGCCGTCATGAAGATCAATGCACGGACGAAACACAGGGGGAGTGTACCGGGTAGGCGGGTGGAGGCCAAATGGAAATCAGCGGGGCATTTTCGCGAGGACTGGCTTCGCCCTAAGAGCCTGTCTGAAAATTCTGAAAGGTGCTGTTTCACGCAGCTCTTACAAAAACACCAACAACCCCGCCCCCAGCGCGATCCGATACCACCCGAACGCAACAAACGTGTGGTTCTCCACGAATCGCAGCAGCCACTTCACCGAAACAAACGCCGTCGCCGCCGACACCACGGTCCCGATCGCCAGCAGTGTCCAATTGATCGAGGGCGCGCCCACCGGCGGGTCCGCCAGCGATTTGAACAGCATCAACCCGCCCGCCGCCAGCAACGTCGGCACGCCCAGCAAAAACGAAAACTCCACCGCGCGCGGACGGCTCAAGCCCAGCACCAGCATCATCAGAATCGTCGCCCCGGACCGTGACGCCCCCGGAAACACCGCCGCCAGCAGTTGCGCCATGCCCGCGATGATGGCGATCGACCACGTGATGTCCTCGTGCGGACAGGAATGGTTGAGCCCGTACTCCGCCGCCAGAAACAGCAGCCCGCCCACCAACGTCGCCCACGCCACCGGCCCCACCGTCTCCGGCAGTTCAAAGCCGAGCTGTTTCAACAGCACCCCGCCGACTCCCGTGATGCCGAAGGCCACGCCCAGTTTGAGCAGGTAATCCTTCATTTCCGGCTGCCGCCATTGCGTGGCGAACGTCTTGATGCGCTGCGAGAAATTCAGCAACACCGCCAGCACCGCCCCGCTTTGGATCACCACGTTGAACAGATCGGACGAAAGAAAGTCCGAGTGCGGCAGGAACTTCTCGACGATGAGCAAATGCCCCGTGGACGACACGGGGAGAAATTCGGTCACCCCTTCGACCATTCCCAAAATGATGGCGGCAATCCACTCAGGCACGCGCGTTTTTAGACGCGAATTCGAGCGCCGTTACAAGCCAATTGCGGGCCGGCGCCAACGCAAAAACTGCAAACTGTGCAAACTATTGTTTGCAGCTTTTGCGGACGAAGTCACCAACCTGCCGCTTCCGCCCGCTTCCGCCCGATCACGGCACCCTCGGCCTCCTCGCGAGCTTGCACCGCGCCGCCGAATATTTACCCTGCCCCAACCGTCCACTATGACTGTGAAAGCGCTCTTCCTCGCCCTCGTTGCTTCGCTCTCGTTCAACGCCTCCGCCGCCGATCCCCTGCCCGAGTGGATCTGGCACGACTACAAGCCCGGCGACAAATTATTGCCCGGCACCGAGACAATTTTTGTGCGCAAGGCCTTTCCGGTCGAGGGCCGCGTCTCCAGCGCCGAATTGAAGGTCTGCGGCGACGACGAGGCCATCGTGTTCCTGAACGGCCAGCGCGTCATGGTCGCCGGCCGCAAGGCGAATCCAGCCGGCGTGAATTACTCCGCCACCGCCACCAACGTGACGGCGGGACTGGTGACGGGCGAAAACCTGCTCGCCGCCCAGGTGCGCAACGGCGGCGGCCCTTACGGCGTCATTGCGCGATTGGAAATGACCTTCGCCGATGGCCGCCAGCGCACGTTGATCAGCGATACATCGTGGCTCACCACCACGCACAGCAACGCGAACTGGCAGTCCGCTTCCTTCAAGGCCGACGGCTGGACGCCCGCCCGCAGCATCGCCAAGGAAGGCGATAATCCGTGGTTCGAGGTGATGAACGCGCCCACCACCGCGCAGACATTGAACCTGCCGCCCGGCTTCCAGGCCGAATTGATCCGCCAGGCGCGCCCCGGCGAAGGCAGTTGGATCGCCATGACCATCGACGACAAGGGGCGGCTCATCATCTCGCCGCAGAAACTGGCGTCCACCAATTCCGGCGGCATGTTCCGCTTCACGCTCGCCGACGGGCGCATCGCGAAGGAGGAGAAGATTGATCTGCCCGTGGGCGCGGCGCAGGGCATGTGTTTTGTGAACGGCGCGCTATATGTCAATGGTTTCGCGGGCACCGAGACACCGGCCTCGCATGGCTTTTATCGCATCATCGACTCGAACGGTGACGATGTGTTCGACCACTTCGAGAACCTCAAGCAACTGCACAATCGCGGCGGCTCGCACGGGCCGCATGGAATCGTCCCCGGCCCGGATGGCTTGCTGTATCACATCGGTGGTGATTACTCGAAGGTCGTCGATGGCATCGCCGCCGATTCGCCGCACAAAAATTACCAGGAGGATTTGTTGTTGCCGCGCCATTGGGACGCGAGCGGGCACGCGATTGGCATTGTCGCGCCGATGGGCCATTTGCAACGCGTCGATCCGCAGGGAAAGAAATGGCAGGTGTTCGCCGCGGGTTTGCGCAATCCCTACGACCTCGCGTTCAACGAAGACGGCGAGGCCTTCACGTATGATGCCGACATGGAATACGACTTCGGCCTGCCGTGGTATCGGCCCACGCGCGTGTATCATCTGGTCAGCGGGGGCGAATACGGCCATCGCGAAGGCACCGGCAAGTGGCCGTATTATTATCCCGACAGTCTGCCGCCCGCGACGGACATCGGGCTGGGTTCGCCGTGCGGGGTGAAGTTCGGCACCGGCAGCAAGTTCCCGCCGAAATATCAAAAGGCGCTGTTCATGTGCGATTGGGCGTGGGGCACGGTGTATGCCGTGCATTTCAAGCCGGAGGGCGCGAGCTACACGGCCACGCATGAGAAATTCGCCACCGGCCGCCCGTTGAACGCGATGGACCTCGAGTTCGGTCGCGACGGCGCCATGTATCTCATCACCGGCGGCAACGACACGCAGACAGGCCTGTATCGCATCAGCTACACCGGACGGCAGACACCGGGGAAGAAATCGAAAGCGGAATTGAAGGCCGAAGCGGACGCGGCGAAGGCGCGTGCCTTGCGCCGGCAACTCGAGGCGTTTCACGGGCGCAAGGACGCAAAGGCGATCGAATTCGCCTGGGCGCACTTGAACAGCGAGGATCGCTTCATCCGGTACGCGGCGCGCATCGCGGTCGAATGGCAGGAGCCGTCGCTGTGGCACGAACGCGCGCTGGCGGAGAAGAAGACGCGCGCGTCGTTGACCGCCTTGCTTGCCGTGGCCCGCACCGCGAAGCCGGAACAAAAGCCCGCCCTGCTGCGGGCGTTGCAGCGTCTCGAATGGAAACGCCTCGACGCCGTGCAACAATTGGAACTGCTGCGCGTCCATGGCGTGGCCTTCGCGCGCCTCGGCGGACCGGACACCGAAACGCGCCGCGCATTGGTGCAGCAATTCGATCCGTTATATCCCGCCAAAACCGATGCGCTCAACCGCGAACTCTGCATGTTGCTCGTGTTCCTCGAATCGCCCAACGTTGTGCGCAAGTCGATGAACCTCATCGCGGCCAAGCCCTCGCAGGAGCAGCAGATCCATTACATCTACTACATCCGGCAGATGGCCGCGGGGTGGACGCCTGAACTGCGGCGCGCGTATTTCGAGTGGTACCAAATGGCCGCCGGCGCGTTTCGCGGCGGTGTCAGTTTCACCAAGTTCCTCGCGAACTTCAAAAAGGACGCCATCGCCGCGCTGACCGAGGCTGAGCGCAAGGAACTGGCCGCGTATCTCGAGGATTTCCCCGTCGCGCCCAAAGCGCCGCCGCCGCGGCCGTTCGTGAAGGATTGGAAACTTGAGGAAGTGTTGCCGGACCTCGACAAGGCGTCGCGCGGACGCAGCTTCGCGCGCGGCAAAGCAGCCTTCGAAGGCGCGCAGTGCATGGCGTGCCATCGCGTGCGCTTCGACGGCGGCACCGTCGGCCCCGACCTGACGGCCCTCGGCGGGCGCTTCAGCCGGCGCGACATTCTGGAAGCCATCATGGCGCCTTCCAAGGTCGTCATGGAGCAATACCAGAGCACGACCATCGTGAAGAAAGATGGCGACGACATAACCGGCCGCGTCATCGAGGAAGACGACCGCCGCCTGGTACTCATCACCAACCCGCTCACCGGCGAACGCGCCGAGGTCTTGAAGCAGGAAGTGCGCTCGCGCACGCCCGCCACGCTCTCGCCGATGCCCGAAGGATTGGTCAATGTGTTGAGCAAGGAGGAAATTCTGGACTTGCTGGCCTACCTTGAGTCTGGTGGACTGCCCTCCTATTCAGCTTTTGGAAAAGCGAACTGATTACATACATGAACACCGTCACCGCTCTCAAGACCGTCAAGAAGAACGTCCAAAAACTCGTCGAAGCCGAACTTTCCGCCACCGGCGGCTTGCTGCGCCTGGCGCCCTGCTGGGTGCCGCGCTCCTTTCTGCAGCCCGGCAAACGCCTCAAGCTGCACCCGGACGACCTTTATGCCTACGGCTTGAATCGTGGCGGCATCGACGAACGCTGGTTCGCTTCGACCACGCCCGCCGCCAACGAAAACCGCACGCCCGACGAAGGCTTGAGCTACGTTGTCGTGGGCCGCAACCGTTTCACGCTCCAGCAGGCCGTTGCCGAATGCGGCGCCACGCTCATCGGCAAATCCATCTGGAACAAATACAAGAAGTGGCCGGTGTATTCGAAGTTCTTCGACAACATGGGGCCCATTCCGCATCACATGCACCAGAGCGCCAAACAGGCGAAGCTGGTCGGCCAGGAAGGCAAGCCCGAGTCGTATTATTTCCCGCCGCAACACAACAACGTGGGCAACAATTTCCCTTACACGTTCATGGGCTTCGAGCCGGGCACAACCAAGGCACAGGTCCGCCAATGCCTCGAGAATTGGAATAAGGGCGACAATGGCATCCTCGATTTGTCCAAGGCATACCGCTTGAAGGTCGGCAGCGGCTGGCTCATCGACCCCTGCATCCTGCACGCGCCCGGTTCGCTCTGCACCTACGAGCCGCAATGGGGCAGCGACGTGTTCGGCATGTACCAAAGCCTCGTCGAAGGCCGCGAAGTCCCGTGGTCGCTCCTCGTCAAGGACATGCCCAAGAAACATCACAAGGACCTGGATTTCATCGTGGACCAGCTCGATTGGGACAAGAACGTCGATCCGAAATTCAAGGAACACCATTACCTCGAGCCTGTGCCCGTGGCCGACACGCGCCGCGATGGTTACGTGGACCGCTGGATTGTCTATGGCAAGGTCGATGGCGAGCAGTTGTTCACCGCGAAGGAACTCACCGTCGAGCCGGGCGCCAAATGCACCATCAAGGACAACGGCGCTTACGGCCTGATCTGCGTGCAGGGCAAAGGCAACATCAACGGCCTGGCCATCAACTCGCCCAAACTCATCCGCTTCCACGAACTGACCGAGGACGAATACTTCTGCACCGAAGCCGGCGCCAAGGCGGGCGTGACCTTCGAGAACACCAGCGAAACCGAACCGCTCGTCTGCCTCCGCTACTTCGGCCCCGAAGTGAATCCCGATGCCCCCGCCATGGGCGCCTACAAGCGCAACAAGTTCAATTGATGTAATTCGCGCAGTGTG
>JBFMBT010000297.1:0-8311 GCA_040754875.1 Verrucomicrobiota bacterium | reverse complement strand
CTTGCGTTGTCGGTCGGCATTGACGGTCTCAAAATCGAGCATGAGCATCTCCGTCGTCCAGGCTGAATTGAAGCATCTTGAACTGCTGGTTCCCTTGTTGGATGCCTATCGCGTTTTCTATTCTCAGGCATCCGATGCCGGCGGCGCCGAAAGTTTTCTCGACGAGCGCTTGGAAAATCAAGACTCCGTGATCCTCATCGCCCTGGCCGAAGGCAAGGAAGCCGTCGGCTTCATCCAGCTTTACCCGAGCTTCACCTCCATCCGCATGCGCCCCATCTGGATCATCAACGATCTCTACGTCGTGCCTGGCGCGCGCCGCCAGGGCGTGGCCCGGCAGTTGATGCAAGCCGCCCGTGACGTGGCCGCGCGCACCCGCGCCTCGTCGCTCGAATTCGTCGTGGGCCGTGAGAACACCGGCGCCAAGGCGCTCTACGAATCGCTCGGCTGCAAGCCTGACGCCGCCTTCGATCATTATCACCTGGATATTTGATTGCCTCGTTTTCCGTTTTCGCCAACGCCTGCTTGACCTTCCTTCTTGTTTCGTCTTTGTAACAGCGCGATGAAACTCATTTCATGGAACGTCAACGGCGTCCGCTCCGCGCTGGGCAAAGGGTTGCTCGATTTCCTGAAGAAATCCTCGCCCGACGTGTTGTGCCTTCAGGAAGTCAAGGCCACCGCCGACGATGTCACCGACATGTTCTGGCCGCGCGAGTATCATCAATTCTGGAACTCCGCCGAAAAGGCCGGCTACGCGGGCACCGCCATCTTCACGCGCGTGAAGCCGCTGAAAGTGACGTGCGGCATGGACATTCCGGATCACGACAAGGAAGGGCGCGTCATCAACGCGGAGTTTGACGACTTTATTCTGGTGAACGTGTACACGCCCAATTCTCAACGCGAACTGCTGCGTTTGAAATATCGCACGCAGGAATGGGATGTCGCCTTTCGCAAACACCTGAAGAAACTCGAACGGCGCAAGCCGGTCGTCTTCTGCGGCGACCTGAATGTGGCGCATCAGGAAATCGATCTGGCGAATCCAAAGAGCAACGTGCGCAATGCCGGGTTCACGATTGAGGAACGCGAATCCTTCGGCGAAACGTTGAAGCAGGGTTATCTGGACACCTTTCGCGAGTTTGAAAAGGGCGGCGGCCATTACAGTTGGTGGACGTACCGGATGAACGCCCGCGAGCGAAACATCGGCTGGCGCATCGATTATTTCTGCGTTTCAGAGAAGCTGCGTCCGCGGCTGAAGGGCGCTTCTATTCTTTCCGAGGTGAAGGGATCGGACCATTGTCCGGTGGGGATTACGCTGGTGTAGCGCCTCGCGTCACTGAGCCTTTGGCCGGCTCTTGTATTTCTCGTAGAGCCGCGTGTGGCGGCTGTCGAGGCTGACTTCCTTGCCGCCGATCCACATGCGTTTGACGTTGGTGCGAATGTCGAGGATGTCGCCGTCAGCGGCGAAGAGGGAGGCTTCCTTGCCGGTTTCGATGGAACCAAGTTTTTCGGCAACGCCCAGTGCTTCAGCGGGATAAAGTGTGATGCCTTTGAGCGCTTCGTCCGCAGGCAGGCCGAAGGCGACGGCTTGCGCGGCGGTGAACGGAAGATTGCGCGCGCGCGTGGCCCCGCCTGAACCAGCGCCTTCGCTGAACAATACCTTGACGCCGGCGCGCTGGAGCACAGCCGGCGCGCGGTAATGAATGTCGTAGGATTGGTGATCTTCGGGCTGTTCGTAAATGCTTTCGAAAATGACGGGGATTTTTTTCTTCGCGAGCAGCTCGGCAACCATCCAGGCGTCGAGTCCGCCGGCGATGATGATTTTGTATTTGTTGGCGTCGGCCCAATTGATGGCGGCCTTGATCTGGCGCGCGTCCTGCGCGTGGACAATGAGCGGCAACTCCCCGCGCAGGAAGGGCAACATGGCTTCCCACGGCGGGTTCAACGAGGTTTCGCCCGCGCCCTTCTTGCCGCTGACGCCGCGCGCTTTGGCATAGGCAGCGGCTTCCTTGAAGAAGTCATCCAGCGTCTTGAGCCGCTTCTCGCGGTCCTTGGCCTGGGCGTCGGGCGCTTTCCATTTGGAACGTTCACGCGCCAGTTCGCGGGGTGTGGTGTCGAGCGACATGCGCGGCCAGAACACGTGCAACGCAACGGGCTTTTTGACCGTCATGTCCTCGGTGCTCCAGCCACTCATGGCCATGAGGCCGGACTGGCCGGAAACGACGCCGCCGAGGGGTACGGCGAGAAAATGCGTGATGCCATTGGCGCGCGCGACCGGCAGGAGTTCAGAGTCCGGATTGACCGCAATCCACGCTTGCACATCCGGTGTGTAAGAGCCGACCTCGGTGGTGTCCTGCGTGGCGCGCACGGAATTGATTTCCGTGAGGCCGAGCGAACTGGTGGGCAGGATGAGTCCGGGATAAAGGTGCAGTCCCGTCAGGTCAACGACGGTGGCATCGCGAGCACTTACTTTGCTGGAAACAGCGGTAATTTTGCCGTCTTTGACGAGTACCTGGCCGGGAGACAATGTCTTGCCGGAGACCGTGTGAACCGTTGCGTCGGAAAGGACAAAGGATTCCGCGAAGGCGGTCGGGAGACACGCGAGCAGAGCCAGAACGATGGGGAAAATCGCGCGCATCATTCGTCTCTCCTGGGCAACTGGCAATCGAGGCATTCCACCGGCATGAACTCGTGCGCGTGTTCAAGGGCGCGCCGGAAAAAAGCTTCGCGGGCGTCCGCGCCACTCGAAGGCGGCGCAGCGGAGGAAAGTTTCTTTGCCTTGGCAATCAGCTCGGCGCGCTCCTTTTCCAACTTCTCGTAGCGTTCCGCGGCCAGGGCGCGATCAAAGTATTTCTTTCCTTCAATCCACGTTTGCAGACAGACCGTCGAAGAATCGAGCGGCGACTTGAGCCAGAGCGCGAAATCGCCGTCCTTGCCGACTTCGAGCGAGCCGACGCGCGCATCGACGCGCAGTTGCTTTGCGGGATTGAGCGTCACGAATTTGAGCGCTTCCTCTTCCGGCGTGCCACCGTATTTCACGGCTTTCGCCGCTTCGGAATAGAGGCGCCGCGCGTGGTCGGAGGAATCGGAGTTGAACGAGACCAGCGCGCCGCGGTCGCGCATCAAACTGCCGGCATACGGGATGGCGTCGAAGACTTCGAACTTGTACGCCCACCAATCCGCGAAGCAAGAAGCGCCCGCGCCGTGTCTGGCAATCTCGTCAGCAACTTTGTAGCCTTCAAGAACGTGCTGGAGCGTGCCGACGGTGACGCCGAAATCCTCCATCAAGCGCAGGAACATCAGGATTTCATCCTGGCGATAGGAATGGCAATGAATCCAGCGCTTGCCCTGAATGATTTCGCCGATGGCTTCGAGTTCAAGGTCGCGTCGCGGAGCCAGGCCGCCGTTCTTGCGATGGTCCTCCCACACTTTCAAATACTGTTGCGCGGCGATGAAACGGTTCGCGATGAACGTGCGCACGCCCATGCGTGATTGGGGAAAGCGGGTGGTCTTGCGGTCGCCCCAGTTGGATTGTTTGACGTTTTCGCCAAGGGCAAACTTGATGCCTTGGGGCGCGGCGGCGAAAATCAATTCATCCGGCGAAGCGCCGTCCTTCAACTTGATGATGGCGTTCTGGCCGCCGATGGGATTGGCCGAGCCGTGCAGGAGGTTGGCGATGGTGAGCCCGCCCGCGAGTTGCTTGTAAATGTTGGCCGTTTCGGAATTGACGACATCGGCGATGCGCACCATGGCCGAGGATGGGAGGGTGCTTTCGTTGACACCGCCGAGGATCATTGAATGGCTGTGCGCATCCAACAGGCCCGGCGTGACATGCAAGCCCGTGCCGTCGATGACCAGCGTGTCTGCCGAAACCTCAACCTTGAAAATGCCGACTTCCTGAATCTTGCCATCGTGGATCAACAGTGACGCGTTGGTGAGAATGCCTTGCGGGCCGCAGGTCCAGATGGTCGCGCCTCGGATGAGCACGGATTTGGGGGCGGCCAGAACACCGCGCGATTCCAAGGGGGCGCGAGCGGTCCGCGTTTCACGCAACTGCTTCAACTCCGCCTCGCGCTTGATTTGATCCGGGTCGGACTTGGCTTTGGATTTCGCCTTGGCCTTGGATTTGGCGGAATCGCCTTTGGCGTAATCCGGCAATTTGATTTGCACGTCGAAAACGCGGCCATCAATCCACACTTCGCGCACTTTGGTTTGTGGGTCGAAGTAATTACCCTCGACGACGGTCAAGTTGGCGATTTTGCCTTTCTCGATGGTGCCGAGCTTGCTGTCCAATCCGCAGAGTTGGGCGGGAATGGTGGTGATTCCGGCGAGCGCGTCCGTCTCGCTGAGGCCGCGCTGGATGGCTTGCTGAAGGTTGCGACGAAACGCCTTGCGATCAGCCAGACCGGACATGGTCAAGGCAACATCCAGTCCTTGGCGGCGAAGCAGCGCGGGATTTTCGGGCGCCCAATCCCAGGCGCGGAGTTGGTCGAGCGAAACGTCATTCCAATCATCTTCGGCGGGCATCTTTGGTGCGGAAGGAAAGTTGACCGGTGTGATGAATGGCAGACCGGTGGCTTTGATCAATTCGGGGCGACGCCATTCGTGGCCGCTCGCCAGGACAATCGGCTTCAAGCCCAATTCGCGCGCCACGGTGGCTGCGCGATGCACCATCAACACGCTGCCGGGCTCGAAGGCGACGGGCATTTGTTGGCCCATGGCTGGCGCAAGCGCGGCGAGGGATGGATTGAACGGCGGACGCTTGCGGTTTTCCGGGCGCTGTTCGTAGTCAGCGAGGTGTTTCGCGTAATGCTGCGCATCGAGAAACGTTTGTCGGATGGTGGCAACGACGCCCATGAGTGATCCGGGAAAGGAATCGTCGGAATTGGACGAATCGAACGCAATGTGCTGAAAGACGTCGGGCTTCAGGATGGCCTCGTTGGGATTGACGTCGGACAAGACAACGAACGCGCTGGTGCCGCGGATGACGCCTTGGTTGGGGACGATATTGGCGGAAGTGAAGCCCAGTTCGCGCAAGCCTTCCAACGTGCGGCCGTTGATGCGATACGATTCCGCCTCGCGTTTCTCAGGGGTGACGCGCGCCAGTTGGTTCCCGGCGCCGGGCGTTCCGGGGTCGGTTTCCTGCCCGGGCACACCGAAGAAATTAATGCCGGAAGTGAGGCCGTCAGTGCTCGCAATGGGCTCGGTGGCGGTGGTGGAAACGGGCGCGTTCGTGGCGGCGAGGCTCAGGTAAGGATCGATGAACCCGGCGTAAATCGTCGCGCCCTTCATGTCCCACACGCGGGCGTCAGGTGGGGGATTGATGTTTCGACCGGCTGCGGCGATCAGGCCGTCACGAATGACGATGGTGGCGTTATCGATGGTTTCGCCGGGCTTGACGACGACCTTGCCGCCTACCAGCGCGTGGACACCGACGGGAACGGGTCGATGACCGGGCGGAAGCAATTGCGCGAAAGCAGGGCGGGGGAACAATGCCGCGAGCAGAAGGCCGACCCCAAGCCAAATACAGGCGCGAACGTTGCGCTTGGATTTGAATGGGGAATTTAGATTCACGGCTAAAATGGTCGGGGCGGTGAGATTCGAACTCACGACCTCTTGTACCCGAAACAAGCGCGCTAGCCAGGCTACGCTACGCCCCGAACCAAGGGCCAACAAAATGCCGACAGTCGTTCCGAAATGCAATGACGATTTTTATCCGTGAGTTCGGGGGTGCGCGGTGGCGGCCGGACGGCGGCGCTGTTTGGTCGAGCGGTGGCGTGGCGGTACCCGCGAAGTGCGAAGGCGGGCTGGCTCAGGGAGTGGTGGCGGGCGTGTTTGCGGCGGCTTCACCGAAGTGCCAGGTGCGGGCGGGGGCTTCCTGGGTGGTGACTTCGACGTGAATGTGGGTGGCGCCGAGGGATTGGAGGCGCGTCTGGACGGTGCGATGGGCCAGTTCGGGCGTGTTGCAATCGCGGCTGAGGTGGCCGAGGTAAAGCTGGCGCAAATTCTCGGAGACAATTTGCTCGCAGACATCGGCGGCGCCGTTGTTGGAGAGATGGCCGTGGCGGCTGAGGATGCGTTGCTTGATGCTCCACGGGCGTTTGGTGTCTTCCTGAAGGAGCTTCAAGTCGTGGTTGGCTTCGAGCAAAAGGACGTTCGCGCACCGCACGCGCTCGACGGCCAGTTTCGTGGCGTGGCCGAGGTCGGTCAGGACGCCGACGTTGCCGGCGCTGGTGCGCAGGAGGAAGCCGACGGGGTCATAGGCGTCGTGCGGGACGCTGAAGGTGTCCACGGTGACGTCGCCGATGTCGAAGCTTGCGCCGGTGGAGAAGAGGTGGAACTCGAAGCGCGTCTGGAATTGGGCCTCGATGGCTTCCTTGGTGAGGCGGTTGCAATAGACGGGGATTTCGAGCTTGGCGGCGATGGTGAGCAGGCCTTGCGTGTGGTCGGAATGTTCGTGCGTGATCAGGATGCCGCTGAGCCCTTCGGGTGCGCGCCCGATGCTGGCCATACGCTGGCGGATCTGGCGGCCGCTCAGGCCGGCGTCGATGAGGAGGCGCGCGGAATCGGTTTCGAGAAACGCGCAATTGCCGCTGGAACCGCTGCCGAGAATCGTGAATTGAACAGCCACTGACGAACGTTAGTACTGGCAAAGGGAGGGAGCAATGATTTTTAGCGAAAGGGGAGTTGAAGGGTTGAAGAGAGCGAATGGTTAGAATGGTTAAATGGGTTACATGAGTTAAATGAGGGGCAGAAGATGCCCCAAAAGCGGTGGCACGATTCCTGAAAAAGCAAGGGGCGTGCCACGTTACTACTTGAGTTTGGCTTGCCGCAGGAGTAGAATCACGCCCGATGTCGCAGGGATTGCATCTCTCGCAGAGGATGGCGCTGTCGCAAGTGCTGGCGCCCCAGTTGCAGCAGTCGTTGGCGCTCCTTCAGGCGCCGACGCTGGAGTTGCGCGCCCTTGTGGAACAGGAGCTGGAGGTCAATCCGGTGCTGGAAGAAGTGCTGGAGGTCGATGCCCGCGACGAAAAGCCCTCCAAGGACGGCGAGGAACCGGCGGAATCGCCCGACCCGACCGAACCGCCGGCGGATGTGACCTATGATTCGGCCACGGACAAGCCCGATGGCGAGCCGGTGGACGATTTTCAGGCGGAATTCGACAAGCTGACGCAACTGGACCAGGAATGGCGCGACCATTTTGCGCAGACGAACGTGCCGATGCGGCATTCGGCGGAAGAGGAAGAGAAGCGCGAGTTCATGTTCAACTCGATCGTGAGCGAGACGTCGCTCCAGGAACATTTGCTCGACCAGTTGCGCATGTCGGAAGTGCCGCGCGAGCAGCATCCGATTGCCGAGATGATCATCGGGAACATCGATGATTACGGGTATTTGCAGAGTTCGGTCGAGGAATTGTCGTTTTCGACCAGCATCCCGGTGGAGCAGATAACGGCCGTGTTGAAGGTGATCCAAACCTTTCAGCCGCCGGGGGTTGGAGCACGCAACCTGCGGGAATGCCTGATGCTGCAATTGGAGCGTGCGGGCCGCGAGGACGCGCCGGAATACACGATTGTTCGCGACCACATGGAGGCGCTGGGCAAACGGCGCATCCCGGAAATCGCGCGGGCGCTGGGCATGGAAGTGGACGAAGCGCAGGAGGTGGTGGAGAAGATCGGGCATCTGGAGCCGCGACCGGGCCGGGCGTTCCTGCCGGACAATCACCAATACATCGTGCCGGAAGTGTTCGTGCAACGGGTGGGCGACGATTTCGTGGTAACGCTAAACAACGACCAGATTCCGCACCTGCGCATCAGCAATGTTTACAAGGATTTGATGTCCAAGGCGGATGCGTCGAGCGAAGTGCGCGATTACATTCGCGACAAGATTCGCGCGGGCAAGTTTCTCATCAAGAGCCTGCACCAGCGGCAGCAGACGATTTTGAACATCGGCAACGAAATTGTGAAACGCCAGCGCGAGTTCATGGAGAAGGGCGTGGCGTTTCTCAAGCCGCTGACCATGGTGCAGGTGGCGGAGGCCGTGGGTGTGCATGAAACGACCGTCAGCCGCGCCGTGTCGGCCAAATACATGGAGACGCCGCAGGGGGTGTTCGAGATGAAGTATTTCTTCACATCCGGCATCAAGACGGCCGACGGCACCGGCATGTCCAACACCAGCGTGAAGGACATGATTGCGGACATGATCAAGAACGAGCCGCCGCAAAGCCCGTATTCGGACGATCAGATCGTCAAGATGCTCAAGGAAAAGAACATCGTCATTGCGCGGCGGACCGTGGCGAAGTACCGGTCGGAATTAAACA
>JBFMBT010000296.1:0-8339 GCA_040754875.1 Verrucomicrobiota bacterium | reverse complement strand
TCGTCTGGGGGGCGCCGCCCCGCGGGTCCGACATGGGGGGCCGCCTCCGCGCGGCGGGCGCGCCTTGAAAAACGAAAAAGCGCCCGCTGCGTCGCAGGAGCGCTGTAAAGCTGGGCGAAATGCCTGAATGATTTCTTATTGAGGCGGTTGCGATTGCTCGGCCTGCGCCTTTTGGGCGGACTCCACCTGCGCCGGTGTCAGTTTCAACACGGCTTCGCGCATCTCCTTGCCGGGTTTGAACTTAACGACTGCGCGGGGCGGGATGGGCACGTCTTTCTCAGGCGAGTTGGGATTGCGACCGATGCGGGCTTTGCGAACCTTGACTTCGAACACGCCGAAGTTGCGCAACTCCACGTTCCGGCCTTCAGCGAGGGCGGCTGAGATGTAGTCCAATGTTTTCTGGATGACATCCAGCACCTGCTGTTGCACCAAGCCCGTCTCGTTGCTGATCCGCACCACCAAGTCACGCTTTGTCATAGACCATTCTCCGGTTAAGGTTCAGGCGCCACTTTCAAGCTGGGTAACTTTTATAACTCCCGCTACGCCAGCGGTCAAGAGCGTAATCAGGTTTTTTAATGCGATCTGAAACCCGTCTGGCAGGCTGCGAAACATCTCCTACAGGCCGGTTCCCACCTGATCCAATGTGCTGATAACAAAGAACTTGCGAAACAGGCCAAGTCAGCTTTCGATCACGTTAATCTCCACCGGCTCCACGCTAATCCCCAACTGTTCCAACCACTTAATTGCCTTTTTTATCACGTCGCGCTGGCCTTCCAGTTCGAGGCACACCACGCCGATTTCATCCGTGACGCTGGCTTGTCGGACATTCGTCACGACCTTGAACTTGTGACCCAATTGCCAGATCACCGGCGTGGTGATCAGCTTGGGCGGATACATCAGCCACAGGCGCGTGGTCTGGTTTTGTGTGGCGGTGGTGCGGCCTTTGGCGGCCTTGGTCTTGGTGGCCATGGATTTTAACCTCCGGCGATGGCGGGGATGATGCTCACTTCGTCGCCGTCTTTGAGGGGGGTTTCCTGGTTTTGCAGAAAGCGGATGTCTTCCTCGTTGACATACACGTTGACAAACCGGCGCACCGCGCCGCTGTCATCCACCAGGCGTTCCTTGATGCCCGGATAACGGTTCTGCAATTCAATGATGGCCTGGCCAATGTTGCCCGCGCTCACCTCCACGAGTTCCTCGTTGTTGGTCAGCTTGCGCAACGGCGTTGGGATTCGGACTGTGACTGGCATACTTCTATACGTTGACGGTTGACTTGCCCTCGCATTCCAGCAGCGCCTCGAATTCGCGCAGGCTGGGTTTGATTTCCCGCGGCTGGCCCACATGGCCGATCACCGCGTCCAGCGTCTTCAAACCGTTGCCGGTGACGCAGAGGACCACCGAAGCATCGGCAGGAATCCTGCCTGAGGCAATCAGTTTCTTGGCCACACCCACGGTCACGCCGCCAGCGGTCTCGGCAAAAATGCCTTCGGTCTCGGCCAGCAGCTTGATGGCGTCGCGAATCTCGTCATCGCTCACGTCCTCGCCGTGGCCGCCGGTTTCTTTCATCACCTTGAGCGCGTAGAAACCGTCCGCCGGCGTGCCGATGGCCAGCGACTTGGCGATGGTGTTTGGCTTGACCGGTTTGAAGAAATCCAGCCCCGCCTTCTGCGCCGTCGTGATCGGCGAGCAACCGGTCGCCTGCGCGCCGTGAATGCGGTACTTGGCCTCCGGCACCAGGCCCAGCTTGCTGAACTCTTGGTAGCTCTTGTGAATCTTCGTCAGCAACGAGCCGGACGCCATGCAAACGACCGTGTGGTCGGGAATGCGCCAGCCCAGTTGCTCCATGATTTCAAAGCCCATGCTCTTGGAGCCTTCGGCGTAATACGGGCGCATATTGACGTTCACAAACGCCCAGCCGAACTTGCCCGCAATCTCCGCGCACAGGCGGTTCACTTCATCGTAATGCCCGCGGATGCCGATGACGTTTGCGCCATAGACGAGGGAATTGACAATCTTGCCCTGCTCGAGGTCGGCGGGGATGAACACGTAAGCGTTCAATCCGGCGGCGGCGGCATTGGCGGCGACGGAATTGGCCAGGTTGCCCGTGGACGCGCAGGCGACCGTCGTGAAGCCCAGTTCCTTCGCGCGGCTCAGCGCCACGCTGACCACGCGATCCTTGAACGACAACGTGGGATAGTTGACCGTGTCATTCTTCACCCACAGCTCGCGCACGCCCAGACGCCGGGCCAGGCGGTCCGCCTTGATCAACGGCGTGAAGCCGACCTGACGGCCCACCGTCGGTTCGCCGGCCACGGGCAGCAACTCCCGATAGCGCCACATCGTTTGCGGGCGGCCTTGGATGGTGGCCCGCGTGAGCTTGTGCTTGATGCGCTCGTAATCGTAGGCCACCTCGAGCGGGCCGAAGTCAAATTCGCAGACGTGGGTCGCTCCGAGAGGATACTCGCGCGCGCACTCGCGGCACTTGAGCGCCTTCATGAAACCATGCTGACTGTCCATAACGTTTGTTCTTTCCGTTTTGCTATCGGGGCAACAAAAAGCCCCTTCCCATTGTGAGAAGAGGCTGAAAATCCACCGGCGACTCTTCTCATTTTCCCCGAACCGCTGCCGGTTCGAGCTGGAATTGGCACCTGGACGCTGGACTTCGCAGTTCCAGCCGGTTGCCGTGGCGTCATCGGGCCAGTCCCTCGACCACTCGCAATGAGTTCGTTGATATCAACGAATGCGGATAGATTGATATATGACTGTGAAGCTGTCAACAGGGATTTTTTGGGGTCCGAATGCGGGCGGACACCAATGGACACACAGTGGGAGGACATGAACAAGCGCGGCTCAAAACCAAACCTGTTCCAATCGGGTCAAGAGCGTCACTTCCCGGGAGACAACTGATACGGTGGCGAGCCAGTAATGGACTTTGCCTCCCGCGGCTCCTTGCAGTCCACAGGAGCAAATGATTGCCGAATTGTCCAGGGTTACGCCGAGCAAATGCGAAATCCATCCCTTCGCATACGGCTCCGGTAGGCGCCAGTTTTCCTTTGTGAAGACCGATTCGGTCCGGTTTTGCTGGAGGTCGAACCTTTCCACCGAGAGCCAGTCGCCGCCATACCCGGTCCCCGGCATTTTGCTTATGCGCGTAACGGCGAAGTAAATGACCGGGTGAGTCGCCGAGGTGACAACGTCATGAAAATGAATATCCGGCGACGGGGACTCAAGCGGGCGATAGGCGCGTTCCGACGTGTGACGAAAAAACAGGCGGCGGTCAAAGGCGTCCTTGGCAAACCGTTCGACGGAAGCGATGACCATGCCGGTCGCTGGGTTATAGATCAGTCGAGAGGGGGCAAAATCCGCTGCGATGCCAGTTTCATTTGCGATGGCAAGCTGTTCCTCCTCTGCCTTTCGCTTGATTTCCTCGTCATCAGCCATGGGGTGCCGACGTTATGCTCCCAATCATTCGATTGAGCAATCAAAATGGCGTGCGGACGATGCGTGGAAATCGTGCTGGCAGGAGGGGCGATTTGAGTGCTTCATTTTGCTGTGAAATCCGCGTTCCTGGAAACCGCCCACCTCAGGCTGGTGCCGCAGTCGGTGGAGGAAGCGCGGGCGATGGTGGCCGGGATGCCGCCGGAGGCGAGAAAGGAGGTGTCGGCGGAGTGGCTGGCGCGGCTCGATGCGACGCCGGCGCCGGATGTATGGACGCTGGGATTTGTGATGGTGCAACGGAGCGATGGGGTCGTGGCGGGGAGCGCGGGGTTCAAGGGGCCGCCAACGGCGGGCATGGTGGAGATCGCCTACGGGACGGAGCCGGACTACCGGGGCAAAGGGTACGCGACGGAGGCGGCGCGGGCGCTGGTGGATTTTGCGTTTGAAAGCGGGTTGGTGAGCGTGGTGCGGGCGCATACGCTTCCGGATGGGGAAGCATCGAAACGGGTGCTGGCGAAGTGTGGGTTCAAGTTTGTGGGTGAGGTGATGGACCCGGAGGATGGGCTGGTGTGGAGGTGGCAAACGAGAAAGTTAGGTTAAACCGTTAAATGGTGATGAAGGCGGAATTTGAAATGGTTTTCGGGCGGTTGCGGGAAATCCTGGCGCCGTATGCGGGACGGTTGAAGGTAAGCGCGGACGTGGTGGAGCATTATTGCCTGGACGTGGAGTACAGCGAGAAGTTGAAGAAGGGATATCCGGTGGCGTGGGTGAAGGCGAGCAAGGCGTATGTCAGTTATCACTTCATGCCGGTGTATATGTTTCCGCAGTTGCGCGCGGGAATGTCGGAGGGGTTGAAGGCGCGGATGCAGGGGAAGTCGTGTTTCAATTTCAAGGCGGTGGACGAGGAGTTGTTCCAGGAACTGGAACGCGTGACGGCGGAGGGATTTGCGCTGGCGAAGAAGGCGGGGTTGGGGCCCTGACCAACTTCAAGCCTCAAACATCAAACTCCAGGGAAGTTTCAATTCGCGAACACCGGAGCCTCCTCGCCTCGCTGCCGCAATCATTTGAGAACTTCGCTGAGGGAAATTTCGCGTTGTTCTTTCAACGAGCGTTTGCCGGCTTCCAGTGCGGCGATGACCTCGACTTCTTCCTCGATGGGAACGACTTCCTTGCCGGTGCGGATGTAGAGCAGGAATTGTTCAAGCAGATAATAATAAAGGTCCTTGAGGTCGGGCGTGACGCTGCGCCAGGCTTTCTGGCCGTAAACATTGATCTGGTAGCCGGCGCGCATCCAATCGCGCTCGCCGACCATGAGAACGACGTCGCGATGGTTTTCGAAGCGCACGCGCACGACGTTGACGCCGGGTGAGCCGACGTTCACGCAGGAGACGGCGCCGCGCCCGAGGACGGCGTAAGCCATCTCCAGCGCGTGGATGCCGTAATAGACGAGTTCGTTGCCGCACGCGGTGGTGGCGAGATGCACGGGGCCGATGTCCTTGACCTGGGCCTTGAGCGCGAGGATGTCGGGCACGAAACGCAGCGAGCTGGCGGACATGAACGGCGTGCCGGTGGAGCGCGCCAGTTTGGCGATGTCCTGCGCCTGCTTCGCGGTCATGGCGAGCGGCTTGTCGCAAAATGTCGGGATGCCTTTCTTGAGCGGCGTGACCGCGTATCTGGATTGCGCGCCCGAGCCGTCGTCGATGATGATGACGGCATCGACGCCCTCGGCGCATTCCTCGGGCGAGTCGCAGACCTTGGGGATGTGGCACACATCGGCGAGGCGTTCGGCCCATTCCTTTTGCGGGTCCCAGATGCGGGTGACCTGCGCGCCTTCGAGGCGCTTTTGGGCGCGCACGAAGGTCCATTTGTGTTGTTTTGCTTTCGCGTCGTCGAAACCGTTGAAGGTGGTGGCAAAGGCGGTGCCGTGATTGGAGCCGGGCGTGCGCGGGGCGTCCAGGTAACCGTAGGTGGCGGCGGAAACGAGGGCGAGCTTGAGCATGAAGGGAAGCATGAAGCTCCCGGTTCCAAGTTCAAGGTTCAAAGTTTCCGCCTTGAACCGGGGCCGATAATTCTCCCAAAAACCGCTTGCACCCGGGAGGGGTGACTTGTAGATTTTGCGCCCTGCTGGAGCACCCGTAGCTCAATTGGATAGAGCATCTGACTACGGATCAGAAGGTTTTAGGTTCAACTCCTAACGGGTGCGCCACTTCTTGGGCCGCGGGCACCCCGCCCTTCGCGGGCGTGGATGGAAATGAACCCCGGATTCCTCGCGGTCACGTCATGGCTTCACACTGGATGATTCCCTTCGCTATCGCGTAACGCGTGAGCCCGGCCACTTCGTGGATGTGCAGTTTGTTCATCACTTGTTGCCGGTGTTTCTCCACGGTCTTGATGCTGATGGCCAGATCCTCGGCAATCTGTTTGTTGGCGCGGCCTTCGGCAATGAGCTGCAAGACCTGGCCCTCGCGCGAAGTAAGATGCTCGCCCTGTTTCTCCGCCGGGCGCCGTTTGTAAAACGCGTCGCGGAAATTATTGATCATGCGGCGTGAAATGGACGGACTGAAATACGCATTGCCTTTCCGCACTTCCCGGATGGCGGCCAGCAATTCGTTGCTCGCCGAGTGTTTGACCAGATACCCCACCGCGCCGGCCTCGGTCAATCGTGACACGTATTCGGTGTCGTCATACGAGGACAGGATCAGCACCTTGCTGGAGGGCGATTCCCTCATGATCTGGCGCGTGGCTTCCAGGCCGTTCATGACCGGCATGGCGATATCCATCACCACCACGTCCGGCAGATGTTTTTTGGCAAGCTGGACGGCTTGCCGGCCGGTGTCGGCCTCGGCGACCACGACCAGTTCGGGGTCCGACTCGAGCAGCACACGCAGCCCTTGACGCACCACCACATGATCGTCCGCCAGTAATACGGTTATTCTCATACAGACTCTGGGTAGGTTTGCTATCCGACGGACGGGTCGATGCGAGTCGCACGTCTTCACTCGTCCGAAGGACACTATGGTTTCATGCCTTGGCCGCTGACTCCATGGGGCGGTCACCCCATTTAGCGGGGAAAGTTGCCCCATGCCACCGCGTTCAGCGGCACTGGCTTCCACATGAAGTAGCGATTCGCATGCCATCCTTACTCGCCGGAATTTTTTCCGCGTTTTTTGCCGACGTGCCCTAAGAGATTCCGTGCGCGCATCACGTAGGCGACTCAACAAAAGATGTCAAAAAGCCGGCAACCCATGTTGAGCGTCAGCCTCCCGCCCGTGGAAACATCATCATGATGAGAAAGCTCAAATCATCCGTGCGAAAGGACGCCATCGGCACACGCACTCCAATCAAGGCGCGAGGGACGCAGCCCGCTGGGCCGGTTCTTCTGGGCGACCCGTTTCTGGAACCCGTCGAATCCCTTGATACCATCCTTGCGGCCCATCCGTTTCTGCGCGGCATGAGTGCCGCCCACCTCGCCATGGTGACAAAGCACGCGTCCCTGCAATCGTTTAACACCGCCCAGGAACTGCTCCTCGGCGGCGAGGACACCGACTATCTGTACCTGGTTCACTCGGGGCAGTTGGAAATGGAAACCTTTGTTCCCGGCCGTGGCGTGGTCGGCATCGAGACGCTCAATCCCGGCGATGCCTTGGGCTGGACGTGGCTGTTTTCGCCCGGCCAATGTCACTTTCGCGCGCGCGTCGTGGAAGGGGCCGAGTTGATTGCCATCGATGCCGCTGAATTGCGCGTCCTTGCGGAGAAACATCCGGCCTTTGGGTTCGATCTGGCGCGTCGCGTGGCCGGCATTCTGGTCCGCCAGTTGCAGGCCACTCACAAGCGGCTCGTGGAATTTTACGGTGAAAGCGAATGAGCCGGATGCGTTCTGATCTGTGAACCAGACCGTTCGGTGAGAAAGGAAATCGTATGCCACCGATGCAAACGCTCGAAGCACCCAGGCGACGCAAGACTTCACGCGCCGCCGCGCGCCAACCCGTCTGGATAAAATGGTTCGCCGACACCGGCATCGAGGATATCCCGCTCGTCGGCGGCAAGAACGCGTCGCTCGGCGAGATGTATCGCGAACTCGCCGCCCAGGACGTCAAGATTCCCAACGGCTTTGCCATCACCGCCGATGCCTACCGCTATTTCCTGAGTGAAGCCGGGCTCGACGTTCAGATTCGCGTCATCCTCGAAGACCTCGATACACAGGACATCCAGAACCTGCGCATTCGCGGGAACAAGGTGCGCCACGCGATTCTGGCCTCGGAGTTGCCGCACGACCTGGAGAAGCAAATCCTCGCCGCTTACGACCAGTTGGGCGGGGCGCAACCGGCCGATGTCGCCGTGCGCAGCAGCGCCACCGCCGAGGATTTGCCCGATGCCAGTTTCGCCGGCCAGCAGGAAACTTATCTCAACGTCCAGGGCCATGCCGCGTTGCTCGACGCCTGCAAACGTTGCTTCGCCTCTCTGTTCACGGACCGCGCCATTTCGTATCGCACGGACAAGGGGTTCGACCATTTCAAGGTCGCGTTGTCCATCGGCGTGCAACGCATGGTGCGCGCCGACCTCGCCGCGTCCGGTGTCATGTTCACCATCGACACGGAAACCGGCTTTCGCGACGCCGTGCTCATCAACGCCGCGTATGGCCTCGGCGAAAACGTCGTGCAAGGCTCGGTCAACCCCGATGAATATTACGTGTTCAAGCCGACACTGAAACAAGGCTTCAAACCCATCCTGCAAAAAATTCTCGGCAACAAAGAATTCAAACTCATCTACGACGTCGGTGGTGGCAAGATGGTCAAGAACATCCCCGTGTCGCCCGATGATCGCGCGCGCTTCGCCATCACGGACGAGGAAATCCTCACGCTCGCGCGCTGGGCCTGTGTCATTGAAGACCATTACAGCGC